>NZ_JBFTNF010000116.1:0-18728 GCF_056397345.1 Cupriavidus sp. 05N38
CGCTGGGCGTGCTGCGCGGCGGCGCGCGCCGCCGCTTCGAGCAGCTGGCGCGGCAGGAACCCGCCATCCGCGCCGCCATCGGCCAGTGGCAGGCGCGCCTGGCGGGCATCGCCGAGGTGCAGGCAGGCTCCGAGCCGGTGGACAAGCTCTGGTGCGGCATCGAGCAGCGCCTGGGCTGGCAGCCGGCTCCCGCAGCCGCGGCAGCGCCGGGCCAGGCCGCCGCCGGCTGGTGGCAACGCCTGTGGGGCGCGGCCGGCTTCTGGCGCGGCGCCACGCTGGCCGCGGGGGCGCTGGCCGTGGCCGCCATCGCCCTCAATGTGCGGATGGCCCGCGAGCTGGATACCGCGCCGCTGGTCAACGCCGTGGCGGTGCTCAACGACGACCGCGCCGAGGCGGCTGTGTTGGTGACGTGGGACGCACGTTCGCAGGCGCTGACATTGCGTCGCCTGGATCACCTGGCACTGACCGATGCGCAGGCGCTCCAGCTGTGGGCGCTGCCGGCGGGCGGCAAGCCGCAATCGCTGGGCGTGCTCGGCCACCAGCGACAGCTGCGCCTGACGGTCGCCCAGCAGCTCGGCAAGGTGCCGGCGCTGGCCATCAGCGTGGAGCCGCGCGGCGGCTCGCCGGACCCCAACGGGCCGACCGGGCCCGTGGTGTTCAAGGGCCGGGTCATCGACAACACCCTGTAGACCCGGCTGGGAAGGCGGCGGCAGCGATATAATCGTTGTTTCCCCGATTTTTCCGCTCGCGCCGCGGTGCTGCCGCCGGCCTGCGAGCCAACCCAGCCTTACCGCCCATGACCTCCCAACTTGCCAAGAAAGGCGAAGCCTGGTCCGCCCGCTTCTCCGAACCGATGTCCGACCTGGTGAAGCGCTACACCGCTTCGGTGTTCTTCGACAAGCGCCTGGCGCTGTTCGACATCCAGGGTTCGCTCGCGCACGCCGCCATGCTGGCCAAGCAGGGAATCATCGCCGAGGCCGACCGCGCCGAGATCGAACGCGGCATGACGCAGATCCGCGGCGAGATCGAAGCGGGCAGCTTCGAGTGGAAGCTCGACCTGGAAGACGTCCACCTGAACATCGAGGCGCGCCTGACCGCGCTGGTGGGCGACGCCGGCAAGCGCCTGCACACCGGCCGCTCGCGCAACGACCAGGTGGCCACCGACATCCGCCTGTGGCTGCGCAGCGAGATCGACACCATCATCGGCCTGCTGGGCGCGCTGCGCGGCGCGCTGCTGGACCTGGCCGAGAAGAACGCCGACACCATCCTGCCGGGCTTCACCCACTTGCAGGTGGCCCAGCCGGTCACCTTCGGCCATCACCTGCTGGCTTACGTGGAAATGTTCACGCGCGACGCCGAGCGCATGGCTGACTGCCGCCGCCGCGTCAACCGCCTGCCGCTGGGCGCGGCCGCGCTGGCCGGCACCAGCTACCCGATCGACCGCGAGTTCGTGGCGCAGCAGCTCGGCTTCGACGGCGTGTGCCGCAACTCGCTCGACGCCGTCTCCGACCGTGACTTCGCCATCGAGTTCTGCGCCGCCTCGGCGCTGGTGATGACCCATGTCTCGCGCTTCTCGGAAGAACTGGTGATCTGGATGAGCCCGCGCGTGGGCTTCATCGACATCGCCGACCGCTTCTGCACCGGCAGCTCGATCATGCCGCAGAAGAAGAACCCGGACGTGCCCGAACTGGCGCGCGGCAAGACCGGCCGCGTCAACGGCCACCTGGTCGGCCTGCTGACCCTGATGAAGGGCCAGCCGCTGGCCTACAACAAGGACAACCAGGAAGACAAGGAGCCGCTGTTCGACACGGTGGATACCGTGGCCGACACGCTGCGCATCTTCGCGGACATGGTGCCGGGCATCTCCGTCAAGCCCGAAGCCATGCGCGCCGCCGCGCTGCAGGGCTACGCCACCGCGACCGACCTGGCCGACTACCTGGTCAAGCGCGGCCTGCCCTTCCGCGACGCCCACGAAGCCGTGGCCCACGCCGTGCGCGCCTGCGACGACCGCCGCTGCGACCTGGCCGACCTCACCGTGGCCGAGCTGCGCGACGCCACCGGCCTCGGCGACAAGGCCGCGCTGATCGGCGACGACGTGCATGCAGTGCTGACGCTGGAAGGCTCGGTCGCGGCGCGCAACCATATCGGCGGCACCGCGCCGGCGCAGGTGCGCGCGGCGATCGCCGCCGCGCGCGCGGCCCTTTGAGCAAGCGCCGCACGCAGCCGTAAGTTTCACGTAAGTTCCGCAGTAGAGAAAAGCCGCCAGGGCATGCGTCCTGGCGGCTTTTTTTCTTTATCCGCGATTTTTGCGCAATGCGGTAGGTATTAGCCCCAAGCGCCGATGCATTTTGTTACAGATAAACTAATCGCCGCAAAAACCGGGGAGACAACCCATGTATTACTTGCTTGGTCTGTCACGACAGATCGACAGGTTGAATCAGCATACGGGCAGGCTTGCAAACATCATGATCCTGCTTTCGTGTCTGATCAGCGCAGGCAACGCCCTGCTGCGTTACGGCTTCAACCTTAGCGATAACTGGCCGCTCGAATTGCAGTGGTATATGTTTGCCATTGCCGTGATGTTCGGCACGTCATACACCTTCCAGCGCAACGAGCACGTGCGCGTGGACCTGATCTACGGCAACGTATCGGAACGCGCGCAGCACTGGATCGACATCTTCGGCATCATTTTCTTCCTGCTGCCTTCGTGCGTGCTGTTCGCCTGGCTGTCGTGGGAATCCCTCTTCCTGCCCTCGTGGCGCATCCTCGAGCAATCGGGTAATTCCGGCGGCCTGCCGCGTTATCCGATCAAGCTGGTGGTGCCCCTCGGTTTCGCCCTGCTTGGCTTGCAGGGCGTGTCCGAGCTGATCAAGCGCATTGCCGCCCTCCAGGGCCTGGTGCGCATCGAATCGAAATACGAGAGGCCGGTGCAATGACGATTCCTTTGGAATTCATGCCGCCGCTCATGTTCGGCGGCCTGGTGGTATTCATGCTGATCGGCTTCCCGGTCGCATTTTCGCTGTCTGCCGTGGGCCTGGCCTTCGGCATCCTGTCCATCCAGTTCGGCTTTTTCCCGGTCAGCTTCCTGCAGGCGGTGCCCAGCCGCGTGTTCGGCAGCGTGCTGGCCAACGAGCTGTTGCTGGCGATCCCGTTCTTCACCTTCATGGGCGCGATCCTGGAGAAGTGCGGGCTGGCCGAGGACATGCTCGACTCCATGGGCCAGCTGTTCGGCCCGGTGCGCGGCGGCCTGGGCTATTCGGTGATCATCGTCGGCTTCATCCTCGGCGCCATCACGGGCACGGTGGCGGCCCAGGTGATCGCCATGGCGATGATCTCGCTGCCGGTGATGATGCGCTACCGCTACAACATGAAGTACGCCACCGGCGTGCTCGCGGCATCGGGCACCATCACGCAGCTGGTGCCGCCTTCGCTGGTGCTGGTGGTGCTGGCCGACCAGCTCAAGACGCCGATGGGCAGCGCCGACGTGGGCAGCATGTACCTGGGCGCCTGGGGCCCGTCGCTGGTCCAGATCGCGCTGTTCGCGCTCTACACCTTCGTGCTGGCGCGCATCAAGCCTGACTGGCTGCCGCCGGTGCCGCCGGAAGAACGCACGCTGCGCGGCTGGCCGCTGTGGCGCAAATGCCTGCGCGGCATCATCCCCTGCGCGGTGCTGATCTTCCTGGTGCTGGGCACCATCATGCTGGGCATTGCCACCCCCACCGAGTCCGGCGCCATGGGCGCGGTCGGCGCGCTGGTGCTGGCGGTGCTGCGCGACCCCGGCTTCGGCAAGCTGGACCGCACGCTCTATCGCACCGGCATCGTCGCTACCGGCGTCGCCATCGTCGCCGGCTTCTTCGCCTTCGGCTCGCACGCCTTCCGCATCCCGCTGGCGGTGGTCTACCTGGTGATCGCCTGGCTGATCCTGCGCGCCGGGCAACTGACCGACCTGCGCGGGCTGATCGTCGAGGCCTACCAGTCCACGGCCCGCATCACCGCCATGGTGGTGTTCATCCTGATCGGCTCCACCTGCTTCTCGGTGGTGTTCCAGGGCGTGGACGGCGGCGCGTGGGTTGAGCATATGTTCACCTCGCTGCCGGGCGGCTGGATCGGCTTCCTGCTGGTGGTGAACCTGTTCATCTTCTTCCTGGCGTTCTTCCTCGACTTCTTCGAGATCGCCTTCATCGTGGTGCCGATGCTGGCGCCGGTTGCGGTCAAGGTGCTGACGCCGGTGGTGGCGGCCTCGATGGGCGGCAACCCGGAAGCGGCGGCCACGGCGGCGCTGGTGTGGTTCGGCGTGATGCTGTGCGTGAACATGCAGACCTCGTTCATGCACCCGCCGTTCGGTTTCGCGCTGTTCTACCTGCGCGGGATCGCCCCCAAGGAAGTGAAGAGCTCGGACATCTACTGGGGCGCCCTTCCCTGGGTGGGCCTGCAGATGATCATGGTGGTGATGGTGATGTTCTGGCCGGGCATGGTCACCATGTTCCTCGACAAGGGCTCGCTGCACCATAGCAACTCGGCGGAGGTCACGATCCCGCTCGGCGACAGCGGGGGGGCCTCGGCGCCGCCAGCGGGCGGTGCGGGCGGGGCCAGCAGCCCGGGCACGCTCGAACTGCCCTCGGCACCGCAGAGCGAACCGGCCGCGCCGCAGTTCGAGTTCGACAAGAAGAACTGAACCGGCTGGCAGCCGCCATGAAAAAAGGTCCCGCATGCGGGACCTTTTTCTTTTGCGGCGCGAGCCGCGCGCCTACGGCAACAGCACGATGGCGCCGGTCGTGGCGCGCGCCTCGGCGGCGCGGTGCGCTTCGGCGACCTGCTCCAGCGCATAGCGCGCGCCGATGGCGGCGCGGATCGCACCCTGCCCGAGCGCCTGGAACACATCGGCCGCGTTGGCGCGGAAAGTCTGCGCATCGGCGTTGTGCGGAAACACCGAGGGCCGCGTCAGGAACAGGCAGCCCTTCTTGTTGAGCAGTTCCGGCTCGATGGCCGCCACGGGACCGGACGCCGCGCCATATAGCGCCACCAGCCCGAACGGCGCCGTGCAGTCCAGCGAACCGAGGAAAGTGTGCTTGCCCACCGAGTCGTAGACCACGCGCGCCTTGCGCCCGCCGGTGGCGTCGATCACCTGCCGCACCCAGTCCGCCTGCGAGTAGTCGACGGCGATATCGCAGCCGGCCGCCAGCGCGATCTCGCACTTGGCCGCCGAGCCCGCCGTGCCGACCACGGTGGCGCCGAGGGCCTTGGCCCAGCTGCTGAGGATCTGGCCCACGCCACCGGCGGCGGCATGCACGAGCACGATGTCGCCAGGCTCCACGCGGTGGGTTTTCCTGACCAGGTACTGCGCGGTCATGGCCTTGAAGAAGACCGCGGCGGCGGCCACGTCGTCGATGCCGTCGGGCAGCTTGACGAGCTTGTCGGCGGGTACGTTGCGGCGGTCGGCGTAGGCGCCGATGCCGGCATGCATGTAGACCACGCGGTCGCCCGCGCGCAGGCTGGTCACCCCCTCGCCCACCGCCTCGACCACGCCGGCCGCTTCATGGCCGAGCCCGGTCGGGCTGGGCAAGGGATACTTGCCCGAGCGCTGGTACACGTCGAGGTAGTTGAAGCCGATGGCGGTCTGGCGCAGTTGCACCTGGCCGGCCGCCGGCGCCGGCAAATCGGTCGTGACCAGCCGCATCACCTCCGGGCCGCCGAATTCGGTGAGTTCCACCGCACGCGCTGAAGTCATGTTCTCTCCGTCAAGGTTGCATGGATCGCTACGAAGGCAACTCTAACGGATTCCCGGAAACGGCGTCGTGTGCCGCTGCGGCGGCTTCAGCCCCTCGCCTGGCTTCGCTGCGGCCCGCTTCAGCCCGCTTCAGCCCGCTTTACTTCACGCAATCGACGAAATACGCCCTGCCGCCGCCCTCGACCTCTTCCTCCACCAGCCCGTGGATGTCCGTCTCGAAGCCGGGGAACAGCTTGTTGAAATCGCGCGCGAACTTCAGGTACTGCACGATGATCCGATTGAAACGCTCGCCCGGGATCAGCAGCGGAATGCCCGGCGGATACGGCGTGAGCAGGATGGCGGTGACGCGGCCTTCCAGCTCGTCCACCGCGACGCGCTCGATCTCCCGGTGCGCCATCATGGCCCACGCGTCCGACGGCTTCATCGCCGGTTCCATGTCCGACAGGTACATCTCGGTGGTCACGCGGGCCACGTCGTTGGCCTTGTAGACGCTGTGGATGGCATCGCACAAGTCGCGCAGGCCCATGCGCTCGTATTGCGGGTGCTTGGCCACGAACTCGGGCAGCACGCGCCACAGCGGCTGGTTCTGGTCGTAGTCGTCCTTGAACTGCTGCAGCTCGGTCACCAGCGAGTTCCAGCGGCCCTTGGTACGATGGCGGCCGGGATGCCGCGCTCGCTGAACTCGCCGTCCACGTCGAGGCCCGGGGTGATGATGGTGGCCTTGATCGGGTCGAGCAGGTTGAAGCCGTCGGCCAGGTCGCCGAAGCCGTGCCAGCGCTCGTTGGCCTTGAGCATCCATTCCTCGCGGTCGCCGATGCCGTCCTCGACCAGCGCGTCGGGGCCCCATACCTTGAACCACCAGTCGCCGTTATTGCCGGCATCGTAGTCGCCTTCCACCTTGCGCATGGCGCGGCGGAAATCGATGGCTTCCTGGATGCTTTCTTCCACCAGCGCGGTGCCGCCGGGGGCTTCCATCATCGCCGCCGCCACGTCGCAGGAGGCAATGATCGAGTATTGCGGGCTGGTCGAGGTGTGCATCAGGTACGCCTCGTTGAAGCGGTAGCGGTCCAGCTTGCGCGTGTCCGAATCCTGCACAAGGATCTGCGAGGCCTGCGACAGGCCGGCCAGCAGCTTGTGCGTGGATTGCGTGGCGAACACCAGCGCGTCCTTGCTGCGCGGGCGGCCTTTGCCGATCGCGTGCATGTTGTGATAGAACTCGTGGAATGCCGCGTGCGGCAGCCAGGCTTCATCGAAATGCAGCGTGTCGATCTCGCTCGCCAGCATTTCCTTGATCTGTTCGGCGTTGTACAGCACGCCGTCGTAAGTGCCCTGGGTGATGGTCAGGATGCGCGGCTTCTGGTTCTTGGCCTGGCTGGCGAACGGGTGCGCGGCGATCTTGCGGCGGATGGTCTCCGGATCGAACTCGCTCTTGGGGATCGGGCCGATGATGCCGTAGTGATTGCGCGTGGGCATCAGGAAGACGGGGATCGCCCCGGTCATCATGATCGCGTGCAGGATCGACTTGTGGCAGTTGCGGTCCACCACCACGATGTCGCCCGGCGCCACGTTGGCATGCCACACCATCTTGTTCGAGGTGGAGGTGCCGTTGGTGACGAAGTACATGTGGTCGGAGTTGAAGATGCGCGCGGCATTGCGCTCCGAGGCCGCCACCGGGCCGGTGTGGTCGAGCAGCTGGCCGAGTTCGTCCACGGCGTTGCAGACGTCGGCGCGCAGCATGTTCTCGCCGAAGAACTGGTGGAACACCTGGCCGACCGGGCTCTTCAGGAAGGCCACGCCGCCGGAGTGGCCGGGGCAGTGCCACGAGTAGGAGCTGTCCTGCGCGTAGGCGATCAGCGCCTTGAAGAACGGCGGCGCCAGCGAGTCGAGATAGACCTTCGCTTCGCGGATGATGTGGCGCGCCACGAACTCCGGCGTGTCCTCGAACATGTGGATGAAGCCGTGCAGCTCGCGCAGGATATCGTTGGGGATATGGCGCGAGGTACGGGTCTCCCCATACAGGAAGATCGGCAGGTCGGTATTGCGGCGGCGCACTTCATTGACGAAGGCGCGCAGCTTCTCGATGGCCGCCGCTTCGGGGCGGTCGTCCTCGCTGACGAACTCGTCGTCGTCGATCGACACGATGAACGAGGACGCCCGGCTGGACTGCTGCGCGAACGAAGTCAGGTCGCCGTAGCTGGTGAGGCCCATGACCTCCATGCCTTCCTGCTCGATGGCCTGCGCTAGCGCACGGATGCCCGAGCCGGAAATGTTCTCGGAGCGGAAGTCTTCATCGATGATGATGACGGGAAAGCGGAATTTCATAGGGCATCCTTGGGCGGCAAGAAGGACTTGAGCCACATGGCCCGGGGACGCACTCCCCTGGGCTGCATGTGGCTCGGCGTTCAGGCTTGGCGTGCGGCTGGTCGATGCTCCCCGTGGAGCCGGCCGCGCCGCGACGCGCGCATTGTAAAGGGATCAGGTCTTCGGCAGTGTGACACCGTGCTGGCCCTGGTACTTCCCGCCGCGGTCGCGGTAGGAAGTCTCGCAGATCTCGTCGCTCTCGAAGAACAGCACCTGGGCGCAGCCTTCGCCGGCGTAGATCTTGGCGGGCAGCGGCGTGGTGTTGGAAAACTCCAGGGTCACGTAGCCTTCCCATTCCGGTTCGAACGGCGTCACGTTGACGATGATGCCGCAGCGCGCGTAGGTGCTCTTGCCCAGGCAGATGGTCAGCACGCTGCGCGGGATGCGGAAATACTCCATCGTACGGGCCAGCGCGAAGGAATTGGGCGGGATGATGCAGACATCGCCCCTGAAGTCGACGAAGGACTTCTCGTCGAAGTTCTTGGGATCGACGATGGTGCTGTTGATATTGGTGAAGATCTTGAATTCGTCGGCGCAGCGGATGTCGTAGCCGTAGCTCGAGGTGCCGTACGAAACGATCTTGCGGCCGTCGGACTCCCGCACCTGACCGGGCTCGAACGGCTCGATCATGGCGTGTTGTTCCGCCATGCGGCGGATCCACTTATCGGATTTGATGCTCATAAGGGTACCGGGATGAACAAATGAGGGCAGGCTCGGGGGCGCGGCCGGGCGGCGGCCTTGCCGCGCCGGGCAGCCGGGGAACGCTGCTCGCATTTGCTCACGGCACGCCGGACCTGCCGGGGCCTCGCGATGGGCCGCATTGTACAACCAATTGCCGGTGCTCCCGGCTTCAGGCGGGACAGCCCGCCGCAGCGGGGAATCCGGGCGGCCGGGGCCGGTGCAGCGCGGGAAACGCGGTGCGCAAGGGAGGATCGGGAATGCGGCGCCGATGTCGCGCGTGCCCGTTGCGCCCGTTGTGCCCGTTGCGCGCGGGACGCGGCGCCCGTCGGCCGCAGCGACCGCGCGGGCAAGCAAGGGCGGCGGCCCGCCCCGCGCCCGCTCGTCAGGACTTGGCGACGACGCCGCAGGCGATGCGGCCGCCGGAATTGCCGGTCGGCTGCGTACGGTAGTCGTCCGGGTCCTTGTGCACGACCACGGCATGGCCCACCACGCTGGTGGGGCCGGGGCTGACGGTCACGCCGCTCAGCTCGAAGCTGGCCTGGGCACGGCCGCTGGCATCGGCTCGGAGGTTGTTGATGTCGCCTGCATGGTGGTCGGGCATCGACATCGAGCCGTGCGGCTTGCCGGTCGGGTTGAAATGGCCGCCTGCGCTCATGGCGTCGGGGCTCGAGCAGTCGCCCTTCTCGTGTACGTGGAAGCCGTGCTCGGTGTTGGGCGGGAGGCCGGTCACGTCGGCCTTGACCAGCACGCGGTCACCGCGCTGGGTGAAGGTCACGGTGCCCTGCGTGGCGGTGCCGCTCTTGGCGTCCAGGCTGGCGACGGCGCTGTCCCCGCCGTTTGTCCCCATGCCGCCGCAGCCCGCCAGGGTGCCCACCAGGGTGCCCACTAGCGCCAGACCGAAAAGTACGCGTACATGCTTCATGCCGAACCTCCTCTCACGGTGTTGTGCGGCTGATTGTACCGCTCCAATGTGACGCGCTGTGGTGAGTTTGCTGCCAGTTGGCGCGCCGTGACCGACATCGGGCGGCAAGCCGCCGGGCGGCCGCGCCGGCGTCAGGCGGGTTCGAGCGCGATGGACTCGACCGCCATGAATGCCGAAAGCAGCCGCACCACGCGCGCGTAGAAACGCGCTTGAGGGTGCGCCGCCACGGCATCGGCGAAGTCGCCCACCCATGGCCGCAGGTAGCTCGCGAAAAAATGCTGCTGGGCCGCAAGGCCGCCGGCGCCGGCCTGCCCGCCCGCCACCAGCACACGCATCACCTCGCACAGCGTGCCGATATGATCCTCGCTCTCGCCGACCCCTTCGCGCCGGACGAGGCCATGGCGCGCCAGCTCGTCGCGCAGCGCCGGCAGCGGGCAGGCCCGCGCATAGCGGGCGCCCTGCGGCGAGACGGCGGGAGTGGGAGCGCCACCGAACATGGCCTGGTACTCGCCCGCGGCCTCGGCGACGGTGGTGGCGGACGCCGCATCGCACAAACGGTTCCACGCTTCACCCAGCGCCGTCGCGGCATCGTCGCCATGGGCACGGTTCGCGGCGATATGGTGGAGCAGCACGGCATCGGGCGCACGGTACAACAGCGTGGCCAGCAGGCCGTACAAGTCGGCGCGTGCCGCTTGCTCGGCATCGGCGGCGAAATCAGCGGTGAAATCGGCGGCAGCGTCTGCCGCCGGCGGGATCAACTGGATCGGCTGGAAATCCGTCATATGGGGTGTTGGCTGGCGCGGGCGGCCGCAGCCGCCCGGCCCAATGGTGCTCAGGTGTTCTGCACCACGATGCTGGGGAACTTGCTGGTCATGTCGCGCGCGCGGTCCGCCACCTTCACCGCCACCTTGCGCGCCATGGCGCGGTACAGCTCGGCGACGGGGCTGTCGGGATCGGCCACGACCGTGGGGCGCCCGGTGTCGGCCTGCTCGCGGATCGAGCGGTTCAGCGGCAGGCTGCCCAGCAGTTCCACGCCGTAGTCCGCGCACATCTTCTCGCCGCCGCCTTCACCGAAGATATGCTCTACGTGCCCGCAGTTCGGGCAGCAGTAGACCGCCATGTTCTCGACGATGCCAAGGATGGGGATGCCGACCTTCTCGAACATCTTCAGGCCCTTCTTGGCATCGAGCAGCGCGATGTCCTGCGGCGTGGTGACGATCACGGCACCTGTCACCGGCACCTTCTGCGACAGCGTCAGCTGGATGTCGCCGGTGCCCGGCGGCATATCGACGATCAGGTAGTCGAGGTCATGCCAGTTGGTCTGGCGCAGCAACTGCTCCAGCGCCGAGGTCACCATCGGGCCGCGCCACACCATCGGGTTGTCCTGTTCGATCAGAAAGCCGATCGAGTTGGCCTGCAGGCCGTGGCCTTCGAGCGGCTCCATGGTCTGGCCGTCCGATGACTCGGGGCGGCCGGCGATGCCGAGCATCATCGGCAGGCTGGGCCCGTAGATGTCGGCATCCAGCATGCCGACACGTGCACCTTCGGCGGACAAGGCCAGCGCCAGGTTGACGGCGGTGGTGGACTTGCCCACGCCGCCCTTGCCGGAGGCCACCGCGATCACGTTCTTGACGCCCGGCAGCAGCTTGACGCCCCGCTGCACCGCATGCGAAACGATCTTGGTGGTGACGGCCACGCTGGCATTGGTCAGGCCGGGCAGCTGCTGCAACGCGGCAACGACCGCCTTGCGCATCGGCTCCAGCTGGCTCTTGCCGGGATAGCCCAGCTCGACCTCCAGCGACACATCGCCGCCATCGACCCGCACGTTGCGGGCGGAACGGGTGGACACCAGATCCCGGCCCGTGTTCGGGTCGATCACGGTGCGCAGGACTTCGGTAACCTGGTCGATGGTGAGGCTCAAGACAATCTCCGCTACTGAATATGGGGAAGCCGCGTACTGTATCAAAGTATGGACCACGCGCTGGTCGAGGGTGGTGCGGGGGCGACAAGTCCCTGCATCGCACATGGATTTACACGCACTTACAACTGTCACAGGCGCATGCTTGTGCAGCCGGCACCATGTCTTTATTGTAGTGCGCCAGAAACGCCTGCCCCGGCGTAATGCCGCCGGGCACTTGTATTCACGTGCCGTCCGCGTTATTTCTAGCGGTGTTGTACGCACCCCGTCAAATCAAATCCAGCCAGAAAGATTCGTCCTGAAGGAGAAAGCATGAAACTCAAGTTCGTCAGCCTTGCCATCGTCGCCGCGCTCGCCGCCGGTTGCGCCACCGAACAGGGCACCCAGACTGCGGTCGGCACCGGCGTGGGCGCTGCGGTCGGCGCGGGCCTGGGCAACTTGATTGGCGGCAATACCACCGGCACGCTGGTGGGGGCGGCGGTGGGCGGTGCCCTGGGCGGGGCCACCGGCTACAACTGGAACACCATCCGCGGCAAGCTGAACAAGGACACAGCGGGCACGGGCACGCAGATCACCGAACAGCCGGACGGCTCGCTGAAGGTGAACATCCCCAGCCAGGTGACCTTCGATACGGACAGCTCCAGCATCAAGCCGTCGTTCCGCTCGGTGCTGGACCAGGTCGCGCAGACCCTTGGCCAGCACCAGGACGTAACGGCGACCGTGGTGGGGCATACGGACAGCACCGGCAACCCCAGCTACAACATGCAGTTGTCGCAGCGCCGCGCGCAGAGCGTGGCCGGCTACCTGGGTGACCGCGGCGTCTCGCGCAACCGCCTGGCAGCCGAAGGACGCGGGCAGACGCAGCCGGTGGCGGATAACGCCACCGAGGCGGGCCGCGCACAAAATCGCCGCGTCGAAATTTTTTTGAAACCAATTCAAGGATGATGGAGTCATAGAAACAGGTACCGCTTGTCACCGTTGCTGGCTCGCGATGGGTGACTGACCTCCCGGGCGGTACCTGATTTCTCCTCCTTTTCCGTTGTGGAAAGCTGCGCCGGCTCTGACCGGCGCTTTTTTTGTCCCGATGATTTCGAGTTATCCCTGGATCACACGAGAAGGCACCGAATTCCCGCCGGGCCTGTCCCGCCCGGCGGCGCGGGCCCCGTGCCCGCGCGCGCTGGCCACACCGCTTGTTAGAATAGCCGTCTTGCGGCGCGCGCCCTGACGCATGCTCCGGCGCCCGCCCGCCACTTTGTTTACCCCCTGACCGGCAATTCTTCCATGACCGCACGTCGCATCCTCGTCACTTCTGCCCTGCCATACGCCAACGGCCAGATCCATATCGGCCATCTGGTGGAGTACATCCAGACCGACATCTGGGTGCGCTTCCAGCGCATGATGGGCAACGAGGTCTACTACGTGGGCGCGGACGACACGCACGGCACGCCCGTGATGCTGCGCGCGGAGAAGGAAGGGATCACCCCCAAGCAACTGATCGACCGCGTGTGGACCGAGCACAAGCGCGATTTCGACAGCTTCCAGGTGTCGTTCGACAACTACTACAGCACCGATTCGGAAGAGAACAAGCAGCTCTCCGACAAGATCTACCTGTCGCTGAAGGCCGAAGACCTGATCGCCGAGCGCGACGTCGAGCAGTTCTACGACCCGGTCAAGAACATGTTCCTGCCGGACCGCTTCATCAAGGGCGAGTGCCCGAAGTGCGGCGCCAAGGACCAGTACGGCGACTCCTGCGAGGTGTGCGGCACCACCTACGTGCCCACCGACCTGAAGAACCCGTACTCGGTGGTCTCAGGCGCCACGCCCGTGCGCAAGTCGTCCGCGCATTACTTCTTCAAGCTGTCCGACCCGCGCTGCGAGAGCTTCCTGCGCGAGTGGGTGGCCGACCTGGCCCAGCCGGAAGCCGCCAACAAGATGCAGGAATGGCTGGGCGGCGAAGGCGAGGCCTCGACCCTGTCTGACTGGGACATCTCGCGCGACGCGCCCTACTTCGGCTTCGAGATCCCGGGCGCGCCCGGCAAGTATTTCTACGTGTGGCTGGACGCGCCGATCGGCTACTACGCCAGCTTCAAGAACCTGGCGGAAAAGAAGGGCATCGACTTCGATGCCTGGGTGGGCCCGCATTCGACCGCCGAGCAGTATCACTTCATCGGCAAGGACATCCTCTACTTCCACACGCTGTTCTGGCCGGCCATGCTGCGCTTCTCGGGCTACCGCACGCCGACCAACGTGTTCGCCCATGGCTTCCTGACCGTGGACGGCGCCAAGATGAGCAAGTCGCGCGGCACCTTCATCACCGCGCAGAGCTATATCGACACCGGCATGAACCCGGAATGGCTGCGCTACTACTTCGCCGCCAAGCTCAACGCCAGCATGGAAGACCTCGACCTCAACCTCGAGGACTTCATCGCGCGCGTGAACAGCGACCTGATCGGCAAGTATGTCAATATTGCCAGCCGCGCCGCCGGCTTCCTGGTCAAGCGCTTCGACGGCGTGGTGGACGAAGCCGCGCTCGCGCACCCGCTGCTCGAGCAGCTGCGCGAAGCCGCGCCGCAAGTCGCGCATCTCTACGAGAGCCGCGAATACAGCAAGGCGCTGCGCCTGGTGATGGAGCTGACCGACGCCGTCAACGCCTTCGTCGACACCGAGAAGCCCTGGGAGCTGGCGCGTGACGAGAGCAAGCGCGCGGCCCTGCACGCGGCCTGCTCGGTCTCGCTGGAAGCCTTCCGCCTGCTCACCGTCTACCTCAAGCCGGTAGTGCCGCTGATGGCCGCCGGCGTGGAGCGCTTCCTCAATATCGAGCCGCTGGACTGGCGTGCCATCGACCGGCAGCTCAGCGCGGCGCGCCCCGTGCAGCCGTACTCGCACCTGATGACGCGCGTGGACGCCAAGCAGGTCGACGCGCTGCTGGCCGCCAACCGCGATTCGCTGCAGGCCACCGCGCCAGCCGCCGAAGCGGGCACCGGCACCGCCACCATCGAGCCGATCGCCGAGACCATCACCATCGACGACTTCGCCAAGGTGGACCTGCGCGTGGCCAAGATCGTGGCCTGCCAGAAGGTGGAAGGTTCGAACAAGCTGCTGCAGCTCACGCTGGACCTGGGCGAAGGCAAGACCCGCAACGTCTTCTCCGGCATCCAGTCTGCCTACACGCCGGAGCAGCTGGTGGGCAAGCTCACGGTGATGGTGGCCAACCTGGCGCCGCGCAAGATGAAGTTCGGCCTGTCCGAAGGCATGGTGCTGGCCGCCTCCGCCGCTGACGAGAAGGCCACGCCGGGCCTGTGGATCCTGGAGCCGCACGAAGGCGCGGTCCCGGGCATGCGCATCCGCTAGGCGGATCGCCGGGGCGGCAGGACAGGATCAGCCGCCCTGCACCTTCGAAGGATCATCGCTGCGCGAGGTGTGCGTCACCTTGCCGGCGGCGTCGAAGTGCACATTGAAGAAGGCCTTGTCCTGCGAGGTCTCCCACCAGCGGTAGCCCCACACTTCTTCCTTCTTCAGCGCGAAGGCTTCCACCTTGGTGGGCTTGCCGAGCAGGCGGCGGATGTCGTCGCGGCTCATGCCGGCGCGCACGCGGGCGAAGTTCTCCGCGTTCAGCACCTGCTCGATGGCCCGGACCTTGCCGTCGGCGCCGATCGTCACCATCCACGTGGTGGCGCCTTCCGGGCCGCGCGGATATTCGAGCCGGCGCCCGCCCGCGTCTTCCTCCCACACGATCTCCGGGCGCCCGGCCTGGCGCCGCACGTCCTCCTCGCCCGACTCGCCGACCACGATGCCCTTGAACAGCTGGCTGTCGGGCTTGACCGAGTTCCAGGTCGCGCGCGCGGTATCGCCCGCCTTCTTCATGGCTTCGTCGACCTTCTGCTGGTCGCACCCGAGCAGGGCGAGCACGGAGGAAATCAGTCCCATGGCGGCAAGGCGCCGGTACGGCGCAATCGTGGATGGAAGGCGCCCATGGGCGTCAGGGCCGCGCGGGCGCCGCCGCATCCGAGGCGGGATTGCCCGGCGCCGGGCTTCTGTCACTGTCGGCCTGCTGGCTGGCATCGGTCTGGCTCCTTGCGCTCGAGGCACCGCTGAACAGGTTGCCCCAGTTGTTGAAGCGGCGGTTGAACAGCAGCGAAAGCCCGTTGATCGAACCACCCTTGGCAATCAGCGACCAGCGCCGCGAGAAGGCCCAGGTCAGCTTGACCACGTTGGAAGAGCTGGTCAGGCTCTGTTCGTAGCCTACCGAGATCTGCTCGGTCACCGCCTTGCCCACGCTCACCACCTGCTGTTCGTTCAGGCCCGCCGTGCTCGGCCCGATCGAGAACTCGTCGATACCCAGATGCTGCACGATGCCCTTGCCGGCGCGTCCGCCCAGCATGCCCAGCGCCGCGCCACCCAGGGCGCCCGCATTGAGCTGCTGCGACTGGCCGGTGGTATTGCTCTCCGCGCCGTAGCCGAACATCAGCCATGACAGCTTATCCTCATCCGGCACATTGGGTTCCGAGACCAGCCTGACGCGCGGCAGGCGCACCGTGCCGGTGACTTCCACGCCGGCCTCGACCTCCTGGTTGCGCCGCATGGCGCGGATGTTCAGGTTGGGATTGTCCACCGGGCCGTTGAAGTTGACGATGCCGCGCTCGATGTTTAGCTTGCGCCCGAACGCCTCGTAGGTGCCGTCGGTAACGCGGATGGTGCCGGTGGCGCGCACCGGCGTGAGCGGCGCGCTGCGCACGCCCAGCTGGCCCGCCAGCCTGAGGTCGGCGCCGGCCCC
The DNA here is from genome assembly GCF_056397345.1 of Cupriavidus sp. 05N38. Lineage (NCBI taxonomy): Bacteria > Pseudomonadati > Pseudomonadota > Betaproteobacteria > Burkholderiales > Burkholderiaceae > Cupriavidus > Cupriavidus sp. 05N38. The sequence goes on from NZ_JBFTNF010000116.1 coordinate 16,385, forward strand.
GCGGAAGCGGAAGTTATCGCCCAGATCCAGGGTCAGGTCGATCAGCGGGCTGAAGCGGCTGGCCGGCTTGGCTTCCGGCGCGGGCGTCGCGGCGGTCTTCACTTCGCGCTGGTCACGCCGTCGTACCACCACCACATCGTCGCCCAGCACCGGCGCGCCGGCCTTGGGCAGGTCGAACAGGCCGCGGTCCACGCGGAACTTGCCGCGGATCACGATCTGGCGGTTCTCGTTGAGGATATTGGCATCGCCCGAGATGATCAGGGTGCGTTCCGGGCTGGCGAAGATCTGCAGCTTGTCGGCGACGATCCTGCCGCTCAGGTTGGGATCGGTCTCGCCCAGCTTCACATTGCCGGTGGCGACGATCTTGCCGTCACCGCCGTGGAACTCGACCTGCTTGAGCTCGATGGTGTTCTGGTCCAGCGCCACGCGCACGATGCCGTCGGTCAGGCGGATGCCTTCGTCGTACATCGTGATGGCGATGCCGTCGCCGTCGATGGTGCCGGTCAGCAGCGGCTGGCCCACCGTGCCCGCCAGCTGCATGGTGGCCGCCAGCTTGCCGTCGAACGCATATTGCGGCCCGGTCAGCGCCTCCAGCGTCTTGAGCCGCGGGACGTCCATCGACACCTTGCCCGCCAGCGGCGAGGCCGGCGTCACCGTCATCAGGCCCTGCTCCAGCACCAGGCCGGCCGAGGCGTCCACCACCAGCTTGCCCAGCCGCGAGGCAGTGACGCCGCCGCGCACGCTGATGTGGTTGCCGGACAAGTCGGCACGCAGCGCGCTCTCGCCAAGCCCCAGCGTCGTGATGCCGCGGCCCGCGCTCACCGAGACGTCGCCGCTGCGCCGGCGCAGTTCGGCAAAGCCGGCCACGGTCTCCGCCAGCGTGATGTTCCAGCTGCCGTCGAGCACCAGGTCCGAGCGCACCGGCGGCGCCTCGCCGGTGAGGGCTTCGGCCAGGCGCAGCAGGTTGGCCACCTGAAGCCCGTCGAGCTTGCCCTGGGTGCGGATGCGCCCGTGGTCGAACTCGAAGCTGTCCACGTTCACGCGCGCCTGCTCGAACTGCAAGCCGGCCGCGCCCAGCTTGACGCGCTGGTCCGCCACCTGCAGCTGCGTGGGCGCCACCAGCCGGACGTTGACGGTGCCGCGCTCGTCCAGCGTGCGGATCGTGCCGCTCCAGCCCTGCTGGCCCTGCCAGGCGCCCTGGCCGGCCAGGGTCAGCTGCAGCGGCCGGTCGTGCATCGCGCCGGCCGCCTTCAGGTCGAAGGTGTGGCTGGCCTGCGTGCCGCTGAGCGTGGCGTCCAGCGTGCGCAGCGAGGCGGCCGGCCCGCGGTAGTCACGCACATTGAGCTGCAGCGCCAGCGTGCCGTTCAGGCCGCCGCGCAACTCCGCGGTGCCGCTGGCGCTGGCCACATGGTGCGGGCCCACCACCAGCGACTGGGCGTTGTAGCTGCCCACCACCTCGGGCCTGGCCAGCGTGCCGGTGATGTCGGCGTCGAGCTTGAGCACGCCGGCCACGCCGAACTTGAGCCGGTCGAGCTGGGGCGCATCCACATGCAGCCTGAGGCGGTCGCCACGCGCGCCGAAGCTGCCGCTGAGCTGCGCCTGGTTGCCGGCCATGTCGAGCGTGGCCTGGCTCGGCAGCAGGCGTTCGCCGGCCAGCCGCAGCTTGCCCTCGCCGCGCATCGGCAGGCCGGCATAGACACTGTCGCGCACCGCGAATTCGATCGATATGCGCCGCTCGGGCGCGAGCGTACCGCTGGTGGTGAAATCGGCATTGATGCTCCCGGGCGCCACTTCGGCCAGCCGCGCAGGGTCGAAATTGGCGAGCTTGCCCTTGAAGCTGAACGGCTGGCCGTCCTTGAGCGAGAGCTTGCCTTCGGCATTGAGCGAGCCGGTGCCGATGCCCGCGCGCAGCGCGGTCAGCGTCACCGCATCCGCATCCAGGTGCGCATCGGCGAACAGCTTGAGCCCGCCGCCGGACAGGTCCACCGCCACGCTCTGCCGGCCCGGCTCGAGCCGCAGGATCACGGGCCCCGACAGCCGCACGCGGTGCAGGCTGCCGTGCAAGGCCTTCGGGTCCAGGTCGCGCACATCCAGGTCGAAGCCGCCGCGGCCGTCGCGCAGCGCGCCGCTGCCGCGGATCTCGCCGCGGCCCGGCAGCGCCACGCGCAGGTCGCGCACGATCTGCGCGGCCTCGCTGACCTCCACGCGCGCCTGCACCGACTCCACCGGCAGGCGCTGCGCGTCGATCGGCCCGGCCTCGTGGTTGACCACGCGTACCTCGCCGGCCACGCGCAGTGGCGCCCGGCCGGCCTGGCGCGCGGGCGCGCCCGGCGGCGCGGAGGCG
>NZ_JBFTNF010000117.1:0-15044 GCF_056397345.1 Cupriavidus sp. 05N38
GGAGGAGGCAAAGGCTGGCCCGCCGTGAGGAATCAAACGCGGGTTAGCATGACTGCCAGAGCCGCATGGTGTGGACAGTGCCACACCCGGCGATTTCCAGCGCGGAGGCCAGCATGGAACACGATAGCACTTTGTATGTCGGTTTAGACGTCCATAAGGATTCGATCACCGTTGCTTATGCACTCGGCATGGCCGAGGTCGAACTGCTTGGCAAGATCGGTACGTCGAAGGCCGATATCGATCGCCTGTGCAAGCGCCTGCAGTCTAAATCGCGCCGGATCCGCATCGTCTACGAGGCAGGCCCCTTGCGGCTATGGCCTTTATCGGCAGCTTGCAGGGAAGGGATTCGAGTGCATGGTGTGCGCGCCGTCGCTGATCCCGAAGAAGCCCGGCGAGCGCGTCAAGACCGATCGGCGCGATGCGGTCAAGCTCGTGCGATCGCTGCGCGCCGGTGACCTCTCGGCCGTGTACGTGCCCAGCGTCGAAGACGAAGCATTCCGGGATCTGTCACGTGCCTGGGTCAGCGCCAAGGACGATCTGAAGCGCGCCCGCCAACGGCTGAAGGCCTTTCTGCTTTCGCACGGTGTCCGCTACACCGGCAGAGCTGACTGGGGGCCAGCACACCGGCGCTGGATAAGCGCATTTGCGTTCGATAGCGACTGGCAGCAACTTGCCTTTGACGAATATCGACGTGCTATCGAGGACCGGCTCGCGCAATGCAGCCGTCTCGAAGCGGCCCTGCGCGAGGCGGTGGCCAACTGGCGCTTCTACCCGGCCGTACGGGGCCTGCAGGCCATGCGCGGGGTGCAGTTCACCACAGCGATAGGCATCCTTGCCGAATTGGGTGATCTCTCACGCTTTGCGCATCCACGCCAACTAATGGCCTGGCTCGGTGTGACGCCCGCCGAACACTCGTCCGGTGAGAAGCGACGACAGGGCAGCATCACCAAGACTGGCAACAGCTACGCCAGAAAGCTGCTCGTCGAGGCTGCCTGGAGTTACCGGCACCCGGCACGTGTGAGCCCCGAGATCCAGCGCCGGCACGAAGGCATCCCCAAGGCCATCGTTGATCGGTCCTGGGACGCCCAGGTTCGACTGTGTCGGCGCTATCGGAGACTTGCCGCACGTGGCAAGAACCCGAACATTGCGGTGGTCGCGGTGGCCCGCGAACTGAGCGGGTTCATCTGGGATATCAGCCAGCTCGCGATGTCGCTTGCCGTACCGAACGAGGCACAGACAACGTAACCCAGCGCCGGTATCAATCTATCTGTCACTACTGTGAGACCAGTTTCCTGAAGGCGGCGTAGCCCGGCACACGAGCAACCCGCGAAAAAGCTAAGCAATGGATTTCATCCGACTTGCGGCGCTAGATAGCGGGCAGGCTCATTGGGCGGACCTCTGTAATGCGGTAGCCAACCCGCGGATATCAGCGTGATCCACCGTCGAGACTTACTGCTACGTCGCCCTCAGGAAATTGGGTGAGGAACAACATGGAACTGTGAAACCGAACCAAACCAATCTCGATTGACACGGGGAGTCATATCAGCTTTGAAACAGAAACAACGCCTGGCACGCACGCAGCTTCTGCCAGCCTGCGTTTGAGTTCAATCGGGTGATTGCGGCTCCCGTGCAGGCGACCGCCCCGTTTTGCCACAGACTCCAAAGTAGTCCCCACCAAATTCTGATGGTGACTACTCTGGATACATTCACCTTACGCGTCTACACGGCCTTCAGCGGACGGTTACGAGAGGGCGCGCGCATGGTGGCAAGTTCGCTGCCGCCGGCGTCGGCAAACCGAGCAGCGGCCTCATGGCAGCCTGATACCGCCCGTATAGCGCTACATCGTCGCGGGATTGGCTCCAGTGGCCGCGTGTCTGAGGTACTGATCCGCAAGCGCAAGCTCAGCCTGTGCATGGTCAAGCGCTTGCACGATGGCCTGCACATCCCCTACGAAAGCCTGCTGTCGTAAGCACGCGGGCACCAGGCAAACGGCGGAGGCGCCGAACGAGGGCAATTTGCAGTGAGCATTGCCGGCTACGGCGGCGAGCCCCACCTTGCTTTGCGTGCTCGATGAGCGGACGAACGAGCTGGTGGTCGACAAGGAAGTGGCCTTTCGCGCGAGGCGGCCCGAGGGGTTCGCTATGGTCGGATGTTCGCCGCGGATGGACGAGCCTGAGCGGCGGGTGACCGGGGCGAGACCGGCATAGGCGGCAAGATGCGCGGCTGAAGCGAAGGCTTCGCGACCTCAGTGAGGAGTCTGGCGGCGGTCCTGACGCCGACTTCCGGCATGCTGGTCAGGACCGGCCAGCGAGGGTGTGCCTGTACCAGGCGTTCGACTTCGCTGGCGACCTCGTCGCGTTGTTTGCGTGAGGCGACGAGCTGCAGGGCCAGGCGCGGCATGACGATGGTGGCTGCCTACGCGCGCTAGCATGGTTAGGCGGCTGGCGAGCGTCTTCTCGCTGGTCGCGGCAAGCTCGGCGGGCAACGGGTAGCGCTCGAGCAGATCGAGCACGGCCGGATGGTCCATGCGAGGTCCGTTCCAGTGCGGATGGATCTGGGTGAGCAGGCCGCGAATGCGGTTACTGGTTTGGGTGATTTGGGCAGCCAGATCGTCGTCGAAGCCTCACAGCATGGTGAGTTCGGCGAGTGGTTCGTCAGCGAGTCGCAGCGAGCGGGGCTCCCTTGTTTTCCCTGCAAAAAGTGACGAAAACGACTGCGTCCTGCCGCAGCCATCGAAGAGGCCCGGAAACCTGTTTTACTAGCCAAGCCACACCGCGTGCCCTGGATGCTGCAGGCAGCGGTGATACCGCGGCCGCGCCAAGGGCAGATAGGTTGGATGAATTCTGCCGTGTCCTGGCATCTTGGTAAAGATCCCTTTCTGGTCGTGCGTCAGTGGGCGTATATTTAGATTGCGGTGCCAACCCGTCATCTGCTGCCAAAAAGTGCAGCAAGGGGCATAACACGAGCAGTGAGGCCGACGCATGCATGCGCTTGAAAACCCTAGGGAAAATCACCTCCTGTCCGTTTTGCCCGAAGTGGAGTGGGCTCGCCTAACTCCGCTACTGGCCGCGGTAGATTTGCCACTAGGCCACGTTATCTAGGAGTCTGGAGACCGCCTCGATCATGTGTACTTCCCAACCACGTCGATCATCTCTCTCCTCTACGTCATGGAAGACGGCGCATCAGCCGAAATTGCGATCGTCGGTAATGAAGGCATCGTGGGTGTTGCCCTTTTCATGGGAGGCGAAACCACGCCGAGCCGTGCGATTGTACAGAGCGCTGGCCGCGCCTATAAGTTAAGCGGCGCCGCCATGAAGCAAGAATTCAATCGAGGTGGCCCAATGCAGCGACTACTGCTTCGCTATACGCAGTCGCTGATCACGCAAATGGCACAGACCGCTGTTTGCAATCGGCATCATTCAATCGACCAGCAACTTTGCCGTTGGCTATTGCTGAGCATGGACCGCTTGCCGTCCAACGAACTGCGCATGACGCAGGAGTTAATCGCCAACATGCTGGGCGTGCGAAGATCTGGCGTGACAGAGGCGGCGCCGAAACTACAGAGCGCCGGCCTGATTCGCTACCGTCATGGGCATATCGAAGTACTCGACAGGCCTGGGTTGGAGCAGCGTGTGTGCGAATGTTATGCCGTCGTGAAGCAAGAATGTGATCGTCTGTTGCCCGACTTACGAGCGATTTGAGCATGTCACATCGGCAACGAACCACTTCGGATTTCCATGGCAAAACTGCGACTGGCTGAGTTCATTCTCCACGACATGGAGACCATCCTGGCGCAGTGGGAAGCGTTTGCGAGTACGCAATTGCCGGCTTCGGCGACTATGAATCCGCCGGCACTACGCGACCACGCCGAGCAAATTCTGCGGGCAGTCGCAAAGGATTTGTCTACTTTCCAGACCAGGATAGCCCAGGCAGAAAAGTCGAGGGGCCTAGCCCTCCAATTGATCGACGCCGCAGAAACCGCCGCACAGACGCATGCCCATCTTCGCTTGCGAAGCGGCTTCGACATCAACCAACTGGCGGCTGAGTACCGGGCTCTGCGCGCCAGCGTTCTTCGTCTATGGATCGACAATTGTCAGCCTGACTCACCTGATCTCGATGACATGATCCGATTCAATGAGGCCATCGATCAGGCGCTGGCAGAATCGATCGGTCTTTTTACTGCGCAAGTGGACCAGGCTCGCAACCTGTTTTTGGGAATGCTGGGCCATGACATGCGAAGCCCCCTGCATATCATCCAGTTGACTGCGGTCTATCTTGCGAGTGTGGAAGCTGGAGAGAACGTATCCGGTGCCGCTCAGCGGCTGATCAAGAGCGGTGCTCGCCTGAAGGCGCTCCTGGACGATTTACTTGATTTCAATCGAACATCGTTGGGTCTACGTATCAATCTTGGTTCGGACAAAGTCGACTTGGCGAACTTGTTCGCCGAAGAGTTAACTCAGTTACGCGCTGCGCATCCGGGCCACGGGATCAATCTGGAGGTGAAGGGCGACACGCAGGGTGTTTGGGATGGTCGACGTCTGCAGCAGTTGCTCGGCAATCTGGTGGTGAATGCAATCAAGTACGGAGCGCCGGACGAGCCTGTACGAGTAGTTGTGGCCGGAGACGAGCGGGAAGTTCGCTTCGAGGTCAGGAATAGTGGGCGAGCCATCGAGCAATCGACCCTGGCTCAGCTCTTTGACCCTCTAAAGCGGGCCCCCGAGCATGAGAGCAGCCAACCCGCCGATGGCAGCCTTGGACTAGGCCTGTACATCGCGCGCGAGATTGCCCGAGCTCATGGTGGCGAGATAACAGCACGGTCCGACCAAGAAGAAACGGTATTTGCTGTCCGCTTGCCTCGCTGCGAGTAACGGTCATGTTGCATTGCACGGGAGTGCACTGGATCAGGTACCTTGCTAAGTGGATCTTGAAAATCATGAGGGAATGCTTGCGTAGCTGCGAAGAGTTATTGCCTGTTGCGTTGGTGAACGCCTACCTTGGAAATCGGGAGCTAGCCCCGCGAAGATGCGAATAGCCTCGCGCGTGTGCTCAAGCGACGCGGGCCGATCGGCGGGCATCGCGTTCTGATCGTTAGCCGGTGCGGGTGGCGTGGCGTCGTGCTCTTCCATCGTGGGCTCCCTCAGGATGGCGCACCTCGCCAGCGCGAGACGCCTCTTGTCAGCAAGTATAACCAGCCCCCGGACGCACGGGGCGGGGTGGCCAGCGCGGGCCCCATTGCTCTGAACAACAGGGCAATATTAGGCCTAGAGCGCGCCCTGAAGCTTCCAAGTCCGCATGATCAGAGCATCAAATTTCCGGCCCCCTAGTACGAATACCGCACGAGTCCTGCGAATGAGTTAGACGTGGTCAGTGTACCGCTTACCGGGAACCGGCGTATTACCTTCGCTGTGCAAGCAAAACATGGCTGCGTGAAACGCGTGGCCGATACAATATGCGATCGGCACAACGGCGCATAAGAGCATAGGAGCGCTCTCTCGGTCATTCAGGACGGCGCCCCCACCTGCTCCTTCTCAGGTGAAAAAAACCTTTCTCCTCAAGTCGGTAGATACGCAAAGCCGGCGGTATGTCGGCCAATCTCGGACGACTATCGTGGAGCCACCAAATCAGTTGTATCCCTCCCCCCGTTTTGATTCTGAACATCCCCCTCATCGACGCATTCTTCACCGCACCCTTTCCCAGCTCTAGTGTCCATTCGGAGGAACGCCAACTGAGCCCGGCGGCATGCTAGCGACAATCCCGTCGTTCGGCGATCCGGCGCCCAGATATCGAATCGGGTGCCATCCCCGCTGCGGCTCTAACGTCGGATTTTTGCGGCAGTTTTTGAGGATCTGTCTGAACCCGCACCGAAGAGCCCTTGCCGAAGCGCGCCGCAATCGCGTCTTGCACACTTGACAGCGCTTCGGCCTGGTGCTTTGCTTCCTCTGCTTCCCGCGCTTTGCGCGGTTCCCCACGCAACGCCGCCCGCGGCAACTCGCGGCGAAGAACCGCCACTCACTCTGCAATGGCGTTGAAACGCCTTGTGTCGGCGAACGCCCAGCCAGCCGCAGATTCTATGCCAACCGTACAAAAGGAGTTGATGGGCGCTTTGATGACGGGGAAAGTTGGCAGGAAGCTGAGTCAGGCATCGCGAAATGCGGGCACGCTTTCTAAACGAAAAGACGGAGTTCCCGATCTTTCATTAGGATCTGGGACATAAATGCATGATGCGCCTACTGGAACAGGCGCTAGTCTGAGAGTCCCTTAACGCAGGGCACCAACCGCCGCTGTGCAATATTCGGCGGCAATATCTACCACTGTCTTGTAGAAATGCGTCGTACCGGGGCCACGTTACCCGAGCGATAGCCAGCCCCGTTTGGACACAGGTTCTAGCACAGTGAGGATTGGCTGGAGCGCGCGTGCGCATATCGATTTGCGCCGATTCGTCCTTGGCGCGCAATCTGCCTTGGATCGGTCCTTGCAGCTCGTTCTTGCCGAAACTTCTCCCGGATCCGCCATGCCAAAGACGCCAGCCCCCAAGAAGCCTGCCAACAGCGCAGCTAACAAGCCCAAACCCGCGCCCAACGAAACCGCGCCGCCAACCGTCACTGGAGCAACCACCAGCGATAAGACACAGACCGTCAGCCGGGCGGCCACCGGGGCGGATGCCGCATACGACCGCGCCGTGACAGAGCGTCTCGCTCCCCGGCCTACGGTATTGGGCACCGATACAGTCGGCAATCTCGTCTCGAACGAGGACCGCGTGCTGACCACCAACCAGGGCATGCCSATTGGCGARGACGAYAACTCGCTTCACCTGGGGGCGCGTGGCCCCACACTCCTCGAAGACTTCCTGCTGCGCGAGAAGATCACTCACTTTGATCACGAGCGCATCCCGGAGCGCGTGGTCCACGCGCGGGGCGCCGCCGCGCATGGCTACTTCGAGTTGTATGAGTCGCTGGCGGAATTCACCACTGCCGACTTCCTGCAGTGTGAGGGAGCCCAGACGCCAGTGTTCGTACGCTTCTCCACCGTGGCGGGCTCACGCGGGTCGGCGGATCTTGCGCGTGACGTGCGCGGCTTCGCCGTCAAGTTCTACACGCGGCAAGGCAATTGCGATCTGGTCGGCAACAATATGCCGGTGTTCTTTATCCAGGACGCCATCAAGTTTCCCGACTTCGTCCATGCGGTGAAACCCGAGCCGCACAACGAGATCCCGCAGGCAGCGTCGGCGCACAACACCTTCTGGGACTTCGTGTCGCTGCAGCCGGAATCAATGCATATGGTGCTGTGGACCATGTCAGGCCGCGCGCTGCCGCGCAGCTTCGCCACCATGGAAGGCTTTGGCGTGCACACCTTCCGCCTGATCAATGCCAAGGGGAGTGCCACCTTCGTCAAATTTCACTGGAAGCCGGTGCTGGGCGCGCATTCGCTGGTGTGGGACGAGGCCCTCAAAATCAACGGCAAGGACCCGGACTTCCACCGCCGCGACCTGTGGGAATCGATTGAGAACGGCGCGTTCCCAGAGTATGAATTCGGCGTGCAACTGGTGCCCGAGGAGGACGAGCACAAGTTCGGCTTCGACTTGCTCGACCCGACTAAGCTGATTCCCGAAGAACTGGTGCCGGTGCGCCGTGTGGGCAAGATGGTACTGAACCGCAACCCGGACAACTTCTTCGCGGAGACCGAGCAGGTGGCTTTTCACCCCGGGCACCTGGTGCCGGGGCTGGATTTTACTAATGATCCGCTGTTGCAGGGGCGGCTGTTTTCCTACCTGGACACGCAGCTCACGCGGCTGGGCGGCCCAAATTTCCATGAGCTGCCGATCAACCGGGCACTGGCCCCGGTCCACAACAACCAGCGCGACGGTTTGATGCGTCAGACGGTGGTGGGAGGTCGCTCCAGCTATCAACCCAACAGCGTGGGCGGCGGTTGCCCGTTCCTGGCGGGCAACGCAGATGCACACCTGAGTTACGCTGAAAAGGCCGCGGAGGGTGCGGCCAAGGTGCGCCGGCGCAGCGACACATTCTCCGATCACTTCTCGCAAGCCAACCTGTTCTGGCGCAGCCAGACGGATACGGAAAAAAGTCAGATTGTCGATGCCTACACCTTCGAACTCTCCAAGGTGGAGATCCCCGACATCCGTGCCCGTGTGGTTGGCCAACTGGCCCATATCGCGGCCGAGCTTGCCGCCGGCGTGGCGAGCAAGCTCGGCATAAACGTGGAGCCTGTGGGCAAGCCGGTCGAGATCGACGATTACGGCCTGGCGGCTTCGCCAGCGTTGAGCCTGGCGTCGCAGCCGAAGGGCAATATCCGTGGCCGAAAGATTGCCGTGCTGGTTGCGGACGGCGTGAGCGGCGCGGCGGTAGCCGCGTTCAAAGCCCGGGCCGAGGATGCCGGGGCATCCGCCAAGGTGATTGGCCCGCGCGCTGGCGGCGTGACTTCCGCGCAAGGCAAGGTGGTGCCGGTCGACCACGCGCTGTCGTCCGTGGGTTCGGTGCTGTTCGACGCGGTGTACGTGCCGGAGGGAGACGTCGACGCGTTGCAGGCCGACCCCGCCGCCCTGCTCTTCATCTGCGAGGCCTATAAGCACTACAAGCCGATCGGCGCAGGCGGCACCGGCACCTTGCTGATTGCGGCCGCCGCTCGCGCGGCCGGGATCGACGGCGGCTTTGCCGGGCCGGGCGTGGTAATCGGCAAAAACGATGGGGGCGCCCAGCTCGATGCATTCCTAGAGGCCGTGGGCGAGCATCGCTGGTGGGCGCGCGCGGACGCCGCGCGGGTGATGGCCTGAGTGGTGGGCGCAATGCGCGAGGCGGGACCCCCGGTGCTGCCATCTCGCCTCACCTGAGCGACGCCCGTTCAGTCGCGCCGCGTTGCTGGCAGCAGTGGGGCTCCGCAGTGGTCACCGTTCTGGCGGGCGTGGCTAGCCGCCCGCCTCCACGCCGCCGCCGTGGGACGTTCGATGCGGGCTTTCCCATTGCGCGAGGCGGTGCTGACCAGTTGTGAGGAAGGCCCCGTGGTATCAGATGAGCCAGACCAGATTAACTCAACGAATACCGCGAGTGAGTTCGGCGCGGCGCGCTCGCTTCTCTACCCTCCGATGTCGTATAAACGTAGGAGGACCTAGGACGCTGTGCCAACGCGCGCGCCATCTTTCATGAGACGCTCGATCTTTGCCAGGTCGTCGGGCTTGCAGAAATGCTCAGTAAAGCCCGCTGCTATTGTAGCTTCGCGCTGCGCTAGTGATCTTTGTCCGGTGTACGCGACGAGGCGCCATCTGGCAGTTGGATAAAGCTCCCCCAGGCGCCGAGCCGCTGAGATTCCATCCATTCCAGGCATCTCCACGTCGAGAATGATTAAGTCCGGCCAGAACCATGCGACAGCGGTTATCACCTCCGTCCCGTCCCCGCAGACAACCACTTCGTGTCCCAAAAACGCAGCCAACGCGCCTAGTGGCTCGCGCTCTGACGCATTATCGTCCGCAATCAGTATTTTCATAACCCCAGACCCCCAAGGCACTATTAAATGCAAGCGCGGTCCCAGAAGAGGTCCCTTTTCGATTGTGCGGTGCAGCGCAAGGGGGCGCGGGTGTGGGCGCGTAGGTACTATGAGGAATCGCATTTTGTGATGGCGATGCGCCGCCGGGGGAACGACGTCCMCTCAATAGTTGCGGAACCGTCGGCCCCTCGGTCCGGCTCGTCGGCGGCAGGATCCATCGTGAGCATGCCCGTTTTTTCGCGTTCGGCCGGCGTATCCATTGCACTGGGTTCGCGTGGAATTCTGCCGCATGCCGAGGTATGCCAGTTGCCAGTGGTCCATTGCGCTTTTTCCCAATCCTATTTCCGGAATGTTGTACTAGTGCGCAAACAACGCGATCAAGATGATGATCGGAATAGGTACCCCAAGCATAAGAAGAAGAAGCGAGCGCATCGTGTACTCCTAAGCAGGTCTGACTGCAGGTTCGCTCATTGCGCGTTGCGAGACGACCATATGGTCGCGCCGAGCACCACCAAAGGTTGCGCAAAGGCTGGCAAAGAATGCACCGCAAAGCAAGGCTACGAAAAACCATAGACTTCCATGTGCTGTAGCCTTGCGCGCCATGTCTGCCCGCTGCGCAGCAGCAGCTTCTTCAGTCTTGATTGCTTTGTCGAGCCTGCTATATGTGTCCAATACACGTTTCTCAGCGTCCACGTCGCTCAACCCTGTGAACCGCGCCACCTGCCTCGACGCATACAGCTTGTCCTCGGGCGTTAGCCCACCCGATCGAACATCGTGCAAGAAAATGGCAGTCATTTCGGCGCGGGGTACGGATTCGGCAGTGCTTGTTAAAGGTTGGTCGGAGCGCCACAACATATCCCCAAAGTAAGCACCGGAAGCGGTGCGCTGCTGGGACGGGTCGGGCGAGGCTGCGACCGATCGCGCGCTCGCCAGGAGCCCAGCCGTGACGGGCGCGGTCGCACCAACCAGGATGGATCCGATCGTCGCAGTGAGGAACGCTGCCGTAGCCAGGGAAGCGACCGCCCACGCCAAAAAACCATGCGCGGTATCCCGAAAATAAACTTCGTCCGTATGCACTGAGGCCCATTTCACGCGGAGACGGCCTGCCAGATAGCCGCCGATTCCGGCTGCGGCAAGCTGAGTAAAAACGAGCCAAGCTATGGTTGAGGCGCCCAACGTGTTCGCGCTGGCACCGTTGCCAGCCCATGGGGACGCGGCGGAAAGTCCAAGACCAACTCCCAGAATGAGGAGAATCAGCGAGATTGCTGCCGCAGCACTTCCGCCGGCTAAAACTGCCCCCCACGCGACGCCCGAAGCGGTTGAATCGGGTTCCGTCACTTGCTCCGGGCCGTCGAGAAAATGGGATGTCATGATTGACTCCGGTTCGGGAAACGAGGTGGGCGAGGTGGGCAGGCACGCAAGCTCTGCGATTGACTTCCTCAAAATGCCTTTCGCAAAAATTATGCCAACGATGAGTCTCGTCTTTGAACTGGCCCAGTGCCGAGTGCCCTAGGTTTCAATGCACGCTCGTCGCGCCGCGCAGGCAGGTCATTCCTGCAAGTTCGGTAGAAATATCCACATTCTTGCCAGTTATCCCCTCCTGAATGGCAAGGTGTCGGTACGTCCGTATCTGGAGCGGCCCCCTGAATCGCCTACAAGGACCTTCAAATCCGGTCAATTCTTTTCTCAATCCAGCCTGCATCAAATCCGGGGCGAGCGACGAGATGGGACTGCACACCTACAACCGGCCTACGAACGCGCTGAGCTCGGGCCAGAATGCTTAACCGCTCAGCATGGCTCCATCCGGACAGCGGCATTGCAGTTTGCGTATGCCACTCGATTCATCGAGCTGTCATGCTGTCGGTCCAACCTGTCGTCGATTCGTCCGTTGTAGGCTGTCAAGAAAAGATGACTCGGAATCCCTATGTAACGTCAGGGTCGCTCGGAGGTGAAGCAAGCTGGGACATGGTTAATCATGAATGTCTCACCACGATTCAGCAGAGCCCGGATGATGCGTGCATGTTTGGATTCGCTATTGGACCAAAGCGCGCAGGGCATAGTCAAGGTGAACGCCCTTTCCGTTTTCCAACTTCGACGGCATTCCCACGGACGCCCCGCACGTTCGGGCGGCCTGATCGATTGGTAGACCGTGGGAGCGCGAGTCGCGCGCACTCTATCCCCGAGATCGGAGCACATCTTGATCGTGGCACGGGAGGGCAAGGTTGAATCTGGCAGAGGTCTTGGCATGTGCAGCTCAAAAAATAGGGCATGTAAAAGAGCGACTCCATCGTTATTTCACGAAAGTGAAATTATATCTGCGAACGCCCGATCTCACGCCAGTGCAAACGAATGCAATAGTTTGATGCTGCGATGCCCTTGTGCTACTGACCCACGGGTTACCGCGAGAGGAGCGCGGACGACTATGTTTGTGACGCCGCAGCCCCCATCCAGCCCGGTCTTCCCGCGCGATATGCGAGGTCACCCAAAACCACGATGTGGGTACCCATCATGGCGTCAAGGCCTCGCTCGTCGGCGCGCGGAGCGCAAAGCAGGCTGGCCGGGACATATGACATCGTCGGGAGGCGCGGCCTTGACTTCCGGCAGGCCCCTGCAGATTGGATCCATGTTCACCACGTAGGTCACTGCTGTCAGCGCCCCCCTTCCAACTCATCCTCTTTGATGAAATTGCCCACACGGCCGTTGCTCGTATGCCGGTTCGCGCGTTGGTCCTCATGGCGTCATGTATGAAACGTTCCGCGCCCACGTGCGAGCCGATGCGCAGCCCCAGGTCATCATCCTCTCGGCGCAGCATGGCTTCATCCAGCCGGACGCGGAGATTGTCCTCTACGATGCCCGCATGACCGCAGGTCTCGCGAAGACCATGCTCTCGGACCTGTCGACGGCGATGGCCGATGCGGCGTGGCCCGACCAGCTCGGCCCGGTTTTTCTCGCCGGCGGCATGCACTATCGTCGGGTGATGCGCGCAGCCGTAGAGCGGTGGGCCCGTAAGGTTGGTGCTGGCAGCGCGCCTACGATCATGGAAACCAGCGGCGGCATCGGGATGCAGCGCTCCCAGCTCGGCCAGTATCTGGACAGCCTAGCCAATGAACTTACCGAAGAGATCGGGCGCTTTCCCAACGGGGTGCCCTACTTCCGCCGCGCTGGGCCGTTCACGGTGGGCGAGCGCGTCATTCACGTCTACCGTCACCTGCCGGGCATTGTGCCCGGTTGGGCAACCATCCGGACCCTTTTCCAAGGACCCAGTGGCCTGACCGCCGAAGCCGATGTCGAGGAGGGAACGGGAAACCGCGCGCACATCGTTTCCCGTTGGATTGCCCTGAACAGCCTCCAGCCGAACCAATGACTATCACCATCCCCCTGCAGCTGGAAGCCAAGGCCCTCGCTGCCAACCTCGATGGCACGCCCGGCGCCCTGCTTGCCCTCACCCATGCCGGCTACCGCTACTGGACCAAAGCCAGACGCCTGCATTTCCCGCCGCCGCGGCGCGAAGCGTTGCTGTTGGAGATCATGCGTTTCTGTGCAGACACAAACCTGCTGGAGTGCGCCCCCGACCCTGAGGACCGAGACCGCCAGCACGTGATAGAAGAGATGCTCGATGCCCGCTATCTGCGCTATGCACGCCTCAAGCGCAATCGGCATCGCGCATGAGCACGGTGGCGACCTTCTCTCCAGAGCCACACGGCGGCGAGCATCTGTCCGCCTGGTTCCACCCCGCTAACCTGAAGGCTGTGTCCGCCTCGAAGAGGCGGCAGGGGTGTGGGGAAAGCGGAATATCGCGGTAGGAATGCCCATTGCTGGACACCCCCCGCACAGATCCCGGCGTGCCCAATTCAGGCACCGGGCTCCCACCTTGGGTGTTTGACGGCGAATCTGTCGCCTGGCCATGGATGAAGGATTCGAGGTTTCGGGAGCCAGTCCTTGAGCCAGTGCCCTTGGATGGGTATTGGCTCATGCATGCGCCGCCATAACTGCTCCTTGATTTGCCTGAGTTTCGCCTGCATGCGATCCCCCCGGGTCTTCCGCTGGAGCTGGAAGGCGCCGCGACGAGATTTGCCGCAGATATGTACGAGACCCAGGAACGAGAAGGTCTCGGGTCGGCCAAGACCCTGTCGCTTTCGCCTGCCCGCTACGTTGCGGCCAAACTCAAGCAACCTCGTCTTGTCCGGGTGAAGCACAAGCGAGAACTCCTCCAACCTCAGTCGCATCGCTTCCCAGAAGCGCCGCGCGTCGGCTTCATGCTCAAAGCCGACAACCACATCATCCGCGTACCGCGAGGTGATGACATTGCCCTTGGCTTCGCGCCGTCGCCACCGGTTGGCCCAGAGATCGAAGACATAGTGCAGGTAGACATTCGCGAGCAGAGGCGATATGACAGCCCCCTGCGGTGTGCCCTCTTCACTGACGCTCCACTCTCCGTCCTCCAAGACGCCCGCCTTGAGCCACTTGCGCACAAGGCGGATGATGCGTGGGTCGCCAATCCGATGCTCCAAGAACCGGACCAGCCATTGCTGACTGACCGAGTCGAAGAAGCTCCGGATATCGGCGTCCAAAATCCAGTTCACCGGGGTGCGGGTGATGGCCACCGCCAACGCATCCAGCGCATCGTGCTGGCTACGCCCGGGCCGGAACCCGTACGAGAACCCGAGGAAATCCTCCTCGTAGATCCCGTTTAGCACTTCCACCGCCGCGCGCTGGACAATCTTGTCCTCCAGCGCCGCGATCCCCAACGGACGCAGCTTGCCATCCGGCTTCGGAATGTACTGTCGCCGAACGGGCAACGCCCGGTACGCTCCGCTCTGTACTTGCGCGTGCAGACGCCGGAGATGTTCTTCCAGGCCCGCCTCGTAGTACCGCCATGTCACGCCGTCCACTCCGGGGGCCGCATTGCGCTTAAGTGCACAAAACGACTCTCGAAGCCGGTCAACCGTGATGTGGTGCAGGAGCGCGGTAAACCGCTCCTTCTTCCGCTGCCTTGCAACTTGCCGTACACGTTCCAACCCCTGTGACACGCTTGCCCGGTTCTGTGCCCGGCGCGTGTGTGGCTGACCCGTGTTCCCCTTGGTCCCCGCCCTTGGCTCCACCCACTCCGCAGCCCGTTTCCAGGCCTTGTTCGCAGGCTTCGTCGCTACTATGGCGGAGTCTGACTTCTCCCGTCCGTTCATCATCGGCTTTGGCTCCTCGCCTTCCCGATGCGGACCCGTCCGTACTGCGACTGGCCAGATGGGAGATCTCCCGGTTCCCGCACAAGGAGCGTCCGTACGTGCCAGGTTCTCAGACCACGCCGGGTCGTCGGAGCGCTCGCGAATGCGCGCCCCGCCGTGTTGCCTTCCGCGTACTGAACCGCGTCGGCACCCGGGATATATCTATCGCGGCTCAATGGCTGGCCCATACGCTCCCCTACCGACGCTTCGCCTACCACCTCGCGGTGGCCTGCGCACGGCTCGGGGCCGATGTGGCTCGCTATTCCTTCATCGTAGTGGACTTGCACCACCAACTCCTTGCCGGTCTCCCGGCGCACTCAGTATATA
>NZ_JBFTNF010000118.1:0-11828 GCF_056397345.1 Cupriavidus sp. 05N38
GGCCAGCGCCGCGCGCCGCAGCCGCAGGGCCAGCGTCCCGCGCAAGGCGGCGGCCGTCCGGCGCAAGCCGGCCAGGGCGCACCGCGCAACGGCCAGGCCAACGGCAACCGTGCCGCGGGCAATGGCGGCGGTAACGGCAATGGTGGCAATGGTGGCAATGGCGGTCGTAGCGGCGATGTCAACGGCAACGTCGCGCAGCCGCGCGGCGGCCAGGGCCGCCGTTCGTCGCCGCAAGCCGCCCTGCTGGGCGGCCAGCGCAAGACCGGCCGCTGATCCCCCGACCCCGACGGCGGCCACGCATCATGTCCAGCTCAGGCTTCGATCTTCCCGTGGCGGATGACGGCGGCGTTCCCTACGCCAGCCTGACGCCCGACCTGATGCTGGACGCCATGGAGGCCGCCGGCTTCATGCCGGATGGCCGCCTGCTGGCGCTCAACAGCTATGAGAACCGGGTCTGGCAGGTCGGCATCGAAGACAGCGCGCCGGTGGTGGCCAAGTTCTACCGGCCCGGCCGCTGGAGCGATGCCGCCATCCTGGAAGAACACGCCTTCGTGCAGCAACTGGCCGACGCCGAGATCCCGGCGGTGCCGGCCATCGTGCGCGACGGCAATACGCTGCTGGAACACGCGGGCTTCCGCTTCGCGGTGTTCGCGCGCTGCGGCGGGCGCGAGCCCGAGCTTGACCGCTCGGACACGCTGACCTGGCTCGGCCGCTTCATCGGCCGCATCCACGCCGTCGGCGCCACGCAGCCCTACAGCGCACGCCCGGCCATCGACCTGGACAGCTTCGGCGTGGCCCCGCGCGACTGGCTGCTGGCGCAGGACTGCATTCCGCACGACCTGCGCCCGGCGTGGGAGGCCGTGGCGGCGCTTGCCATCGACGGCGCGCGCCGCTGCTATGAGCGCGCCGGCGAGCTGCCGCTGCTGCGACTGCACGGCGACTGCCACCGCGGCAATGTGTTGTGGATAGAGGAATCGCAGGCCCGCGCGCAGCCACCCGGCCCGCACTTCGTCGACTTCGACGACAGCCGCATGGGCCCGGCGGTGCAGGACCTGTGGATGCTGCTCGAAGGCGACCGCGCTGCCATGCAAGGCCAGATGGCCGACATCCTGGCCGGCTACGAGGACTTCGCGGAGTTCCATCCGCGCCAGCTCTACCTGGTCGAAGCGCTGCGCACGCTGCGCCTGCTGCACTACAGCGCCTGGCTGGCCAGCCGCTGGCGCGACCCCGCCTTTCCCGCGGCATTCCCCTGGTTCGGCACCGCGCGTTACTGGCAGGACCGCATCCTCGAGCTGCGCGAGCAGGTCGCGCTGATGGACGAACCGCCGCTCTGGCCAGTCTAGGCGCGGCCGGAACCGGCGCGCCGTCTTCTGTCGCCGCTGCTTACTTCTTTTCCGGCGCCTTGACCAGTATCACCGGGCAAGGCGCGTGCGCCAGCACCCGTCCCGCCACCGAACCGATCACGGCATTGAAAAAGGCACCGCGTCCGTGCGTGCCCATGACGATGCCGCGCGCGTCCACGCTGGCGGCATAGGCGACGATGCGCTCCGGCGCAAAGCCATGCAGCGCATGGCATTCGAAGGCGACACCCGCCGCCGCGAGAATATCCGCCACGGGCTTGGTGGCCTTGCCGCTTTCTTCCTGGTGCCAGGCGTCGATGGTTTCCTTGTTGACGAAGGCGCGCACCTGTCCCGTTACCTCGGGGGTGACATGCACCACGTGCACGGTGAAACCGCTCTGCAGCAGGCGGCCTTCGGTAATGAAGCGTGCGGCTGCATCGGCATACGGCGAACCATCGGTGGCGAGCACGATATTGGTCATGGCGGCTATCTCCTGGTTGGGCAACGCTTGTCGCAGTCAGCATGGCGGCGCCGGTACCGGAGGCGATGCCGGGGCGGTCATTGCGGGAATGATGGCACCGATGGGAGAGGCCCGCCACGATCCAGGTCAAATTAAGCCGATTCCGATGCCCGTCGCCTTGCCCGCGGCGCATTTTTAGGCTTTCTTTGCGCCCGGCCCCGGATATCCATGCGCCCTTTTGACACTGCCGGTCCTACCCTGCAGGCAGGAAGACTCTGCCGGCCCCGCCGGCTTGCCGTCATGTCGATCTGGATCTATTACCGGCTGGCGATCGGCGCCGTGGCGATACTGGCGCTGATCCTGCTTTTTGCCGTCGAGTACGGGCTCGCGATCGCCATTGCCCAGCGCGAGGAGGGTTTCGCGCGCGCGCCGGACGAACAGGGACCTTAGTGCCTGCCGCGCCGGAGCGCGCGCCTGCCAGGGGCGCCGCGCGTTGGACAAGTCGCGCGCCGCGGTTCAGACTGCCGGTGCGCGCGGCGGCATGGCTGCCGCGCGCATCCGACAGCCAACAGACCAACAAGACCCATGAGACTGCGTTTCCGTACCCGCGCGCCTGGCCGCGCCGCCGCCCACCCTGATCGCCATGCTTCCCGCGGCGCCATCCGCGCCGCCTTCGGCGCCGTAGCCTGCGCCATGTCGCTGGCGGCCCCCGTCCAGGCCGCCACGCTCGACGCCGCGCAACTGGAGCAGCAAGCCGCCCAGGCCGCGCCGCGCAGCTACCGGGAATGGGTCGAACTGCTGGCCATGCCCAACGATGCCACCGTGCCGGCCGATATCCAGAAGAACGCGGACTGGCTGGTCAAGGCCTTCGCGCGGCGCGGCTTCCAGTCGCGCGAGCTGGCCAACGACGGCAAGCCGATGGTCTATGCCGAATATCCCGCGCCAGCCGGCGCCGGCCCGCGCAAGACCGTGCTGTTCTACATGCATTTCGACGGCCAGTCGGTAACGCCGTCGCAATGGGCGCAGCGCAGTCCGTGGGAGGCCACGCTCAAGGCGCGCAGCGCCGGCGGCAAGTGGGAGACGCTACCGATCGAGCAGCTGTACGCCGGCCACGCCGACCCGGAGTGGCGCGTGTTCGGGCGCTCGTCGTCCGACGACAAGGGCCCCATCGTCATGTTCCTCGCCGCCATGGATGCGCTCAAGGCGGCCGGCGTCGAGCCGGCGGTCAATATCAAGGTGATCCTCGATTCCGAGGAGGAAAAGGGCTCGCCCTCGCTGGGCAAGGTGATCGCCGAGAACCTTGCGCTGCTGCGCAACGACGGCATGGTGATCTTCGACGGCCCCATGCACCAGAGCAACCAGCCCACGCTGATCTTCGGCAACCGCGGTGTGCTGCTGGTGCAGCTCAAGGTGTTCGGCGCCAGCCAGGGCCTGCATAGCGGGCACTACGGCAACTACGCGGCCAATCCGGTGCAGCGCCTCGCCAGCCTGCTGGCGAGCATGAAGGACGACGAAGGCCGCGTGACCATTCCCGGCTACTACAAGCCGGTGAAGATCGACGAGCGCGCGCGCCGCATCATGGCCGCGGTGCCGGACGACGAAGCCGCGCTGCGCCGCCGCCTGGGCATCGCGCGCGCCGAGCGGGTCGGCGCCAACTACCAGGAAGCCATGCAGTACCCCACGCTGAACGTGCGCGGCATCGCCGGCGGCGACGTGGGCGACAAGGCGCGCACCATCATCCCCGAAGTGGCGCTGGCGGATATCGACATCCGCACGGTGCCCGAGACCAGCCCCGAATCGCTGTTCGCGCTGCTCAGGCAGCATGTGGAGAAGCAGGGCTACCATCTCGTCAAGGGCGAGCCCACCGATGAGGAGCGCGCGCGCTATCCCAAGCTCGCGGCGCTCACCGCCGGCGAAGTCTCGGCCTCCAGCTCGGCGGCGCGCACGGACCTCGGCGCCCCGGTGAGCCAGTGGCTGCTGCAGTCCATGCAGCAGTCCTGGGGCAAGGCGCCGGTGCAGATCCGCATGATGGGCGGCACCGTGCCCACGGGTGCCGCGGTACAGGCGCTGCAGTCGCCGTTCGTGATCGTGCCGCTGGTGAATGCCGACAACAACCAGCACAGCTATGACGAGAACATGCGGCTGGGCAACTACCGGGACGGCATCCGCACGGTGATGGGCATCCTGCAGACGCCGTTCCGGTAAAGCCGGAGACGGCGGCCGGAAATGGCGGCCGGAGACGGCGCGGGCAGACAACAGGGGAAAGACGAGATGACGAAAGACGAGAATGCGCTGCCGGGCTACGCGCAGACGCCGGCCTTCGAGGCAGGCCGCCAGGTACGGTCGGAGGTGATGGGCGCGCAGTACGTCGAGCGCGCTTTCGACGCCGCGCAGCAGCAAGGCGATACCGGCCTGCAGCAGCTGGTGACGGAATACGCCTGGGGCACGGTGTGGACGCGCGAGGGGCTGGACCGCAAGCAGCGCAGCCTGGCGACGGTGTCGATGCTGATCGCGCTCAATCGTCCGCACGAGCTGACGGGGCACCTGCGCGGCGCGCTCGCCAACGGCGTGACGGCCCGGGAGTTGCGCGAGCTGGTGGTGCACAGCTCGGTGTACTGCGGCTTCCCGGCGGCGCTCGATGCGGGCCGCAAGCTCGCGGAGGTGCTGGAGGCGGCAGGGGTCAAGGACTGAGCGGCCCGTGCCCGGCGGTGCTGCGGATCTGGCTCAGGTCTGCAGCACCTGCGCCGCGAAGCCGACGAGATAGCCGCTGCCGATGCAGGCGACGAGCCAGCCGGCGAGGATGAGGGCGCTTTCCTTGATGCTCATGATGCGTTCCGTGGTTCGGTTGCGGCGCGGCGCTGGCTGCGGCGCTCAGGCGGCGAAGCCGAACGGATACTCGTGGACCACGGTGCGGGCGCCGTCGCTGAACGCGTCGGCCTTGCGCGCGCCGTCGCCGTAGCTGTCAGCCGTGCGGTGTACGTAGCCGTAGTCGTCGCCGGCATGGAGGCTGCGCGCGTCGGCGGCAAAGGCGGAATTCAACGAGAGCAGGGCGGTGCCGGCGATGGCCGCGGCCAGCAGCAGGCGGGTGGTTGTGATTGTCACGATGGAGCTGCCTTTGTTGAAATTGTGCGAAGCAGTCGCGCTTCCATGTGACAAAGGATAGTTCCACCGGGTGCTCCTTAAGCGGCGCCTAATCGTATGCGATATTCAAATAATTTGAAGATTCATCCTGGGGTGCCGGCCGGCGCGGCGGCGCGCACCCCGGGCACCGGCTGGCGCGTGGCGAAATCCTGCGCCGCCGCGAGCAGCCAGCCGCGCAGGCGGGACATGGCATCGCTCATCGGCCGCGAGTCCGGCGCGATCAGGTAGTAGGCGCGCTGCGAGCGCATGGCCTGCGCCACCGGCATCACCAGCAAGCCCAGCGCCAGGTATTCCTCCACCAGGAAGCGCGGCACCAGGCCCACGCCCAGCCGGGCGCGCGCCGCGCTGATGACCATGCTGTGGTGATCGTAGCGCGTGCCGCGCATGGCATTGACCTCGCCCACGCCAGCCGCTTCCATCCAGTTCTGCCAGTCGAGCCGGCGCGTCGACAGGTGCAGCAGCGGCGCCTGCGCGATCCGCTCGGGCGTGACCGCTTCCGCGCCGCCGAAGAGCGCCGGATGGCACACGGGCACCGATTCCTCGTCGAACAGCAGGTCGGCGCGGCCGCCTGGATAGTTGGCCTGGCCGTAGTGGATGGAGGCGTCGTACGGCGTGCCGTCGAACAGGAACACATCGGTCTGCGCGCTCACATTGACCACGACCTGCGGATGCCGGGCGTAGAACGCAGGCAGGCGTGGGATCAGCCATTCGACCGCCAGCGTCGGCACGCAGGCCAGCTCCACGATGCCCCCCGCGCCTTCGTGCGCCATGATGTCCAGCGTATCGCGCTGCAGCCGCTGCAGGCTCTCGCGTACCTGCGCGCCGTACAGCGAGCCGGCCGGGGTCAGGCTCACGCGCTGGTTGGCGCGGTGGAACAGCGCTACTCCGAGCTGGCTCTCGAGCATGGCGATCTGGCGCGACACGGCGCTTTCGCTGAGGCAAAGCTCGGCGGCGGCGCGGCGCAGGTTCTGGTGGCGTGCCGCGGCTTCGAAGGCGCGCAGGCTGCTGAGACTGGGCAGGCGGGATGTGCTCATGGGGGCGGGCTGGAAGCGGCGAAGCTTGCCTCTTTGCCGGGCAATGCTGACCGCACTTGATGCATGAAAGGCATCATCCTATGCGTAAATCTCGCTTGATGGAAAGAAGTTGATGCTCAAAAATGCGCAGCTTCCGGGGCGCTGCCATCGGGCCTGCCGGATTCCCGCCCCGGGCGCGCAGGACAAACACAAGCAAAAAGACAAAGAGGAGACGGGCATGAAAGCACTGCTTCGCATCATCGGCCATTGCGGCATTTCCATTGGCCTGCTGGCGGCGGCCACCGCCAGCGCGGAAGACTTTCCCAACAAGCCGGTACGCATCATCGTGCCGTATCCGGCCGGCGGCACCACCGACATGGTGGCGCGCATGGTCGGCGACCAGCTCACCGCCATGTGGAAGCAGCCGGTGCTGGTGGACAACCGGCCCGGCGCCGGCGGCATCGTCGGCACCGGCGTCGCGGCCAAGTCGCCGGCCGATGGCTATACGCTGCTGATGGGCTCGGTGGGCGAGTTCGCCATCAATCCCACGCTCTACAAGAAGCTGCCCTACGATGCCGCCGGCGATTTCGCGCCGGTGACGCTGGTCGCCAAGGTGCCCAACGTGGTGGTGGTTTCGCCGGCCTTCGCCGAGCGCGCGCGCGTGCAGACACTGGCGGACTTCATTGCCTATCTCAAGGCCAACCCCGGCAAGGTCAACATGGCCTCGGCCGGCAACGGCACCTCGACCCACCTGGCCGGCGAACTGTTCCAGCGCATGACCGGCACGCAGATGAGCCACGTCGCCTACAAGGGCAGCAGCCCGGCGCTGGCAGACCTGATGGGCGGCAGCGTGGATGTGATGTTCGACAACCTGCCGGCGTCGCTGCAGTTCGTGCGCTCGGGCAAGCTCAAGGCGCTGGCCGTGACCTCGGCGGCGCGTTCGCCGGCACTGCCCGGCGTGCCCACGGTGGCCGCGGCCGGCCCGGTCGACGGCTTCGACGCCAGCCCATGGTTCGGGCTGTTCGCGCCCAAGGGCCTGCCCGCCGCGGTGGCGCAGAAGATCAGCCGCGACCTGGCGCGCGCCGCCAGCGACCCCGCCATCCAGGCCAGGCTGCGCGAGGCCGGCGCCGAACTGGCGCCGAACTCGCCCGAAGTGTTCGCCGAGCTGGTCCGCGTCGACCGTCGCAAGTGGGGCGAGATCGTCAAGCTGTCCGGCGCCACCGTCGACTGACCATCCATTGCCAATCGCCATGAGCACGCCAGCCAATCCATACGCCTTCGCGCCGGCCATGCGCGAGCCGCAAGGCTCGCCCATCCGTGAACTGTTTCCCTATATGAGCCTGCCGGGGATGATCTCGTTCGCGGGCGGCTACCCGGCGCCGGCCAGCTTCGATGCCGCTGCGCTGCAGGCCGCCGCCGCGGCCCGCATGAGCGCCGACCCGGCCCTGTGCCTGCAATACGGGCCGACCGAAGGCATGGCGGAGCTGCGCAGCGCGCTTGCCGCGCTGATGGCCGCGCACGGCGCGCCGTTGCCGGCCGCGCAGATCGTGGTGACATCGGGTTCGCAGCAGGGTTTCGGCCTGCTGGTGCAGGCCTTCGTCGCGCCGGGCACGCCGGTGTGGGTGGAGACGCCGACCTATCCCGCCGCGGTGCAGGCACTGCGCCTCGCGGGCGCGGCGGTACGCGGCGTGCCCTCCGACGCGCAAGGGTTGTGCGTGCAGACGCTCGCCACGATGCTGGCGGACTGCCCTGCGCACGAGCGGCCGCGCCTGTTGTATCTGGTGCCGACCTTCGCCAACCCGAGCGGGCGCACGCTATCGCTGGCGCGCCGCCGCGCCGTGCTCGCGCTGGCCGCGCAGCACCGCATCGTGGTGGTGGAGGACGATCCCTACGGCAGCCTGCGCTTCGACGGCGAGCCGCTGCCCTCGCTGCTGTCGCTGGCCGCGCAGGATCCGCTGCTGGCGCCGTGGGTGGTCTATCTCGGCAGTTTCTCCAAGACCATGGCGCCGGGCTTGCGCCTGGGCTGGATGGCCGGACCCGCGCAGATCGTGCGGCGCGCCGTGATCGCCAAGCAGGTGTCGGACCTGTGCACTTCGCCGTGGCTGCAGCTGGCCATGGCGGATTGCCTGGCCGACGGGCTGCTAGGGCGGCAGACCGCGCGCATCATCGATCTCTATCGACGCAAGCGCGACCTGATGTCCGGCGCGCTGGCCGATGCCTTCGGCACCGCGCTGCGCGGCGAGACGCCGCAAGGGGGCATGTTCCTGTGGTGTGAAATCGATGGCGTGCCGGACTCGGCGAGCCTGCTGCCCCGCGCCATCGAGGCGGGCGTGATGTATGTGCCGGGCGCCAGCTTCGGCGTGGACGGGCAGCGCAGCGGTGCGCTGCGGCTGTCGTTCGCCACGGCTTCCGACGCGCAGATCGTGGAAGGCGTGGCGCGCCTGCGCCGGGCCGTGCTGGCCAGCCAGGCGTCAGCCGGCGTAGCCGGCTGAGCCGGCTACGCCGGGCGTAAGCTCAGCGCGCGTTCAGCGGCGCCATTCGCGCTCGCGGTCATGTTCATGCTCATGCTCGCGCCACTCGTGCTCGCGGTGATCGCGCCAGCGCTGTTCGCGCCATTCGCGTTCGCGCCAGGCCCGCTCGCGCCAGCCGGGACCGTAGTAGCCCGGGCCCACCACCACCGGCTGCGGCGCGACATAGACAGGCGCGGGTGCGTATACCGGCGCCGCCTGGTAGACGGGTGCGGGCTGGTAGACCGGTGCGGGTGCCATATACACCGGCGCGGGCAGGCCGATGCCGATATCCACGTCCACGCGTGCGAAGGCCGCGCTGGAAGCCAGTGCGGCGGACACCGCGACAGTGGCAAGGGTGCATAGGGTGGCGATTTTCCGCACGGGGGGCTCCGGTTAGTAGATGGCCGCACTTTAACCGCCCGCGGCCTCGCCAGGTATTAGCGGCTCAATACATGTGTGTCCGGGTGTAACGTCCGCGCCCGCCGTTCTTGACAGGCCGCGGCCGGATCCGGTGATCATCCGGCGCACTAGGCATTGATCCACCGCATGCGCCGCCCCAGCCATGGCGCCAGCGCGGAGGTGGCCACGCCCAGCGCGATCAGCGCCAGCCCGGCCGACAGGTCCGCGGAGATGCGTTCGTGGAAGGCCGCGGCGGAAACGATCAGGCCGATCACCGGCACGCACAGCATGGCGATCGAGGTGGCCGCGGGCGGCAAGGCCTGCGTCATGTTCAGCACCACGATAAAGGTCAGCGCCGTGGCCAGCGGGCCGGTGTAGAACAGCAGCGGCCAGATCTCCGGCATGGACAGGAAGTGCGGCGCGCCGTCGCGCAGCAGCGCCAGCACCAGCAGCGGCACCGAGGCCACGGCGGTCTCCCAGGGGATCATGTCCGCGCCCAGGCGCACCGCGCGGTTGGCGCGCAGCTGGATGATGCTGAGCGACCATGCCAGCGAGGCGCCGAGCAGCATCACCAGTCCAACGACGGTATGCAACTGCCAGCCGCCCAGCGCCGGCGCCACCATCAGCGCGATGCCGGCATAGCTCAGCCCGGTGGCGATCCATTGCGGGCGCGACAGGCGCTCCTTGAGCACCAGCGACGACAGCGGGATCACCCACACCGAGGTGGCATAGGCGATCACCGAGGCGCGCCCCGGCGGCACGTACTGCAGCGCCCACAGCGCCAGCGCGGTGAAGGCCGCCATCTGCAGCAGGCCCACGCCGATCACCAGCGGCCATTCCTGGCGGCTGGGCAGCCGCAGCCGGCGCAGCGCGCCGAGCACCAGGAAGCTGATCGCGGCGGCGCAGACGAAGCGCGCCGTGGCGAACCACAGCGGGCTGACATGGGCCAGCCCCAGCTTCATCACCGGCCAGTTGCCGCCCCAGATCACCACGGCGCAGGCCAGGGGAACGAAGCGGCGCCATCCTTGTTGTACTTGCATGTTTCGATTCGAGTTGCGGTGCTGCCAGACCAGTAGAAGGTCCCGTCGCGCGCCACGCGCGCGCAGTGCCGCGAAATGCCGCGGGGCGGGCTGGAGAGTCTACGGTCTTGTGCGGCGCAGCAAAAACCGAACTACACGGCCCATCCGGGCTGTGGCGGCATAGAATGCTGTGATTCGGAAAATCGGGAGCGCAACGTGCTGGAAGACCTCAACCTGGATGCCATCGACATCCGCATCCTCAACGAGCTGCAACGTGACGCCAGCCTGACCAATGTGGAGCTGGCCAGCCGCGTCAGCCTGTCGCCCTCGCCATGCCTGGCGCGCGTCAAGCAGCTGGAAAAGCGCGGCGTGATCTCGCGTCGGGTGACCCTGCTCGATGCGCGCCGGCTCGGGCTGAAGGTGGTGGTGTTCATCCAGATCTCGCTGGACAAGCAGCGCCGCGAGAGCCTGGACGTGTTCGAGCGGCGCATCGCCGCGCTGCCGCAAGTGATGGAGTGCTACCTGATGTCGGGCGATGCCGATTACCTGCTGCGCGTGATCGTGCCCGACGTGGAGGCGCTGGAGCGCCTGATCATCGACCACATCACGCGTATTCCCGGCGTGTCGAACATCCGCTCGAGCTTTGCGCTCAAGCAGGTGCTGTACAGCACGGCGCTGCCGCTGGGCTGAGGTGCCGGGCCGGCGTGCTCAGGCGCCGGACTGCCGCAGCGCTTCCCTGCCGCTGAGCGCCACCACGCTGTCGATGCGCGTGTCGGCGCACGCCACGGCGATGCCGTCGGGCAGCAGCGGCGCGGCCAGCCGCGTCAGCACGTTGCCGGGCGGCATTTCCACCGCCAGCCGCACGCCGCATTCGCGCGCCAGCAGCATGGTCTCGTGCCAGCGCACCGGCACCGCGAGATTGCGTGCCAGGTCGGTGGCGATGCGCGCGGGATCGCGCAGCTCGCGTGCCGCGCTGGCGCTGAAGTAGCGCAGGCGCGGCCGGGTCGCGCGCACGCCGGCAAAGGCGCGCACGAGTTCAGTGGCCTGCCCGTCGAGCAGCGTGCAATGCGAAGGCACGCTGATGGCCACGGGTTTGGCCGCTTGCGCGCCGGCGGCCAGCGCCAGTTCCGCCACGCGCGCCATGGCGGGCACGGCACCGGCGATCACGATCTGCGCCGGGGCGTTGAAGTTCGCCAGGTAGACCGGCGACGCCGGCGCGCACACCTGCCCCACGATGTGCTCCAGTGGCTCGCGCTCGAGCCCGAGGATGGCCGTCATGCCATAGCCGCGCGGATAGGCCCGCTCCATCAGGCGCGCGCGCAGCGCCACCAGCCTGACGGCATCGGCATGCTCCAGCACGTCCGCGCAGACCGCCGCCGCATATGCGCCGATGGACAGGCCCGCCACCGCATCCGGCCGCGCGCCCTCGGCCAGCAGGCAGCGCGCCATCGCCACGCCGGCGGTCAGCAGGCACAGCTGCACGGCCACGGTGGAGGCCAGCGCCGCCGCGCTGTCCAGGGCCAGCACATCCTCGCCCAGCGCCGCGCTGGTCTCGGCCACGGTGGCGTGCACGGCGGGGTGGTCCGGCAGCGCATGCAGCATGCCGGCACGCTGCGCGCCCTGGCCGGGAAAGGTGAGCAGCGTGCTCATCGCGCGTGCGCCGGCGCCAGCCAGGGGTCCGCGCTCATGACCGGGCCGCCAGCCGTCTTGAGCAAGACGCGGCCACCGGTGCGCGCGCGCTCGCGCAACGCGAATGCGCCATGCGGAGTGCTGACCTGGATGTCGAGGCGGGTGTCGTCGAGCAAGGCGATCAATGCGCGTTCGGTGCGCGGCGCGAGCGGCGCCGCGGCGCCGACGAGCAGGTCGAGATCGCTGCCCTCGTGCAGCACGTCGATGCCCGACGCCAGGCTGAAGCCGACGCCGCCAGTCACGCCCCAGTCCACCTG
>NZ_JBFTNF010000119.1:0-12320 GCF_056397345.1 Cupriavidus sp. 05N38
CCGCCAGCGCGCTCTATTACGCCAGTGCTGCCATCCTGATGGCCTGGGAAGGCGGCCAGCCAGGCACCGATGCGCGCCGGCTGCTGCTGGCCCACGCGCTGCTGCGGCACCGCCTGCAGCCGGCGGATCCGCTGGCCGCCCCGGGCGCGGCCGGGGCGGCGGGCGAGTCCGCCTGCGGCGACCTGCTGCTGGGGAGCGCGCCGGTCACGCCCGCGCAAGCCAGCGCCGCCATCGCGCTGGCCGTCTGAGGCGGGACGCCCGGCAGCGGGCTGCCGGGATGCGACCGGATACAATGTCAGGTGGCGCCGCCCCAGGCCGAATGGCGGCGCCGATTTCCGGATACCGTCCCCATGTTTGTCGATTCCCACTGCCATCTAGATTTCCCCGACCTGGTCGCGCGCCTGCCCGAACTGCTGGACAATATGCGGGCCAACCAGGTCACGCATGCGCTGTGCATCTCGGTCACGCTGGAAGATTTCCCGAAGGTGCTGGCGCTGGCCGAGCAGCACCCGCATCTCTATGCCTCGGTCGGCGTGCATCCCGACTACGAAGAGGGCGAAGATCCCACTCTCGAGCGCCTGCTGGCGCTTTCCGCGCATCCGCGCGTGGTCGGCACCGGTGAAACCGGGCTTGACTACTACCGTCTCAACGGCCGCAGCATCGCCGACATGGAGTGGCAGCGCGAGCGTTTCCGCACGCATATCCGTGCCGCGCGCCAGACCGGCAAGCCACTCATCATCCATACACGCTCTTCCGCGGACGACACGCTGCGCCTGATGCGCGAGGAAGACGCGGGCGCCGTCGGCGGCGTGATGCACTGCTTTACCGAAACCTGGGAGATCGCGCGGCAAGCGCTGGACGAGGGCTTCCATGTCTCGTTCTCCGGCATCGTGACCTTCAAGAACGCGGTGGAGTTGCAGGAAACCGCGCGCAAGGTGCCGCTGGACCGCATGCTGATCGAGACCGATTCGCCCTACCTGGCGCCGGTGCCGTACCGCGGCAAGACCAACCAGCCCGCCTGGGTGCGCCATGTGGGCGAGTTCATCGCCAATCTGCGCGGCATGCCGGTGGAAGCACTGGCGGAACAAACCACGGAAAACTTCTTCCGTCTTTTCAAGCATATAGACAGGAATGCTCATGCTTAACATGAAATACATCCGGTGCCTGGCCGCTGCCGCCGTCCTGCTGGCGGGCAATGCGGCATGGGCGGCACCGGTGGACGACCTGCGCAAGGCGGTCGAGTTCGACGACGCCAATACCGCACAGAAACTGCTGGCGCGCGGGGTCGGTCCCAACCTGGTCGATGCCAAGGGCAATCCGATGCTGGTGGTGGCCCTGCGCGAGAAGTCGCTGAAGGTGGCGGCGGTGCTGATCCGCGCCAAGAACATCGATTTCGACAAGGCCAACGCCGCCGGCGAGACCCCGCTGATGATGGCCAGCCTGCAGAACGAGTTCGACATGGTCAAGCTGATGGTCGACCAGATGGAGGTCGAGATCAACAAGACCGGCTGGACGCCGCTGCACTACGCGGCAACCAACGGCAACAACGAGATCGTCAAATACCTGGTCGACCACGCGGCCTATATCGATGCCGAAAGCCCCAACGGCAGCACGCCGCTGATGATGGCGGCACGCGGCGGCCATATCGAGACGGTGAAGCTGCTGCTGGACGAGGGGGCGGACATGCGCCTGCGCAACCAGCAGGGCATGACGGTGATCGATTTCGCCGAGCGCTATCACCAGGCGGAGATCGCCAGCGGGCTGAAGGCGCGCTGGCAGAAGCTGTATCCGCAGACGCCGATGGGCGCCCAGGCGCCGCAGAAGGGCTGGAACTGAGGGGCTGGGACTAAGGGGCTGGAACCGAGCGCCGGCCTCCGGTTGCCCGGCCTATGCGTCGTCGGCCAGCCGGACGCCGGTGAATTGCCAGCGCTGGTGCGGGTAGAAGAAATTGCGGTAGCTCGCGCGGATATGCGATTCCGGCGTCACGCATGAGCCGCCGCGCAGCACCATCTGGCTGCACATGAACTTGCCGTTGTACTCCCCGACCGCGCCGGCGCTCGGCCGGAAGCCCGGATAGGGCTGGAAGCCGCTGGCGGTCCATTCCCACACGTCGCCGAACATCTGGCGCAATGCCCCGGCCGTGTTCTGGCGGTCAGGCAGCGGGCGCAGCACGCGGCCTTCGACAAAGTTGCCGGTGGCCGGCAGGTTGCGCGCGGCGTGCTCCCATTCGGCTTCGGTCGGCAGGCGCCGCTCGGCCCAGCGCGCGAAGGCGTCGGCCTCGTAGAAGCTGATATGCGTGACGGGGCTGTCCGGGTCCACCGGCTGCATGCCGCGCAGGCTCATCTGCCACCATGTGCCTTCCCGTTCTTCCCAGTACAGGGGCGCTTCGATCCCCTGTTCGGTCACCCAGCGCCAGCCGTCGGACAGCCACAGCCCGGCGGTGCGGTAGGCGCCGTCTTCGATGAACTCGAACCATTGCCGGTTGCAGACCGGATGTGAGCACAGCTGGTAGGGCTGCAGCAGCACGTTGTGGCGCGGTCCCTCGCAATCGAAGGCGAAGCCGTCTGCGTCATGGCCGATGGCGACCACGCCGCCGGCAAAGCGGATCCACTCCGCCGCCGGCCGCGGATCGGCGATCACCGGCGCCAGCAGTTCGGGGGCAAAGGCCGGCTTGAGCGGGTTCTGCGCGAACAGGTGCAGGATGTCCGTCAACAGCAGTTCCTGGTGCTGTTGTTCGTGGTTCAGGCCAAGCTCGATCAGGGCCGCCTCGGCATCGGTCTGCGCATGCATCAGCAGGCCGAGCATGGCCTCGTCGACCGCCTCGCGATAGGCCAGCACCTCGTCCAGCGAGGGCCGCGTCAGCAGGCCGCGGCGCGGCCGGGGATGGCGCGCGCCGACCGCTTCGTAGTAGGAGTTGAAGAGATACCGGTAGCGTTCGTCGACGGGCTCATAGTCGGGGATGCGGGCCGCCAGCACGAATTCCTCGAAGAACCAGGTGGTATGCGCCAGATGCCATTTGGCCGGGCTGGCGTCGTCCATCGACTGCACGGTGGCGTCGGCGTCGGTCAGGTCGGCCACCATCGCCTCTGTCGCTTCGCGCACATGGCGATACCGTCCGAGCAGGGCGGGTTCGTGCGGAGGATGCAGGGCGCTGGCAGGCAGCAGGGCAGAAGACATGCGGGCTCCCGGATCGGACTTGGCATCTGCCGCGGGTGCCGCTCGCGCAAGCGGTCGGCCGTGGCGTGTGGGTGAGGCAGGTCAATGCCCGGGCCGAGCTGCGTGGCGCTGCGAGCGTGTCCCTGGAAGGATCCGCACGCGAACGGCGTGCGTCCGGAACCATGATAGACCCGATCGCGCAGCGGGCATAGCCGGCGCGTGCCTACTAAAGAGGGGGAAGCGCAGCAGCTGACACGGCGGCGGGATCGGCGCGATCGGCGGGACAGGGCTGGCCGAACAGGCCGGTGATCACTTGCCCCACCTCGGCCTGCATCGCCGCGACGGCGCCGGCGCTGCCGGACAGATGGGCCAGCAGGCATTGCTGGAACAGGCCGTCGAGCACGGCATAGGCCGCCGCCGGCGACAGGCTGGCCGGCGTGCCGGAGAGCGCCGAAAAGCGGCTGACGATGCGCCAGGTCATGTCCTGCAGGCTCTTGTCGATCTCCGCCACGTCCGCCCTGAACGCTTGCTCGAACAGTGACTGGGCGCGCAGGTCGTACCAGAGCCGGTGCATATGGGCTTCGTCGCGCAAGGTGCTGCCGAGGATCTCCAGGAAGCCTGCCATGAGGCCGCCGTAGCTGCTTGCTTCGGCCAGCACGCGATCATAGCGCGTGACGCAGCGGGCCTTGTACTGGCGCACGCTGCAGACGATCAGGTCGGTCTTGTCGTTGAAGTAGTAATGCAGCACGCCATGCGAGAACTCCGAGTTCTGCGCGATCTCGCGCAGGCTCGTGCGTGCGTAGCCCAGCGTGGCCAGGGTTGCCAGGGCGGCTTCACCCAGTTCGGCACGGCGTTCGGCGAACTTGTCGATGCGCTTGCGCGGCACGCGCTGCGCGCTTTTTTCCTGTGTGGACGGCATGGTCTGATGCTTGCCCGGCAAAGTGTTCACGAAGCATAGCACGGCGCTTTTCGGCATTACGTACTGCACAGCAAAAAACTTGACACTTGACCAATAAAAACTTGACGAGTGTCAAGACGATTTCTAGCATGAAGTCTCCATCCGCAATCAAAAAACCAGACAGGAGACAGCGATGGCTAGATTCGACCTCACGAGGCGCAAGGCCCTGGTGACCGGGGGCGCGCGCGGTATTGGCGCAGGTATTGCAGAAGCGCTGGCCGGCGCCGGCGCGGCCGTGATGATCGGCGACCTGCTCGCCGACCTGGGGCGCGAGACCGCGGCCCGGATTGCCGCGTCGGGCGCCAAGGCCAGCTTCGTGCCGCTGGACGTGACCAGGGAGGAGAGCTGGATCGAGGCGGTCGCCGCCACCGGCCACGCGCTCGGCGGCTTCGACATCCTGGTCAACAACGCGGGCATCGAGATTACCTCGCTGGTGGCGGATATCGACGCTGCCAGCCTGCGCCGCATGTTCGACGTCAACGTGATCGGCACCGCGCTGGGCATCAAGCACGCTTTTCGCGCCATGCGCCCGCAGGGCGCCGGCCAGTCGGGTCCAGGCGCGCAGGCAGGCAAGGGCGGGGCCATCGTCAATATTTCTTCGGTCGCCGCCACCATCGCGTTCCCGGCCATCGCCGGTTACTCGGCCAGCAAGTCAGCGGTGGACCGCCTCACGCGCGTGGCCGCGCTGGAGTCCGGCAAGCTCGGCTACGGCGTGCGGGTCAACTGCGTCTACCCCGGCCTGGTGCCGACCCAGATGGGCATGCAACTCGCCGACGACCTCGTCGCCGCGGGCTTCTGGCCGACGGCCGAGGCGGCCGTGACCGAGGTGATCGGCCAGACCCCGCTGGCGCGCCTGGGCGAGGTCACCGACATGGCCGACGCCGTGGTCTTCCTGTGCTCCGATGCCGCGCGCTTTATCACTGGCGCGGGCCTGCCGGTCGATGGCGGCATGGGCATGTAGCGCGCGGGGCCGGGGCAGGAGGGCAGGAGGGCAGGAGGGCAGGACAAGCGATAACCAGGCAAGCGAGAACCAGGCAAGAAAACAGGAGACACATCATGAGCAAGAAGAAACCCGTCGTGGTCTACGGCGCTTCGGGCTACACCGGACGGCTGGTATGCGAATACCTGCGCGAATTCAACGTGCCTTTCATCGCCGCGGGGCGCGACGCGGCGCGCGTGCAGGCGGTGATGGACCGGATCCCGGGCATCGAGACCGCAGACTACGAAGTGGCCGAGGTGGATCACGACGCGGCCGCGCTGGCCGAGTTGTTCCACGGCGCCAGGGTGGTCTGCAATATGGTCGGGCCGTTCATCAAGTTCGGCGGCGAGGTGGCGCAGGCCTGCCTGTCGGCCGGTTGCCACTACATGGACACCACCGGCGAGCAGGACTGGCTGCTGGATGCGCAGGCGCGCTTCGGCGCCGCCTTCCAGGAAAAGGGCCTGCTGCTGTCGCCGGGCCTGGCGCAGATGTACACCACCGGCGAGATCGCCGCCAATATCTGCCTGGAAATGCCGGGGCTCGACACGCTCGACATCCTGGTGCTGTGGAAGGGCTTCCCCACCTATGCGTCCACCCAGACCATCTTCACCATCCTCAAGGCCAAGTGGTACCACCTGGTCAACAACCAGTATGTCGAATGGGCGCCCGGCACCAGCTTCGAGGTGAACGTCCCCGGCCAGCACGAAAGCGCGCTGGCGCTGCCATGGGGCGGCACCTCCCATCCGGTCTGGTTCAAGGACGATCCGCGCGTGGCCAACTGCAAGGTGGCCGGCGGCGTGTTCTCGCGCGAAGTCATGAAGGGCGTGATCGCGACCGCGCAGATGGTGGAAGAGAAGATCAAGGTGCTGCCGCTGGACCAGCAGGAAGCCGCGCTGGCGGACATCGCGGCGTCGGTGCAGGCCGGCATGCCGCCGCGCGAGAACCCGCGACTGAACAACTCGCTCGATTCGGTCTATGCATCCGGGCCGCTCGGGCGCGCGCACTGCGTGATCCACGGCAACTGCAATTACAAGCAGACCGGCCTGCTGCAGGCCTATGCCGCGTACTCGCTGCTGCAACAGGCGCCACGGCGGGCGGGGCTGGCCTCCGGCTGCCAGGCCTTCGGGCACCGCGAATTGCTGGGCGTGCTCAAGAGCTTCGGGCTGGTGATGGAACCGGTGCTGACGGTTCATCGCTAGCACGGCCTGCGCCGGGGCCGGCGGGCCCCGGCATTCCCTCTCGCGGAGAACCGCATGCGTTTGATCGACTACCTGGACAAGGGCGCGTCGCTGGATCCCGCCGCGCCCTGCCTGACCATGGGCGAGGCACGGCTGTCCTACGCCGACGTGCAGCAATTCAGCAACCGTGTTGCGCGCGCCTTGCAGCGCAACGGTATCCGGCCGGGCGAGAAGGTGGCGGTGCTGTCGTCGAACGACGCCAGCGCCTTTGCCTGCGTATTCGGCCTGTCGCGCGCCGCGGCGGTCTGGTGCCCGGTCAACCCGCGCAACGAAGCGACCGAAAACCGCTACGTGCTCGACGCCTTCGATTGCGCCTGCCTGATCTTCCATAGCGACTACGCGCCACTGGTGGCGCAACTGCGCGCCGACCTGCCCAAGCTGCGCGAAGTGGTGTGCCTGGACCGCGCCCAGCCATTCGCGCCCTCACTGGAACAATGGCTGGCGGGCTGCTCCGGCGAGCCGCTGGAGCAGCCCGCGGCGGATGACCTCGTCATGATCGCCGGCACCGGTGGCACCACCGGCAAGCCCAAGGGCGTGATGCTGTCCGGCCGCAACCTCGAGGCCATGTCCGCGCTGACCCTGATGGGCTATCCGTTCCGCGGGCGGCCCGTCTACCTGGCGCTGGCGCCGCTGACCCATGCGGCCGGCGTGCTGTGCCTGCCGGTCATGGCGCTAGGCGGAGAGGTCGTGATCATGCCGAAGCCGGACCTCGGCGAATTCCTCCGCCTGGTCGCGCTGCGCCGCGTGACCCATACCTTCCTGCCGCCCACGCTGATCTACATGCTGCTGCAGCATCCGGACTTGCCTGCGGCCACGCTCGATTCGCTGCAGTGCTTCTGGTACGGCGCGGCGCCGATGTCGGCCGCGCGTCTGGAAGAGGCGCTGCAGCGCCTTGGCCCGGTCATGGCCCAGCTGTTCGGCCAGACCGAGGCGCCGATGATGGTCTCGATGATGTCGCCGGCCGAGCATTTCAATGCCGACGGCTCGGTGGCCCGCCACCGCCTGGCTTGCGCCGGGAGGCCGGGCCCGCTGGTGCAGGTGGGCATCATGGACCCGGACGGGCGGCTGCTGCCCGCCGGCCAGGGCGGCGAGATCGTGGTGCGCGGGTCGCTGGTGATGATGGGCTACTACAAGGATCCGGCAGCCACGCAGGAAGCGTCGCGCCATGGCTGGCACCACACCGGCGATATCGGCTACCTGGACGCGGACGGCTTCCTCTATATCGTCGACCGCGCCAAGGACATGATCATATCGGGTGGCTTCAACGTCTACTCCACCGAGGTGGAACAGGTCCTGATGCAGCATCCCGACGTGCAGGACAGCGCGGTGGTAGGCCTGCCCGACGAGAAATGGGGCGAGCGCGTGGTGGCCGTGTTGCAGCTCCATCCCGGCCGGCAGGTGGACGGCGACGAGATCAAGGCCTTTGCCAAGGCGCGCATCGGCAGCGTGAAGGCGCCCAAGCAGATCGAAATCTGGCCTGACCTGCCGCGCTCCAAGGTTGGCAAGGTGCTGAAAAAGGACATCCGGGCCAGGCTGCTGGAGGATCCGCACTAGCACTGGCACTACCACTGGCACTAGCACTAGCGCCATGCCGATGCCCGCAATGAAAAACTCCCGCCGGCRGCAATCGCGGGCGGGAGTCTGGCCGTGCGCCTGTGCCGGGCGGCGCAATGCCGCCTGGAGGGCGATCAGGCTGCCAGGGCGGCGGCGTCGTTCAGTGCTGCCACTTCGGTGCGGGCCGACACCAGGGCGGCTTCGCGGGCGTCGGGGCCGAAGGCCAGGCCGTGGGCGCGCACGTAGGTGATGTCGGTGATGCCGAGGAAGCGGAACACGACGTCCACGGTCTGCTCATGCAGGTCCAGGGCGGATGCATCCGCGCGCACGCCGCCGCGCGACGAGACCACGATCACGCGCTTGCCGCCGGCCAGGCCTTCC
This sequence comes from Cupriavidus sp. 05N38, assembly GCF_056397345.1. NCBI lineage: Bacteria > Pseudomonadati > Pseudomonadota > Betaproteobacteria > Burkholderiales > Burkholderiaceae > Cupriavidus > Cupriavidus sp. 05N38. The sequence continues at coordinate 8,267 of NZ_JBFTNF010000119.1, forward strand.
GGGCCCTTCTCGGTGTAGCGGAAGGTGCGGCCGGCCTGGGCGATGCGGTCGATCCACGACTTGAGCTGGCTGGGAATGCCGAAGTTGTACTGCGGCACGCCTACCACCAGCACGTCGGCTTCCAGGAATTCCTTCAGGAAGGCTTCGGTGCGTTGCAGTTCGGCTTCCTGCACGGCGTTCAGGCCGTCCTTCGGGCCGCCCAGCACCGGCAGCAGCGCGCCGGACAGGTGGGCGGGGGCGTCTTGGTCCAGGTCGCGCACGGTCAGGCTGGCGGCGGGGTTCTTGGCGCGCAGATCGGCCACGACCTGTGCGGTCAGGCTACGGGAAGCGGAATGGCCGCCAAGTACGCTCGAGTCGATTTGCAGGATGTTCATGTTCAGCTCCACTGGGGAATTTGTGTTTCGGGGTTAGGTGAAGCAAAAGATAGCGGTCTGCCATTGATGCCGGTAGTGGTGCAAAATAGAACTTATTGTTCCAAGGGCAGAACACCTGGCTAAGCAACTCCAGCCGGTGGCCCCGGCCCGTTACCCGAAAGGCAGTCCGATGCAAGACCTGAACGATCTTTCGCTGTTTGCCCAGGTAGTCCAGCACGGCAGTTTTTCCGCTGCCAGCCGTGCCAGCGGCGTGCCGAAATCGCGCCTGAGCCGGCGCATTGCGCAGCTCGAGCGCGAGCTGGGCGTGCAATTGCTGCGGCGGACCACCCGCCAGGTGCGCGTGACGCCCATCGGCGAGGCCTATTACGAGCGCTGCCGGGCCATGCTGGCTGAGGCGGAAGCGGCACACGAGGTGATCGAGCAAGCGCGCGAACAACCTGGCGGCACCTTGCGCGTGAGCTGCCCGGTGGCCATCGCGCAAAGCTTGCTGGCGCCGGAGATCGGCCGCTTCATGCAGGCCAATCCCGGCGTGCGGGTGGAGATCGAAGCCACCAACCGGCGCGTGGACGTGATCGGCGAAGGCTTCGACCTGGCGCTGCGCGTGCGCGATGTCATGGACGATTCCTCGCTGGTGGTGCGCACCTATGGCGAGAGCCCGCTGATGCTGGTGGCCAGCCCCACGCTGCTGGACAGCATCGGCCGGCCCCGCACCCCCCAGGCGCTCGACGGCATGCCCGGCGTGAACCAGAAGCCGCACGACGGCAAACACGTATGGACGCTGAGCTGCGACAGCGGCCAGGCCTTGCACATCGCCTACGATCCGCGCCTGATCACCGATGAATTCGCACTGCTGCGCGAGGCCGCCATCGCCGGCGTCGGGGTGGCCATGCTGCCCCGCATGTTCTGCCGCGAAGCCATCGAGAGCGGCGAGCTGGAGGTGCTGCTGCCGCAATGGATCATGCCGGTCGGCACCTTGCACGCGGTATTCCCCTCGCGCAAAGGCATGCCACCGGCGCTGCGGCGCTTCCTCGATTTTCTCTCCGAGATCCTGCCGGAGACCGCGCGCAAGGCCGGCATGCAGTTGCGCCAGCCGGGCATGCACCGGCCGATTGGCCAGGCCTGACAGCGCCTGCCCGGCGCGCGGCCACCGTGCCGTGACGCGTGCGCGCAACTTGTGGCTTTACCTTCACGGCGGCGCGCACTAAGGTACAGATGCGCGCCCCGCGTGGAGCGAAAGGCGCATCGGCCACCGGCCGGCGTCCCGGTTCTCCGGGCGCTTTCCGGGCGTTTCGACCGGACAAGACCGGACAAGACCGGACAAGGAGTGACGACCATGAGCGGTACTCAGGCAACCCAGGACCTCGGCAAGGCGATACTGCGCATCGTGCTCGGCGCGCTGATTCTCTTCCACGGCGTCGCCAAGCTGATCAACGGCCCCGGTTTCGTCACGCAGATGGTGGCGCAGGCGGGCCTGCCGCCGGCCGTCGCATACCTGGTCTATATCGGCGAAGTGGTGGCGCCGATCCTCCTGATCATTGGCCTGTGGACGCGCATCGCGGCGCTGATCGTGGCCGTCAACATGCTGGTGGCGGTGGCGCTGGTGCATACCAAGCAGCTCGGCCTGATCAACGACACCGGCGGCTGGGCGGTGGAGCTGCAGGCACTGTACCTGGCCAGCGCACTTGCGGTGCTGCTGCTGGGCGCCGGGCGCATGAGCGTGGGCGGTATCGCCGGGCGCTGGAACTAGCGCCCGCCCGGGCCCGCCGGCGCGCCTCCTCAGGTGGCCCAGCGGCCCAGGGCCTCGGCCACGAACATATCGGGCGGCAGCGCCGGCGACCACAGATAGCCCTGGCCGAGGTCGCAGCCCAGCGCCTGCAGCGCATCGCGCTGCGCGGGCGTCTCGATGCCTTCGGCCACGCACTCCAGCTTGAGATCGCGCGCCAGGTTGATGATATTGCGGCAGATCGCCGCGCGCTGGCTGTTGCCCGGCACCGCTACCACGAAGGAGCGGTCCAGCTTGACCTGCGTGAAGGGCAGGTCGGCCAGCAGCTTCAGGGTGGCGATGCCCACGCCGAAATCGTCGATCGCCACGCCGTAGCCGAGCAGCCGCAGGCGGTTCAGCGCGATCGACAAGGCGCGCGTGTCGTGTACCGGATAGCCTTCGGTCAGCTCGATGATCAGCAACTGGCGCGGCATGCCGCTCGCTTCCACCATGGCATCGAAGGCATCCAGCACGCCAGGCCGGCACAGCGTCTGCGCCGATGCATTGATGCTCAGCGCGATGCGTACGCCGCGCGCGAGCAATTGCCGTTGCACCGCCAGGCACTGCTGGCCCGCCAGCTGGAAAATCGCATCCGCCTCGCCCAGCCCGACCGAATCCGCCAGGCTCACGTGGGAATCGATGATGTCGTCTTCCAGCGCCGACACCCATACCCACAGCGGCTGCGCCCCCACGAAGGCGTGGTCCGCACGCCGGGTCAGCTCGTCCATCATGGCCGGCCCGTTGAGGCCCGGCATTTCGATATCGCACAGCACCAGGTCGAACTTGCGCGCAGCCAGCAGGTCCAGCGCGACGCGGCCGTCGGCTGCGCCATGGACGTCGGTGACACCCAGCTGCGTCAGCAACTGCTCTGCCGCCAGCAGCTGGAATGGGTGGTCATCGACCACCAGGGCCGACAGTCCGGCATAGCGTGTCTGCATGATTGGCTCGGCGGCGGGAGCGCCAGGGTTCGGCTTCGATTGGGTCAGGCCGCGCCTCCGGCAATCGGGGCGGGCGTCGCGCCATAGTAGCTCACATGCCGCGCGGCGGGCATGCCGTCGTGCGCGCCGTTACCGCCGCGCCCGGCGAACAAGCCAGTGCGCGCCGCCACAGAAATGCGGGTATTCCGCCACGGTAGCCAAGTTGCGCGGTGCCACGGCGTCCAGACCCGCTACAATCGCTGCCCGAGGTATTTGATGATGGCGTTTCCATAATGGGTTTTGGCTGGTTCGGATTTTCGACCTTGTGGCTGCTGCCGCTGCTGTGGCGCATGGTGACGCGCCTGCTCGCCGGCGAGCGCCGCTTCTTCAGTGGACGCGGAACGCTGCGCGTCTGGGTGGGCACGGTGATCGTGCTGTGCGCGAGCGCGTCGCTGGAGGCGCTCACGGGCRCCGCGGGCGAGGGCGGCATGGCGGCAAGCACGTCGGGAGGCGGCGCCGGGCGCGCGCTCGGCGGGCTGCTGAGCGGCATGCTCGGCTGGAGCGTCAGCTTGCTGATCATGCTGGGGGTGTTGGCACTGGCCGCTCCCATGGTCTTCGGCGAGACCTGGCGAAGCCTGTTCTCGCGCAAGCCGCAGGTGGCCGAACCGGAAGAGGAAGATTTCGCACCGGTCCGTACCCCGGCACGCGCGCCGGCCCGGGGCGCGCGCGAGCCTGACAGCTGGGAGACGACGCATCTGGGCGCCACCCATTCCGCCATCCCGGGCGCGGTCGACTACGTGCCGCGCCACAAGGGCATCGAGGCGGTTTCGGCACGGCGCCAGCCGGTCTGGCAACCGCCCACGCGTACCCGCAATTCCCCGCCGCAACCGGGCGAGATCTGGCTGCAGCAGGCCGCACCGCCGGGCCCGGTCACGCCCGAACCGGTGGCGCCGGTGCCGCCGCCGGTGGCCGCGCGGGCACCCTCCCGGCCAGCCCAGGAA
>NZ_JBFTNF010000120.1:0-18071 GCF_056397345.1 Cupriavidus sp. 05N38
TAAGCTAACCAGTACTAATTGCCCGTAAGGCTTGATCCTATAACCAGTGTGTTTCTCCTGGTATGACGTATCGCGTGCCGCTAGCAAAGCTCGGCCGATACCTCGCAACCTGACTACATCCCTATTTGCTGTGCTGGCTCAACSCCRGCACGGCACACCGTTTATGCCTGGTGACCATAGCGAGTTGGAACCACCCCTTCCCATCCCGAACAGGACCGTGAAACGACTCCACGCCGATGATAGTGCGGATTACCCGTGTGAAAGTAGGTAATCGCCAGGCTCTCCCTTGAACCCCCCCAGTACGCAAGTACTGGGGGGTTTTGCTTTTGGGGCGGCTGATTTATAGCGACCAATTTGCAGCAACCGGTCCGCGGCGGCGGTGTTGCGGTCCCGAAATGCCCGTCTAGCCCGTCGGTGCGCCGGTCGCGGCCATATCCCGTACCCTCAGCCGCACGGCCGGATCTCCCAGCACCACATAATTGCGCGCGTCATCGCGCGCCACCCATCGCAGCGCGATATCGGTATCCGGTACCGCGGCCCCCGCGCAGCGGTCGCGCAGCAGGTCGGCCAGCTCCGTGCTCAGCGCGGCCCAGCGGATATTGAAGCGATCGGTGGCCTGCCCAACACGCTCGCCACGCAACAGGCTGCCGACCACATCGCGGAATCCCTGCGTCTGCGGATCGGCACGCTCGGACTGGAAGCCGTAGGCCCATGCCCGGTCGACATGCCCGAGCACGGCGAGGGCGCCGCCATGGCGATGCGCGAGCAGGCGCTGCGGCAGGCGCGCGGTGAAAGGGGCGGGTGCGAGGCGGGCAGGAACACCCGCGCTGCCTGCGGAGATGCCGCTAAAATTGTCGAATTCCGGGCATCCTGCGCCAAAACAGGCAAAACAGAACTGGATAAGCCCGTGACACTGCGCGTCGTCGGGGACGTCCTGCGCGGCGAACCAGTGCTCGGGACCGATCTTGCCGTAGCCGGGCCAGTCCTGGCAGACCAGGGCACCCTGGGTGTCGGCGAGGCGCGCGTCGTCGGCGCGCAAGGCCATGCCATGGGAGCCGGTGAAGAGCAGGGCAGGCTGGCCACCGGGGCTTTTGCCGCGCAGGACGTCGGTGAGGGCGGCTTTGCTGGCGGCTTCGCCCAGCAACGCCTGCATCGAGAAGCCCTGGCGTTCGCCCAAGGGCTTGGCCTGCGCGGTGCCCTGGCCGAGCGGTGTGGCCAGTTGCCGCGTGAGCAGCTGGGTGGCGCGGTCGAAGTCGTGGCAGGTGGCGAACAGCGCGATGCTGCGGCGAGCCGCCACGCTGGCGGCGGTTTCATAGGCAACGACGCTGTCCGCATAACTGCGGAAATCCGCCATCTCCTGAAAGTCCAGCCGGCCGACCGCCCAGTAGAGGTCGAGCGTGTACTGGAAGGCAAACGAGATCTTGCCGGGGGGGCCGATCAGGACGAGGTAATAGGGCACGCCCAGCGCGGGATCGACCACGTTGAGCGAGACCTTGTGCCGTGCCAGCCAGGTCGCGGCGGTCTCGCCCGGCAGGCAGCCGTCGGCGCCCTGGAACACCGTGATATCGCCCGCCTCGCGCCGCCGCCAGGCGATCAGAGGCGCCAGCGCATCCAGGTAAGGCGCGGGATCGACGTCGGAGGGGAATAGCAGGCCCCAGCCGGCCTCGCCCAGCTTGTCGCCGTCGATGTCGCCCAGGACGGCATAGGTGTCGGCCTGCCGGGCCTTCTCCGCGGCCCGTTCTGGCGCGCGGCGGCCGGCCTGCTCGTGCGCGGCGAAGGCCTCGATGCCCTGCGCATCGAGTTCCGCCAGCGGCCGCCCGGTGTCAGCCTGGATGCCGAGCGGGAGCGGCATGGAGTCGCCGCCGCCGGCCGGCGTCGGTTCCGGTGCCGGGCTCATGATGCCGCTCCGGTCAGTGCGGCCTGCCAGATCAGGTGGGCCACCTCGGGGCCGTCGATATCGTTGTGCGCGCCCGAGACCCCGCTCTTGTGGCAGATGAATTCGCTGGCTTCGATGTTGAGCACCTTGCCGCGCGCCATGTCGTAGCGCCCGTCGTAAGGCATCATGGCCGCGTCCGCGCTGCCATCCACGCCCTGGATGCCGAAGGCGCCGATCGCCCCGAAGGTGGGATAGGCCTGCGCCGGATCGAAGGCAACCTGGCCGGCCACGCCCGCGGCCCACGGATAGAAGGTGCCGACCGCGCTGTCATGCCGGGAGCGGGTGACCACCAGCGGGCCGCTGACCTTGCCATCTTCCAGCAGGTGGCGGCAGTAGCCAGCCGTGCCTGGCCGTACCGGGATGTCCGGCGCATAGGCCCAGAGCGACATCGCGCCCTGCACCAGCACGCACGAAGCCACCGGGCGGCGCAGCGCCGCGGTCCCGCCTGGGCCGCCCAGCGTGGCGGACATGACGACGGCGCCGAAGCTGTGGCCCATCAGGTGCATGCGCGCGCCCGGAAGCGCGTCCTCGATGCGGTTCAGCAGGGCATGCACGCCTTGCTCGCCGACGGTCTGCCCCCGTTTTTTCATGCTCCAGAAGGACAGCTGGCGCAGTGGCGCCAGGATCCCGCCCAGCAAGCCGCTACCGCCGAAGGCGGCGCCGAGCTGGCTGGCTTCGGCGAAGGCGGCATCGGGATCGAAGGGCAGCCGGTCGGAGCCGGCGTCACCGCCCACGCCCGCGCTGCCGAGCGCAAGCGCCTGGTCGAGCTGCCGGTAGGCCTGGCGCGCGTCCTGCGGCAGGCTGGCGGCATCGGCCTGGGTGCGTGCGGCTTCGAAGATGGCGGCGAGCGCGGCGCGCACGGCCGGGGTATCGCCGAGGCGCTGCGCATAGGTGTCGATCATTGCCTGCGGGCCGCCGCCAGCCTGCGGCGCAAAGCTGGCACCGTCGCCCATCTCCTCGTCCCCCCAGGGCAGGCTGGGCCAGTGCAGGCCGATGTGGGCAACGGCCAGGCCCGGATGCCGCGCGCGCATTTCCTGCTCGTCGCCGACACTGCGCGAGAAAGCGCCGATCCAGCGGTCGTACTGCGCGCGCGCCGCTGGCAGGTCGCCCTGCCAGCCGTGGCTCCAGAAAAAGACATCGGTAGGCGGTGCGGCCTGCCATTGTTCCAGCAGCCGCGCGGACAGGTATCCGCCGGTGCCGTCGGGGTCGTCGCTGCGTTCGTTGCCTGCCTCGTCGAGCGCCAGCAGGGCGTAGGTGGCGCTGCTGCCGGCAATGTCCTGGATTGGCATGAGAAATCCCTCGTCTGAGAACCTGGCCGGCGGATCTTTGTCGATGCGCCGGCCAGTCCGTGGTGCCCGGCGCGCTCAGCGCGGCTCGCATGCGCTTGGCTGCGGTGTATCGCCCGGGAAGAAATCCGCTTTCTGTCTGGCGGTAAAGCCGCCGCCGGCAATGGCGCAGGCTTGCCTGCGCCATTGCTCCATGTCCAGGTCCCAGATCGCCGCCAGCGCGGTCCCCGCGGCGTATAGCCAGCGCCCGTCATCGCTCACGGAGAGCGCGGCGATCGGTTGCCGCTGGTCGCGATACAGTGTCTGCGGGATGGGCAGCGGCCGGTCGGTCTCGCGATCGAGCAGGAAGAGATTGCCGTGGTCGTCCCCGGCGACGACAAACGGCGCGTCGGGCACGGCCAGCGCGGTAATGACGCCTGCCGCATCCTGCTTGAGGATGATGGGTGCGGCCTGCGCCGGCGGCGGCAAGGCCGCGGCAGCCTTGGGCAGCGCCAGCCGGTACACCTTGCCGAGATAGTTGCCGGCCACCAGCGTGGCGCCGCGCGCGTCGAAGGCAAGGCTGGTGATCTGGCCGCGCGGCAACGCCTCGAAGCGCTGGACCAGGATCGCTTTGGTATCCAGGCAATCGGCGCCGGGTGGGCCGATCCGCCACAGGCTGATCTTGTCGTCCTCGGCCACGGCCAGCTCGGCCGTTCCCGGCCTGAAGGTGGCATAGGCGGCGTGCACGAGCGGATCGGGCAGCGGGATGCGGCAGGTGGCGGCGTCGGCGGCGGTCGATGGCGCGGCTGGGGTGGCGGTAGAGCCAGATCCTGCCGGCGCGGCCGCGCCGGCATCGGGCGCCAGGCGCCAGAGTTCGAGGCGACGGTCCTCGGCCGGTTCGCCAGAGCGGATTGCCAGCAGGCGGCCGTCCTCGCTGAGTGTCAGGCGGGCGCCGGCACCGGCCATGACGCCGGGCAGGATGGCCTTGCCGCTGCCGTCGGCCGCGAGCAGCCAGATCTGGCCGTTGTCATCGGCCACCGCAAGACGCCGCGCGCCGCGTGCCCAGTCCAGCGCCCGCACGGGGGCGGCCGGCAGGGCGACGGGCCGCCTGCTGGCCGGCTTGCCCGCCTCGGTCTGGAGCAGGACGAGCTTGCCGTTCTCGGTCGCGGCAACCAGAGGCGGGGCGATGCCGGCCAGCGCCAGCAGCAGCGGGGGCGCGCTGTCCTGCCCGCGCGAAACGATGGTAGCCATCGGGTGCCGCGGCGCGTCGAAGCGCATCTGCAGCAGTTCGCCTTGATCGGTCGATGCCAGGAGGCGCTGGTCCTTGCCCGCCAGCGCGAGTCCGGTGATCTGGCTTGGCAGGTCGAGCAGCTCGTTGCGCGTGAATTGCATGCGCTCAGGTTCGAGCCGCCAGCGGATCACGCGGCCGTCCCAGCCGCCCGAGAGCAATTGCCCGTCGTCGGTAAACACCAGCTGCACCACGGCGTCGTCGTGGCCCAGCAGCGCACGCGGCCACAGCGTGCCATCGGCGGTGCGCCACACGCTGATGCGGCCGCCGCGCGTGCCGGCCACGGCAAGGCTGCCGTCCGGACTGACGGCGATGCTGTGGTAGCCGGCGAACCAGTCGGTGTTGTCGGCCGGCGCGGCCAGCTCCTGCTCGGGTGTGCCCAGCACCGCCGGCGCTGCCTGCGCATCATCCGGCAGGCGCCACAGCCTGGCCTTGCCATCGCGCCCCGCCGTGGCAAGCTGCCGGCCCTGGCCGAACAGCGCAACGTCGGTGACGCGCAGCGCGTGCGCGCGCCCGCTTGCAATCGGGCTGCGCCAGGTGTCCCCGGCCTTGGTGAGATCCCACACCGCAATGCGGCCGCGGTCGTAGCCCGCCACCAGCCGCTGGCCGTCGCCGGACAGCGCGGAGACCGGACCCCATCCGCCTTCGCGCCTGGCCCCCGCCGGCAGCGACAGTACCGTCGCGCGTGCCGGCTGGGCGATATTCCACAGCGCCACGCTGCCGTCCTGCCCGCCGGTGGCCAGCGTGCCGGCCCCCGTCAGCGCGACCACGCGCACGCCCTCGGGATGCTGGTTGCGCAGCGCGGTCTCGTCGAGCCGCACGGTATGCCCGCCGGGACCGAGCCCGGTGATATCCACGATCCAGTGGCCACCGCCCAGGCGCGCGCTGACCCGATAGCCGGCATCGGCCTGCACCGCCAGCATCTGCTGGTCCGCGCGCGCGAGGTAGGTCTCGATATGGCGGGCGCGGTTCATCGTGCCGACCAGCGAGCGCCGGAAATCGAAGGCTTCCGGACGCTTATGGCTGTGTTGGCCGCGCGTGCCTTCGACCGCGGCCAGCAGCGCGGCGTCCGGCGCCGGTCGCGAGCTGAGCAGGGAGAACAAGGCGTTCTGCATGGCGAGGTCCTGCTTGGTCGTGCGCAACTGCCACGCCAGCACCACCACCACGATGAGGAACAGCAGCGTGGCGCCCGCCAGCGAGTAGCCGAAGATGTGCCAGCGCCGGGCGCGCTCGCACTCGGCGCGATGGCGCTGGTAGGCGGCCAGGAAGCGGTTCTCTGCTTCGCTGTGCCGGTCTTCCGCTTCGAGCAGGGTGTCGTCGAGTTCCTCGGTGGAGGTGAGCTTGCCGAACACGCCCGGGTTCTCGCCCGACAGCGCCCACGCCCGCGCCAGCTGCTTCCAGTGCGGCAGGTACTGGGTGCGCCACTGCGCATTGCTGGCGCGGACCGGCTCGATCAGCCGGTCGTGCGCCAGTTCGAGCCATTGTGCGTCCTGGCGGCTCTGTGCGCGCACCAGGTGATATTGCTGCAGGATGTCGAGCTCGGCCGCGGTGGGGGAGTTGCGCAAGCCTGCATCGAGCGTTGCCTGGGCACGCATATTGTTGGCGGTGATCAGGCTGTTTTCGATCCAGTCGCGCACCACGCGCTGGCGCAGCCGCGTGCCGCTGGCCGCGTCCAGCGTCATATTGCAGTAGGAGGCGAGCGCCGCGCTGGTATCGAGCTGCTGCACCTGCTCGAGCGTGATGGTGCCCCCGCCCGCGGGCGGCCCGTCCGGCCCGAAGCACGCCTGCCACAGGCTCAGGGCAACCACCTGCAACTGCACGGGCTCGACGAAGCGCCCCTCGCGCAGGCTGACCTGGCCGGCGGCGTCGCGCGTGCGCACCTGGGCGAGGTCCTTCACGAGCCGGCGCGCGGCGTCTTCGCGGAAGTCCACGCCGGCCGCCATAGCCGGGCCGCGCAGGGCTTCCAGCGCCTGCTCCCTCGACAGCAAGTCGATGCGCATGGTGTTCGTGAGGCGCGTCGGTACCAGGTCGCGGTAGGCGTCCAGCCACGAAAAATACTCCTCCCGCATCGCCACCAGGGCCCAGACCGGGCTGCCGCTGCGGCCCAGCAGTTCGCCCAGTTGCGCGAAGAAGGCCTGCTTCGCGCCGGTGTCGGTACTGTCGAGCGTGAAGATCTCCTCGAACTGGTCGAGCACGATCAGCAGCCGCCGCGTGCGGCCGCCCGTGCTCTGGTCTTCCAGGCGCGCCAGGCAGGACAGCAGCGTATCGTCCGGGCGCGGCCTGAGTTCGCTGCGCGCGGCCCAGCAGTGCAGCACGCTGGTGACGTAGCGGTTCTCGCCCTCGTACGGCACGCTCACGCGCGCGGTCGGCAGCACGTCGAAGCGGTCCGCCAGGCGCGGGCGCAGCCCGGCCTCGATCAGCGAGCTCTTGCCCGCGCCGGAGGGCGAATACAGCAGGACGACGCGGTCGGCGATGAGGCGGTCGCGCAGTTCCCCGATCTCCGCGTCGCGGCCGAAGATCGGGTCGGTCTCGCCCAGCGGCATCGGCCCGATATAGGGCCCGCGCGCGCTGGCGCGTGGCTCGGGGGTCTCGGGTGCGGCGTTGGCGGGAGCGGGATTGGCTGCCATCTCATCCTTCCAGGCGCCGCAACAGTTCGGTGGTGAACATGCCCACGTCGCCCCAGTACAGCTTCAGGCGCGCCTTGTCCTGGAAGTAGCGCTCCAGGTAGCGCCGCGCGCTGACCGGGTCGACGATGCTGTTGGGGTCGAGCTGGGCGGACAGGTGCTGGTACTCCTGGCGCAGATCCGCGCCCTCCAGGTTGAGGATGCTGCGGAACAGGATGCGGAATTCCCACGACTGCACGTCGAAGCCGACGAACAGCAGCGCGCTGTCGTTGAGCCGTGCGCGCACGGAAAGCGGTATCGCATTGCGGTTGACCGAGACGCTGGTGAGGTAGTCGAAGTACTGGTCCTCGGTGAGCACCAGCGAGCCGGGCTCGCGCAGATCGCCGAACAGCTTGAGCACCATCGGCGCCTGCGCGCTGGGATTGGCGCGCTTGCGGCCTTCGGCCAGCGTGTCGTCGCAGGCTTCGGCCTGGCGGTTCCAGCGGCACAGCCGGATGCCGGGATCGGCGCCGCCTTCGCGCAGGGCGTCGGCCAGCAGGTCGCTGGGGTCCGTCGTCAGGTAGACCGGCAGCTTGAGCCGGGCCATGGCGCGGTACGGGTTATTGCCATCCTGCTGGCGCTGCGCGCGTCCCACCGCGCAGACCACGTCGCCGAGCTGGGCGATGATGTCTTCGTTGCGCAGCGCGCAGAGCGCCGGCGGAAGGATGTCGCGGTACTGCTGGCACAGGTGCTGGTAGGCGAACTTGTAGAACAACCGGCGCGGAAACACGCCTTGCTGGGACACCGCCAGGTATTGCGCCACCTGCGGCAGTTCATCGCGCTCGTGCGCCGCCATGGGGAAGTGATAGGCCTCGGCCCACATCTGCGCCAGCTGCAGGCGCGAGCCGAACACCGTCTCGCTCATCGCCGGGCCGAGTATGGGCGTGGTCTCGCCATGCTGGATATTCTCGATGACGGCGTGCCAGGCATCGGTGCCGTCACCTTCGTCTGGACCGAAGCCCGGCGGGTAGAAGATGCGGCCGCTGTCGAGCCGCGTGAACACCGCCGGCATCCACCAGTCAGGGAACTGGCTGACCGCCGCGCGCGCCACGCCGGCCGCGCGGTCCACCTCGCCGTGATCGCGCAGCTCGCCGAAGAACACCGGCATGAAGGCACTCATGGTGGCCATGCCCACATTGCCCTGCATGGCCAGCACCGCCGGCACTCCGGCCTGCGCCAGCAGCGGGCCCAGCGCCATCAGTGTACTGCCGCCGCGCGCGGCGCCCGCGCCGGCGCTCTGGCAGGAGCACAGCACAACCAGGCCGGGCGGGCGGTCCAGGGTGCCGATGCGGTTGACCAGCACGCTGCCGGGCACCAGGTCGCGCGAGCCATCGATGCGTTCGAGCCACAACATGGGCTCGCCGTCCACCAGCGCCCCGTGGCAGACGAGATAGAGCACGTCCACGCCGTCGCGCAGCGCGCTCAGCAAGCGCTCCACCGACGCCTGCCCGGGTTCGGCGAGAACCGTGACCGGCACCGGAGCCAGCGCGGCGGCGGCCCGCGCGGCCTCGCCCGGCGCGTCGATCGGCGTCAGTTCCGGGCCGAGTCCGCTCGGATTGGCCACCACCACCACGGCCGTCACGTCGTTCTTGGCGCGCAGCTTGGGCAGGCGCATCTCGCGCGCGAACAGATAGCGCGAGAAGAAGCAGCGCTGCGCGATGAAGAGTGCGTGCTCGCCGGCGGGGTCGAACAGGGTTTCCCAGGGCAGCGCGTGCAGCTCGCGCGCCTCCACGCTGATACGCAGTCGCACGCGCAGGTCCAGGCGGCGCTCGTCCGCCGCGGCTTGCGCGGCCACGAAGGCGTCGCGCACCACCGGGTCGGCGAACAGGCTGGCTGCGAGGGCGCGCCCGCAAACCTGCGGATCGGCATCGCGCAGCGCAGGCGCGTCCGGCGCCAGCGCCAGCGGCACGCGCGGCGTGATGGCGTCGCCCTCCGGCACGCGATGCCGCGCTTCCACCTCGTACCTGCCATCGCTATCCGTACCGATGACGATCTCGAGTTCCGAGTAGTTGCGGGGCATGGGCGTCTGGCCGGCTACGCGCAATCGCGCCGATCGCCTGGCAGCACCAGCGACCTGGAGCGCGCTGGCAGCGGGGCAACGCGGGTGGGGTTGACCTGGCCGCTGCTGAACAACGCCTCGCAGTCGCGGCGCGGTGCAGCTTTCAGCGCGATGGTGATCATGGTCCCTCCCCGCAGGTCCGGGCTTTGCGCAAAGGCGCGCGACGGCGCACCGCACCGGTCCCGGCAAGGCAATGCTGGCGGCCCGCGAAGCGGGGGCCTGTGTTTATTCATCCGTTCTGGCTTCCCTAGCTAATGAATATGATATTTGCGAAAAATGCAATTTTCGTCGCCGTCGCCGTGGCGGCGAGGGCAGGGATGGTGATGCAAGCGCCATCCGGCACGGAGCCGCGTGCCGTTGCGTGCGACGCGGCGCAAGCACGCATCCGTTGGCACCTGCCGATCACCGGGCCGTGATGTTGGCCGCGTTGGCCGCGCCCGGACACCGCGCCTGTGCGATGCCCGGAACCCCATGCCGAACGACGCAACCGCCCGCCGGAGCCGGCGAACGTTGCCGCCGCCGATGCCGCTGCTGATGCCGATGCCGCTGCTTAAGCCGCCGCACGCCGGCGCCTGAGCCCTGCCGGGCTGCATTCACGCGGCCGCGCCATCTCCGCAGGCCGCCACAATCTGCGCGATCAGGCCGAGCAGCAGCGGCGCGTAGCGTTCGACATCGCGCGGCTTCTCGCTGGCCTTGTGCGGAAAGCTGATATTGAGTCCGTACCATTGATGGTCCGGCCCGCGGAAGGCCGCGCCCACGGCGGTCAGGTGACCGGGCTGGTAGTTGGCGCTGCAATAGCCCAGCGCCTGTGCCTGCGCGATGCCCCGCCTCACCTCCCTGCGCAAACCTGGCCATTGCTCGCCGGCCTTCTCGGCGATCTTGCCAACCAGGTCTTCGCGCACGCCGGCGGGCAGCGCGGCCAGATAGGCCAGGCCGATCGCCGTCAGCTCCATCGGCACGCGCGTGCCAGGCGCCACGCGCCGCGTGCGCGACACGCTGTCGCGGCTGTGGCGTACCGATGCCAGGTAGACCATCGCAGTCTGGTCGCCGACCGCCAGCCCCACGTTGACCTTCTCCGCCTCGGCGATCTTGCGCATCAGCGGCAGGGCGATATCCGCCACCACGGTGGCATGGCGGAACGCATCGGCCAGGCTCAGCACCACGGCCGCCAGCCGGTAGGCACGCTCGGTGGTGTCGTAGTGCAGGAATCCGGCATCGACCAGCGAGCGCGTGAGCCGGCTCACGGTAGGACGCGGCAGGCCCGTACGGGCGGCCAGGTCGGCGTTGGTCAGGCTGGAGGAGCCGACGCGAAAGGCACGCAGCAGCGTCAGGCCGCGCTCGAGCGACTGGCTGCCTTCGGTCTGGCGGGTGAAACGGCCGGTGCTGTGCGTGATCTGGCGGGTCGAGGTGGCAGCGGGCATGCGAGTGGATTGGCGCACCTTGCGAGCCGCCAGTAATTTCGGTATCCGAAATTGTAGTGTAGCGCCGCCGACGGCATCGGCGAATACTGTCGGCTAGTGGTGCGGCGCCGGCAAGCGGCGGCGCGGCCTTTCCCCGTTCTCCATCATCCACCCGGAGCCTTCGCCATGACCTTGGCATCCCAGCCGAAAATCCATCTGTCCCGCGACCAGCACGTCGCGCAGATCGAGATCTCCCGCCCACCCCACAATTTCGTCGACGCCGATGTCATGCGCCGGCTGGCCGAAATGCTGCTGCAGCTCGACGAGGACGACAGCTGCCGCGCGGTGGTGCTGTCGTCCGGTGGGGCCTGGCGCTGGTGGCGGATTTTCGCGTGACCTGCCCGCAGGCGCGCTTCAGCGCCAGCTTCAACCGGCTGGGCTTTCATCCCGGCTTCGGCATGAGCGTGACGCTGCCGCGCCTGGTGGGCGAACAACAGGCCGCGCTGCTGTTCTATACCGGCCGGCGCATCGGCGGCGAGGAGGCGGTGCGCATCGGACTGGCCGATGAACTGGTGGCACAGGGCGAAGTGCGCGCGCGCGCGCTGGCGCTGGCGCACGAGATCGCGGCGTCGGCCCCGCTGGCCGTGGAAAGCACGCGCGAGACGCTGCGCCTCGGCCTGGCCGACCGCATCGCCGAGGCCAACCGGCGCGAGCTGTCCATCCAGCGCGTGCAGTTCGCCACCGACGACTTCCGCGAAGGCGTGGCGGCCATGGCCGAGCGGCGTGCGCCAGTATTCCAGCGCCGCTGAGGGAGGCCACATGCACAAGCCAACTCCGGCTTCGGCCGGCCCGCTGGACGGCATCCGCGTGCTCGACCTGACCTCGGTCGTGCTGGGCCCGCTGGCCACGCAGGCGCTGGCCGACCTGGGTGCCGACGTGATCAAGGTTGAAGGCCCGGAGGGCGACCTGATGCGCGCCAACGGCGTCTCGCGTCATGCCGGCATGAGCTCGATCTACCTGGCGCTCAACCGCAACAAGCGCTCCGTGGTGCTGGACCTGAAGACGCCCGCGGGCGCGGCCGCGCTGCGCCGCCTGATCGCCGGTGCCGACGTGCTGGTCCACAATATGCGCGTGGCCGCCATCGAGCGGCTGGGCTTCGGCTATGCCGCGGTGGCGGCGCTCAATCCGCGCATCGTCTACTGCGTGGCCACCGGCTTCGGCCAGGACGGACCGCATCGCGACAAGCCAGCCTTCGACGACATCATCCAGGCCGCCTGCGGGCTGGTGGCGCTGGGCTCGGCCGCGGGTGGCCGTCCGGAATACGTGCCGARCCTGATCGCGGACAAGACCACCGGGCTGGCCCTGGCCAACGCCGTGCTGGCCGCGCTGCTGCACCGGGAGCGCCATGGCAGCGGCCAGTCGGTGGAAGTGCCGATGCTCGAAACCATGGCCAGCTTCGTCATGGCCGAGCACCTGGCCGGGCTCACCTTCGAGCCGGCCACCGGTGCCGCCGGCTACGCGCGCCTGCTGCAAGGCGGGCGCCGGCCGGCGCAGACCGCCGACGGCTGGATCTGCGCGCTGCCCTATACCGACCGCCACTGGAAGGCCTTCTTCCACGCGGTGGGCCGCGACGACCTGGCGGACAAATACAACATCGCCAGCCGTGCCCAGCGCAATGCCAATATCCGCGCGCTGTACCAGCACCTGGGAGACATCACGCCCACGCGCACCACGGCGCAGTGGATGGCGTTGTTCGGCGAGCTCGACATTCCCGCCACGCCGATCTGCACGCCGGACGAATTGCCGCAACATCCGCACCTCGCGGCGGTGGGGCTGTTCCAGCAGACCGAACATCCCACCGAAGGCCCGCTGCGCGAGATGCGGCCGGCGACGCGGTTTTCCGCCACGCCGCTGTCGCTGCGCCGCCATGCGCCCGGGCTGGGCGAGCACACCGAGGAAGTCCTGCGCGAAGCCGGGCTGGGGCCGGACGAGATCGCGCTGGTGGCGGGCGGCAGGAACGCGGCCTGATGCAGCCCGCAATGCAGGCGCACAAAAGACAAGGAGACAAGGCATGAATTTCGCACTGGACGAAGAGCACCAGATGCTCAAGGACCTGGTCGCGCGCTTCGTGCGCGAGCAGCTGATTCCGCTGGAAGCGGGCGTGCTGGCGCGCGAGGCGCAGGGCGGCCAGCTCGCGCTGCTGCCGCAGGAACAGGCGCGGCTCGACGGGCTTTCGCGCGAGCTGGGACTGTGGGGCCTGGACGCGCCGGCCGAGATGGGCGGCGCCGACCTGCCGGTGGTGGCCATGGTCGGCGTCAACGAGGAACTGGGCAAGACCATCACGCCCTATGACCTGCCGCCCGATTCGCCCAACTTGCGCATGTTGCTCAAGGCCGCCGACGAGGCCCAGCGCGCGCGCTACCTGGAGCCCTACGCGCGGGGCGAGACCATCTCCGCCATCGCCATTTCCGAGCCGGGCGCGGGCGGCGACCCGGCCATGATGTCCACCCGCGCCGAGCGCGAAGGCGACGACTGGGTGCTCAACGGCCGCAAGATCTGGATCAGCCGCGCCGCACGCGCCGACTGGACCATCGTGATGGCGGTGACCGACAAGGCGCGCGGCGCGCGCGGAGGCATCTCCGCCTTCCTGGTCGACCGCGGCACGCCCGGCTTCAAGGTGGAGCGGCGCATCCCGATGATCGGCGGTGCTTCCACCTATGAGGTGGTGCTGGAAGACTGCCGCATTCCTGGCACGCAACTGCTCGGCGTGGAAGGCCAGGGCTTCGCGCCGATGCAGGCACGGCTGTCGAGCCGGCGCGTGCAGATGGCGGCCTGGTGCATCGGCCGCGCCCAGCGCGCCCTCGACATGTTGTGCGAGTACGCGCCGCAGCGCCGCACCTTCGGCGCTGCGCTGGCCGATCGCCAGGCCATCCAGTGGTGGGTGGCCGATGCCGCCACGCGCATCCATGCCTGCCGTCTGATGACCTACGAGGCCGCCGCGCGCATCGACGCCGGCGACGAGGCGCGCACCCAGGTGTCGATGATCAAGGTGTTCGCCACCGAGATGGCCTGGGACGTGATCGACCACGCCATGCAAGCCTTCGGCGCGATGGGCATGACCAAGGAAATGCCGCTGCAGCAGATGGCCAACGAAACGCGCCTGATGCGCATCTACGAGGGGCCGTCGGAAGTGCACCGCTGGGTCATCGCGCGTGACCTGCTGGGCCTGAAGCGCTAGCGGGCCAGCCGCCCCGCGCTGTGAATCAATGCCATATCCGCACCGGGAGAACCCACTGCCGGGCGGAGCACCAAGGAGACAGACCGCATGACCCGCTCCACCACCTGTTCGCGCCGCCGTTTTGCCAGCCTTGCCGGCAAGGGCGCGCTTGCCGCCGCGGCCCTGGCGACCATTCCCGGCGTCGTCCTGGCGCAGCAGCCGGCGTTTCCCAGCCGGCCGATCCGCTTTATCGTACCGTTCCCGTCGGGCAGCGGCACCGACACCACCGCGCGCATGTTCGCCAAGAAGATCGGCGAGCTGACGGGGCAGGGCGTGGTGGTGGAGAACAAGCCGGGCGGCAACGGCTTCATCGGCGTGCAGACGCTGCTGAGCGCGCCGGCCGACGGCTACACGGTGTTCATCGGCAGCAACTCCACGCTGTCCACCAACGCCGCCACGTTCCGCAAGCTGCCCTACGACCCGCTGACCGACTTCACACCCATCACGCTGCTATCGCGCGGGCCGTGCCTGATYATCGTTCCCGCCAGCTCGCCGTACCACACGCTCAAGGCGCTGGTGGAGGACGCGCGCAAGCGGCCCGGCGCGCTCAACTATGGCACCGGCTCGGTCTCGTACACGCTGTACAGCGAATGGCTCAACGAGCAAAGCCGCATGAAGACCACCGCGGTGCCGTACAAGGGCGCCGGCGACGCCATCAACGGCGTGATGGCCGCCAACGTGGATTTCGCCGTGGTGGACGCCAGCGGGGCGATCGAGCTGGTCAAGGGCGGCAAGGTGCGCGCGCTGGCCTATACCGCGCCCCAGCGCTCGCCGTTGCTGCCGGGCGTGCCGAGCGCCGCCGAGGCCGGCGTGCCCGATTTCCTGGCCTACAACTGGGTCGCGGCGGCGGTATCGGCCAGGACGCCGGCACCCATCGCGCAACGGCTGGGCGAACTGTTCGCCGCTGCCGGCGCAGCCGACGACGTCAAGGAGTACTACCAGCGGCAGTCCACCGTGCTGATCCTCTCGACACCGGCGGAACTGCGCGACTACCAGAAGGAAGAGATCGCACGCTGGAAGCGGCTGGCCGCGATTGCGAAGATCGAGTTGCAATAGGCATAGGCAGCGCCGCCTCGGCGGTGCGGGCGCGTGTTTCTTCTCCGCGCCGGCGCCCGCCTCCGGCCGCGGGGCGGCCCGGCGCGCCGCAGGCGAGGCAGCCTGACCGCGCTCAGTTGAGCGACGATGACGTTCCGCCGTCGCCGAAATCCTTCCACCAGTCGAACTGGCCATCGCGCAGGTGCACGTAGAGGACGACGCGGTGCTCGAGCGCGAGTGCCGTGCCGGCCTCGATCGCGGCTTCGCGCGATATGCAGCTTGTCACGCGCCCGACACCCTCGACAGCGACGGTCCAGTGACCCTCGCTGCTCAGGATCACGTGAACATTGGAGTTAGCGGGCGTTGTCATGGCGGGCGATGGCCTGATGTCCGGCGCGGCGAGGACAGCGCGCACGGCGGGCGCGGACGGAGGTGGCGCAAGCGGGATGATTGGCGCAAGCGGCGCAAGTGCGCAAGTGGCGGATCCGGGGTTTCAATCGATTGTGCTCCATCAGGTACAGGAGCAGCCGCCGCCGTTCCCGTTGTGGAGTATAGATCGTGGAAGGCCCCCTCAGCTTCCCTTCAGCCCGCGGCTAACCGGGGCGGGGTCGCCGGCACGATCAGCCGGCCGGGGCTATCGAAACCCGTGGTGACTGTTCTATGATCCGGGCGAAACATGCGCAATGACAGACAAGGAGCCCATGCGTCAGGCACTACTGATCATCGATATCCAGCCGAGCTTCTCCCCGCCGCCCTGGCTGGTGGAACGGGTCGCCGCGCTGGTCGGCAGGCTGCCAACCGTTGCCACCGTCGAGCGCCACGATGAAGCCGTCACTCCGTTCCGGCGCCAGCTGGGATGGGCGCCGGCGCCGGCAGACGACAGCCTGGTCGCGGCCGACCAGGTGTTCGTGAAGCACGGCTACGCGCCTTCGCCCGACACCATCGCGCATCTGCAAGGCCTGAACCTCGACCGGGTGCTGGTCTGCGGCATCCAGACCGAAACCTGCGTGCTGGCGGCCGGCTTTGCCTTGTTCGATGCCGGGCTGCAACCCACTCTGCTCGAAGACCTCACGGTGGGGTCCTCGCTGGATGTGTCCGGCGGGCTTGGCATCAGGCTCTGGCGTCATCATTTCGGCCACGTCCTGCGGTCCGGCGATATCTGGTCGGAGAACGGGCCGGGCGCTGCCGCATAGCGCGCCCGCCGGCGAGGCTGCGGCTTACTGCTGTAGCCTCGCCGCCGCGTCCCGCAGCGCCGTGCGCAGCCCTTCTTCCACCACTGGGTGATAGAACGGCATGGCCAGCATCTGGTCGATGCTCAGTCCCTGCTGGCAGGACCAGGCCAGCAGGTGCGCGATATTCTCGGCGCGGGGGCCAATCCACTCCGCGCCTAGAAAGCGGCCGCTGGCCCGGTCCGCATAGACGTGCATCAGCCCGCGGTTCTTCAGCATGACGCGGCTGCGGCCCTGGTCCTCGAAGCTGACCTCGCCGCTGACAAAGGTGCCCGGCTCCAGGTCGGCGTAACGCTGTCCGACCATGGCGATCTGCGGATCGGAGAACACCACGGCGATCGGCGCGCGGCGCGGCACGGGCTTGATGGCGGGGTAGTTCGCCGCGTTCTCGCCGGCAGCCTTGCCTTCGTCGGCCGCTTCGTGGAGCAGGGGCAGGATATCGTTTGCATCGCCGGCGATAAAGACCGGGGCGTGGCCGCATTGCAGGGTTGCCGGGTCGAACCTCGGCACGCCGCCGGCGTCCAGTTCCAGCCCGGTATTCTCCAGGCCAAGGCCACGCACATTGGGGTGGCGTCCGGTTGCCGCCAGCACATACTCGAAGCGCTCCGTCACGCTCTGGCCCGCGTGGTCGATGAAGGTGATCACCGCTTCGTCGCCATCGCGGCGCATGCCGGTCACTTGCGCGGCCGGATCCAGCGCGAACTCGTCCTGGAAGGTCCGGGCCGCGTAGGCCTTGATGGCCGGATCCGACAATCCGCCCACGCCGCCCCGCGCGCCGAATACATGCACCCGCACGCCCAGCCGCGACAGTGCCTGGCCAAGCTCGAGCCCGATCACGCCAGGCCCGAATACCGCCACGCTGCGCGGCAGGTCGTCCCAGGCAAAGACGTCATCGTTGACCACCAGGCGCTCGCCGAACACATGCAGCGGCGCCGGCACCGCCGGGCTGGAGCCAGTGGCAATCACGACGCGGCTGGCCCGCACGGTGGTGTGCTCATCGACCTGCAGCACGGTGTTGTCGACGAACCTTGCGTATCCGCGGATGCGGTCTTCGGCCGGGATATTCTCCACGCCGCGCACGACAAAGGAGACAAAGCGGTCGCGCTCGCGCTTGACCCGATCCATCACCTCGCGCCCGTCGATGCGGATGCGCCCGTCGACATGCACGCCAAACGCCGCCGTGTGGCGCAGTTCGTGGGCCGCCTCGGCGGCGGCAATCAGTAACTTGGAGGGCATGCAGCCAACGCGCGCGCAGGTGGTGCCATACGGGCCACCCTCGATGATGACGGCGCGCTTGCCGGCGGCCCTGGCGGCCCTGGCGGCACGATAGGCGGCAAGGCCCGCGGTACCCGCGCCGATCACAGCGACATCGGTCTGAATCGTATTCATGTCTGTTCCCTTTGAATGGCCTGTGCCGGGGAGCCGCCCCGACCGCGCAAACCGCAAGACCATCCGGGGCCCGGTTGCGCGGGACCGGTGCGGGATCCCTGCGTTGATGGGCCCAATGTTAGGAGCGGGACATGGGCCTGGATATGGCGTGGCGTATCGATTTCATGACTATCCATCTCACCCGGCACCGGTTGCCGTAGCCACGCCCGGCCATGCCGGCGAAGCACAAGGCACCGCCGCCGCGGCAGTTCTAGCTATTGGTGTTGCCTATGGTTTGGATAATGAATCGGTCTTGGACCCTATGGCTGATCCGGTCCATTCTTGCTCCATCGAATCCCGATCCACACCAGATCAACCGATGGAGCGAAAGACATGCAAGAAATCATCGACGGCGTACTGAAGTTCCAGCGCGACGCCTTCCCCCAGCGCTCGGACCTCTTCAAGCGCCTGGCCACCAGCCAGAGCCCCAGCACCCTGTTCATCGCCTGCTCGGATAGCCGGGTGGTGCCGGAGCTGCTCACGCAGCGCGA
>NZ_JBFTNF010000121.1:0-19729 GCF_056397345.1 Cupriavidus sp. 05N38
GGCCGCCGGTGGCGGCCGCGCATTGCTCAGTAGATGTTGTTCTGGGCGTTCTGGGTCGAGGTGACGCGCGACTTGATATCGTCCACGAAGGCAGCGTTGTTGCCGTTCATGTTGACCACGTTCTGGGTCTGGCCGATCAGCTGCGAGGCGTTGAAGGTCGAGTCGAGCTTGACCGAGCTGAACACGGGCATGAAGGGCACGAAGCCGCCGCGCACGGCGCGCATGGCGCCGGCGTCGAGTTCTTCGGTGACGGACAGGTCCTTGATGGCGATGGTAGTCATGGCAGTTCTCCTGGAAGGCGGTTGGCCAGCTGGCCGGGTATCGATTGGGACTTCGGTTCGTTTGCTGCTGAGCATCTTTGCTTCGCTCGGGAGGTACAAACGCATGGAGTGTGCCAAGGCGGGCCATGTCGGCGCGGATCGCCCGCAAACCCAGTCCCCGCCTGGATTTTTTCTTTGGCGCAGCACATGGAACCGGTGCGCGCGCCAGCTGGCACGGCAGTGCGCTGACGGGCGTGGACCAACACAATGGCGCGCGGGTGTTCGCGGGCAACAGACAGCAGCGGAAAACACACGTCAGGGTCGGCACTCGCGGCGACCGGGATTCATGGCGGCGGCGATGGCGGCGCAGGAACGGGAGGAAATGCGGGAAATGAAGGAAGCGCAGAAGGGCGCGGCGGGGAAACGAAGCGCGGGACGATGCCGGGAATGGCGCCGCGCGGCGGCGGTGCGCCGGGCTCTTGTGGCCCGGCTAGCGCAACGCCCCTGGTGCGCCCGGCGAGATCACTTCACGTAGATCGTGATCTTCTTGGAGTAGATCGGCGGATTGTGCGGGATGTGCTTGTCGTCGGCCATCAGCAACTGCAGCGTGTGCTTGCCGGGCGGCAGTTCGATGGTGGTCTCGGTTTCRCCCGCACCGAAATGCAGGTGGTTGCGGTCGTTGGGGATCTCCTTGTCCATCGGTGGCAGATCGGTATCGATGAGCAGGTGGTGATGGCCGCTGTTCGGGAACTTCACGCCGCGCGGCGCCACGCCCATGCCGCGCAGGCCGAACCACACCTTGATCGGCTTGCCGGCCGGCAGGACCTGGTTGTTGTTGGGGAAGCCGATATACAGGTAGGCATTGGGCGGCGCCGGCGTGGGACCGGCCACCGCGTTGTCCGGCATCGCGCCGTTCAGAAGCAGGCTGGCTGCGAGCGCAGCGCCCAGAATGAGCTTACGCATGAACTCTCTCCCGTTGGGTGCCGCCGGGATGGCGGTCCGGGCCTGACAGGCACCGTCAAGCATGAAGCGAAGCGGTCCTGGCAAGGCGCGCGGCCGCAGACGGCACGGTAGTACGGCAAGGCTGTGCAACGACGCCAGGATCTTTTTTGATCGTGCCTCTTATCGAACTGTGATCGTGATCTTCTTGGAGTACACGGGCGGATCGTGCGGCTTGTGATTCGCATCGCCCAGCAGCATCTGCAGCGTGTGCTTGCCTGGCGGCAACTCGATGCGCGCCTCGGTTTCGCCGGCACCGAAGTGGAGGTGGTTGCGGTCGTTGGGGATTTCCTTGTCCATCGGCGGCAGATCGGTGTCGATCAGCAGGTGATGGTGGCCGACGTTGGCCATCTCCACGCCCTTGGGGGCGACGCCCATATTGCGCAGGCCCATGCGCACCCAGAACTTGCCGCCCTCGATCACGGCGCCGTCGGGCGGCCAGATGATGTAGGCCTCGGCATTGGGTGGAGCCGGCGTGGAAAACGAGATCGAAGGCAACGCAGCCAGCAGCGATGCTGCCATGGTGCCGAGCACGGTTCGCCTGTGCATGTGAAAGGCCTCCCTACGACGGTCCGTGCTGCAGCGCGCGTGTGCGCGGCGGCACATGCATGGCAACGCGGCAAGCGCCAGGCGCGCCGGCAAGGCACCGGCGGGGCTTCCTGCACCCTTTTTCACTCTTTCGCGAATTCTCGAAAGCGCGGCGTGGATTCTTGCTCTTGATCAGCGCCCTGCATTTTCGTCATTCAGCTTAGAACGGAAAACCGTAAAAAGATACTTGACGCTACCCGGCCCGCGCCGCACGCGGCGGATGGTGCGCCCGCTGCGCCACCCGGCGTCGCAAAGCACCTCCGGATTCACAATCGCTGTGCTATGGTGGATTGAGCCAGCCCGGTATCGCCAGCGCGGCATCTTGCCTTCGCACGGCAAACCCCGGACCCGGCGCGATGGCCCGGCATCATCGTGTTTCGCCGACCACGTGACACCATCGGCACGCGGCGCGGCGATGMACTTCTGCGCCGTACGAACAAGGCCTGCATATGTGGCGAAAAYTCCTTGTCGTGTGCCTGATCGGGTTGGCCACGGCCTTCCCTGCCGCAGCCGCGCCCGGAACGCCGGAGCCAGGCAGCGAGGCGCGCCTGGCGCTCGTGATCGGAAATGCCGCATACGCTGATGCCCCTCTGCCGAACGCCGCCAGCGATGCGCGCGCGATGGGACAGGCCCTCGGAGCGCTCGGCTTCGACGTCATGCTGCGCGAGAACCTCGACAGCGCCGGCATGGCGCAGGCGCTTGCCGAATTCCGGCAACGCCTTGGCAAGGGCGGCGTCGGCCTGTTCTATTTCGCCGGCCACGGCATCGAAGTCGGCGACAGGCCGCTCCTGCTTCCCGTCGACGTGCGCGGCGACGCGCCCCACCGGCTGCTGACCGGCGCGACGGAACTGGGCACGATACTGGCGAGCATGCCGGCGGCGCGCCCGGGCGGGCGCAATATCCTGATCCTCGATACCTGCCTGGACAATCCGTATCGCGGCGCGACGGCGATGCCGCCGGCCGCGCCCCCCGCAACCGTGATCGCCTACGCCACGGCGCCCGGCGCCCGCGCCGGCGACGGCGCCTTCACCGCCGCGCTGCTGCAGGCGATGCGGATGCCCGGGACCGATGCCGAGACCGCCCTGCGCCGTGCCGGCCAGATCGTCAGCCAACAGACCGGGCTCGGGCAGCAACCATGGATATCGTCGTCGTTGCCGGCACCGTTGCGGCTTGCGGCGCGCGTGGCGGCCGGGGATGCCGGCGCCGGTGGCATCGCAGCGCCTGCCGGCGGACCGACACGGGTGTCGCCATTACAATATGCACAGCGCGGCATCCTGCCCAAGGACAGCGACGAGCAGTACGAACTGACCTTCTGGGAATCGATCAAGAACAGCAATTTCTCCAGCGACTACGAGGCGTACCTGAAGGCCTACCCCAATGGCCGCTTCGCACCGCTGGCACGGGCCCGCATCGAGCGCCTGCGCGCCAGCGGCGCCAAGCCCGAGACGGGCACCCCCGCCGCCCCCCCCGAACGGTCCCGCCCGGGGTCCGCGTCGACAGGGCCGTCTGCCGCGCAGGGCACCGTCACGCCGCCCCCGGCACGCGCGCAGAGCGGCAAGGTGCAGGGGCCGGCGAGTGCGCCGGCAACTGCGCCGCCCGGCGCGACGGCCGGTGCCAGCACGCCCGCGCCCGGCTCGCAGCGGGCAGTGGCAAGCGGCGCCGTCACGGTCGACATCAAGCCCGGCGAGCTCAAGGACTGCCCTGCCTGTCCCGTGCTGCACAGCCTGCCGGCGGGCAGCTTCACCATGGGCAGCAACGGTGGCGACCCGACCGAGAAGCCTCCGCACCGCGTGACCATCGGCCAGCCCTTCGCCATCGGCAAGTACGAGGTCACCGTCGAGCAATGGAGCGCCTGCGCCGATGCCGGCGGCTGCCAGCGCATCGCCACGGTGGCCGGCGCGGCGCGCAACGCGCCTGTGCGCGACATCAGCTGGGACGATGCCCAGCAGTACCTGGCGTGGCTGAGCAAGACCAGCGGCAAGGCCTACCGGCTGCCCACCGAGGCCGAGTGGGAATACGCGGCGCGCGGTGGCACCAGCACGCTCTACTGGTGGGGCGACCAGATGCGCAAGGGCACCGCCAACTGCAAGGACTGCGGCGACCCGTGGAACGCCGACACACCGGCCAATGTCGGCTCCTTCGCCGCCAACGGCTTTGGCCTGCACGACATGAACGGCAGCGTATGGGAATGGGTGGCCGATTGCTGGCACATCTCCTACAAGAACGCGCCGGTGGACGGGCGCGCCTGGGACGACCCCGGCTGCAGCGTGCGTGTGATCCGTGGCGGCTCGTGGCACGAAGGCGCGAGCTACATGCTCTCCTCCACCCGCTTCAAGTACAGCGCCAGCGTGCGGCAGTCGCAGAACGGCTTCCGCGTGGTGCGCGACCTGAAGTAGGTCGCCTGAAGTAGGCCACCCGAAGCAGGCCGCCCGAAGCAGGCCGCGGACGGGCCCGGCAGCGAAGCGCGCCGGGCGCCTAGCGCGGCCGGGTGGATATCTGCACGATGTCCGCGCCGATGCGGTCCTCGCCATGCTTGGCCGCCATCGGCCCGAGTTGCCGGTCAAGCGCGCGCAGATAGTCCTGGCGCGACTCCGCTTCGGGCCGCAGCGCGTCGAACAGCGGCGCGGGCGCGGTGAGCAGCACGATCAGCTCCGTGCCGAACGGCTTGGAGATCACCCAGTCGCCAAGGCTGCCGATTGTGGCGCTATAGCTCGCCGGCGCCTGGTTGGCCTTGGAACGGGCGCTCGGCACCATGTGCACGACCTTGCCGTCGGCCATGTAGTAGTCCACGTAGACGTAGGTATCGTATGGCGGCGTGGTGATATCGACGATCAGCGGCGTGCCTTCGGCAAGCTGCCCGCCGGGCGCGCGCGTGCGGATGGTGGCGAGCGCATCCCCGCTGCGGCGCCCCGACCAGTAGGGCGAGACAAGCTTGACCACGTCGCACTTGTCGTCGCCCAGCGGCTGCACTTCCAGGTTCACGCTCTGCACGCCCGGCACCGCGCCCAGGTCTTCCTTCAAGCGCTTGACGCCGAAGCGTTCCGCCACGAACCCGCGCACCTGCAGTTCGTGCTCGCCGTGCGCGGAGGCGGCCAGCAGCGAGCAAGGCGCGCGCGCCAGCACGGCCGCCACGGCAGGCATCGACAAGGCGCGCGGCGGCACGGCTTCCGCGCGCGCCGGCGGTTGCTCGGGTGCCTTGTTCCCGGCGGGGGGCACAGCGCCGGCCGGGGCTTCCGCCTGCGTCTTGACATCGGCGGCGCCGCGCGTGCGCCACGCAAAATAGCCCACGCCGCCCACCACCAGCAGGCCCGCCAGCGAGGCCGCGCCCAGCTTGGCCAGCGACGGCATGCCTGAACGCTCGGCGCCCAGGTCCGCCAGGAAGCGCGCCACGGTCGGCGTACGCGTGGCGCGATCGAACGACAAGGCAGCGCGCAGCGCCCGCCATTGGCCGCGCGAGAGCGTCTTCGGCCGCTGCAGCTTCAGGCCGCCGCTGCGCGCCTGGTTGGCGGAAAGCCGCTCGTACGGGTGGCGGCCGGTGAGGAGTTCGTAGGTCACGCAGGCCAGCGCATAGATATCGTCGCGCGGATCCGGCTCGCTGTGATCGAACATCTCGGGGCTGGCATAGGCAGGCGTCATGCCCCCCAGCGTGCCGGGATCGAAGACGGTGGGATCGGCATCGTCGGCCGGCTGCTGGAACACGCGCGCGATGCCGAAGTCGATCACCTTGACTTCGCCGCTGTCGGTGATGAACACATTGGCGGGCTTGAAATCGCAATGGACGAAGCCGCGCTCGTGCGCGTACGACAGCGCGCGCGCCATCCCCGTGATGATGGGCAGCGCCTTGCCGTAGGGCATGCCGGCGAAATCGGGCGCGCGCAAGATGCGGTTGAGCGATTTGCCCTGCAGGTACTCCATGGTCAGGTAGACCACCGAGYCGTCGCGGTCGAAGTCGTAGACGGTGACGATGTTCCGGTGCGCCAGCGTCTGCGCCTTGCGTGCCTCTCGCTGCAGCGCGATCAGCGATTTCGGGTGACCGCGGAACTGCACATTGAGAACCTTGATGGCGATATAGGGCTTGCGGTCCGAGGCTTCCAGCTTGCGCAGGTCGAGCGCCTTGAAAACCGTGCCCATGCCGCCCACACCCAGGCATTCCTCCAGTACGAAGCGGCCATTGAGCGTATCGCCCACGCCCTTGACGGGCTCGCCGGCCGGGATGGCCTGGCCGCCGGCCGCCGCGACCGAGGCGCCGGCCGAAGGCGACGAAGGCGTGGAAGGCATGGACGCACCGCCCGCCGGGCCGGTCTCCATGCGGGTCTCCTCGCCACCCTCCTCGAACTGCGTGTTGCTGYGGCGCTCGATGCGGCGCAGCACCTCTTCATAGACGCCCGGCGGCAACGGCACGCGCGTGTTTTCCTCGCTGAGCATTTCCGCCAGCTGCCGCGCGCTGGCCTGGTCGGCGGCCAGGGTGCGGTCGATGCGGGCAAATAGCTCTTCGTGCGACAGACCACCGCTTTGGAAGGTTCGTATCAGGTCCGGAATGCTAGGCATCGATGCAGCCGCGACGTAGTAGCGCGAAGTTGCGCATTGAGCGCCCACTCGCCATTCTCCAGCGAGTACCTGCCCACGATGGATACTAGTGCGCACTCATGGCAATCGCAAACCCCCCGTGCATCGCATCAACGGCCGCGCGCGGCGCATGCGCCTCGTGGCAGGCCTGTCTTGCGCCAGGTGTCGTGCGCAAGCGAACACAAGCGGCGACAGTGTTGGCCGCGGCCCGTCAGCCCACGGCACCGCCGGCCCGCCCGCGGGTACGCCGCATGTGCAGCGAAGCAGCCGAAGCCCAGTGCCAGCCTGGCTTTGCGGACAATTTCCGGCGACATGGCCTGCCTTGGCACACTCCATGCGTTTGTACCTCCCGAGCGAAGCAAAGATGCTCGACAGCAAACGAACCGAAGTCCCAATCGATACCCGGCCAGCTGGCCAACCGCCTTCCAGGAGAACTGCCATGACTACCATCGCCATCAAGGACCTGTCCGTCACCGAAGAACTCGACGCCGGCGCCATGCGCRSCGTGCGCGGCGGCTTCGTGCCCTTCATGCCCGTGTTCAGCTCGGTCAAGCTCGACTCGACCTTCAACGCCTCGCAGCTGATCGGCCAGACCCAGAACGTGGTCAACATGAACGGCAACAACACGGCCTTCGCGGAYGACATCAAGTCGCATGTCAACTCGACCCAGAACGCCCAGAACAACATCTACCGCTAATCGTCGCCGCCCCCCCCGGCCATCACTGCATTCAAGGAGCAGCATCATGTCATCCATCACCGTGCGCGACCTCGCGCTGACCCAAGAACTCGACAGCAAGTCCCTGGCCGCGGTGCGCGGCGGCGCCAACACCTGGATGCAGGGACTGGGCCCGGTGGCCAACGTCAATGTCAACGTCAACCAGAACATCGCCCAGCTGCAGAGCATCAACGTCAACACGCTCAACAACGAGCCGGCCTTCGCACCCTGCAGGAGGAAGTCATGGCCGTTATCGTCATCAAGGATTTGCCGGACAACGTGGATCTCGACAGGGAAGCCATGGCGGCGATCACAGGCGGCGCGAGAACCCGCGCCGGTCATGCATGGCCGGTGCGCAGGGCCGGGGCGAGCCTGCGCGTCATCAGCTATCCGGGGGGCTTTCCAGGCCAGCCGCTGGCAGCCGCGCACGTGCGGCCGGCCGGGGACATCAAGCGCGGCAAGTAGAACGAAGAGCGCAAGGCAGCGATAACCTGCCCTCCCGCCCGCTGCCCCGTCGGCAGCGGGCGTCAGCATTTGCGCGGCAGCATTGCATGTCGCGCGCCGCCGGCGCTCAGCGCGGCGCGTTGCGCTCGATCCAGCCCGCGAACGTGTCCAGGAACTTGCCGAGGAGGCCGCGCGTGTATTCATTGGCAATGCCGCCCTGCGCGTCGAACAGCTTGTCGACACCGCTGAGATAGACCTCGGGCTGCTGCAGTACCGGTATGTTGAGGAACACCAGCGACTGGCGCAGGTGGTGGTTGGCGCCGAAGCCGCCCACGGCACCCGGCGAGGCACTGATCACGCCGCCCGGCTTGCCGTCCCAGACGCTCTGCCCATAGGGGCGCGAGCCCACGTCGATCGCATTCTTGAGCGCCGCCGGCACCGAGCGGTTGTATTCCGGCGTGACGAACAGCACGGCGTCGGCGCGGCGGATGCGGTCACGGAATGCCACCCATGGCGCGGGCGGGCTGGTGTCTTCATCCTGGTTGTAGAGCGGCAACTGGCCGATCTCCACGATCTCGAGCTTGAGCCCTGCGGGCGCCATCGCGGCCAGCGCGACGGCCAGCTTGCGATTGAAGGACTCCTTGCGCAGGCTGCCTACCAGTACGGCTACATCACGGGGATTGCTCATCGCGATTCCTTTCACGTTCACGGCATGATGGTGTCGGAGTGATGCTGGTCGGACCCGGAGGCCGCAGGCAGCACGGCATGCCCGCGGCGGGTCCAGTCGTCACTCTAATCCAATTGCGCGAAAAGGAACCGCCCGGCGCCCTGCTACAGCGCCGCGAGCGGATGCTCGCCATGCGCCCACGGGCTGTCGAAGAAGGCGCGCACGCGATCGCGCTGCACTTCGTCCAGGCGCGGCGGCTGCCACTTGGGCGCGTGGTCCTTGTCGACCGCCAGCGCGCGGATGCCTTCCACGCCGTCGCCGTGGCGGAACACGTAGTACATCATGTCCAGCTCCATGCGCAGTTCGTCCTCCAGCGTCATGGTGCGGGCACGGCGGACCTGCTCGAGCGTGACGTTGAGCATCAGCGGCGAGCGGCTGCGCAGCATGGCGGCGGTCTGCGCGGCCCAGTCGGTGCCGGCGTCGCTCACCGCTGCCACGATATCGCTCACCGACGCGCCGGCGAACAGGCGGTCGATGTCGTCTTGCAGCGATGCGAGCTGGCTCCGGTCCGGCTGGCATGCGTCGCGGTGCGCGGCGGTGGCGGCATCGATGCAGGCCAGCACGGCGTCGCCGTCGGCGAACTGGCGCGCGCGCAGCGTGTCGACCAGTTCGGCCAGGGCGTTGCCGGGCAGGTAGGCGTCGGCCAGGCCGGCATGCAATGCGTCCGCGGCATGGATCATCGCGCCGGTCAGGCCCAGGTATTCGCCGATGCGGCCTGGCGTGCGCGACAGGAACCAGCCGCCGCCCACGTCGGGGAACAGTCCGATATTGGTTTCCGGCATCGCCATCTTGGTCCGCTCGGTCACCAGGCGGCGGCGCGCGCCCTGCGAGATGCCMATGCCGCCGCCCATCACCACGCCGTCCATCAGCGCGATATAGGGCTTGGCATAGCGGTGGATCAGGTGGTTGAGCGCGTATTCCTCGACGAAGAACTGGTCGAGCGTGGTGTCGCCGGCCAGCGCTGCCTTGTGGAAGAAGCGGATGTCGCCGCCCGCGCAGAAGGCCTTGCCGCCCGCGCCGGCGATCACCACGGCCGCGACTTCGGGCGCCACGGCCCATGCGTTGAGCGCCCCGGTGATGGCGCGAATCATCTCGAGCGAAAGCGCGTTGAGCGCTTGCGGGCGGTTCAGCGTCAGGTAGCCGATGCCGCCCCGGATCTCGCTGGTGACCAGGTCTGTCATTGTCTCTATCTCCACGAATGCAACCCTCGACTTTACACCAGCAGGGGTGCGCGGGCGTGCCGCACCAGGCGCTTTGCGCCGCGTTCAGGCCACGCGGAAAGCCGCCATCAGGCCGGTCAGCCGCTGCGCCTGGTCATCGAGCGACGCCGCGGCCGCCGCCGCCTGCTCGACCAGCGCGGCGTTCTGCTGGGTCATGCCATCCATCTGCGCGACCGCCTGGTTGACCTGCTCGATACCGCGCGACTGTTCGTCGGAGGCTGCGCTGATGCCGCCCATGATGCCGCTCACGCGCCGCACCGCCCCCACCATCTCCTCCATCACCTGCCCCGCCTGGCCCACCAGTTCGCCGCCGGCACGCACGCGCGACACCGAATCGCCGATCAGCGCGCGGATCTCCTTCGAGGCCCCCGCGCAGCGCTGCGAGAGATCGCGCACGTCGCCGGCCACCACCGCGAAGCCGCGGCCGTGCTCGCCCGCGCGCGCGGCTTCCACCGCGGCGTTGAGCGCGAGGATATTGGTCTGGAAAGCGATTTTCTCGATCACGTCGATGATGTCGACGATCTTGTTGGCGCTGGCGTCGATGGCCTGCATGGTGTCCACCACGCGCGCCACCGCTGCGCTGCCGCGCTCGGCCAGGCCCGTGGCATCGCTGGCCAGCGCGTTCGCCTCGCGCGCGCTGTCGGCGTTCTGGCGCACGGTGCCGGTGAGTTCTTCCATGCTGGAGGCCGTCTCCTCCAGCGAAGCCGCCTGCTGCTCGGTGCGCTGCGAGAGATCGCCGTTGCCGCTGGCGATCTGCCTGCTGGCCGCCGCGATGGCATCCGCGCCACCGCGCACCTCGGCCACCATCGTGGCCAGGCTGGCCTGCATGCGGCCCAGCACCGCAAGCATGCGGCCGGTCTCGCTGCGCTCGTCCTGCGCGTGGGCATCGGCGTGCGCCGCACGGCCCGCGGAGAAATCGCCGGCGGCCATCCGCTCGAAGCGCGCCACGGCGACGTCCAGCGGCCCGACGATGGAGCGGCGCAGGCGCCAGGCCACCACCGTGCTGAAGCACAATCCCAGCGCCAGCGCGCCGAGCGACAGGGTGCGCAGCATGATGTAGCGGTCCTGCGATTCCTGGTAGACCGCCTGCGCGCTGGCGAGCTGCAGCTTGCCCAGCTCCGTGTTGACGGCAGTGAAGGCAATATCGAGCCTGGGAATGGTATCGAGCACGAAGCCCATCACGGCTTCGCGGTCGCCGCGCTGCAGCGCGGCGACCATCGGTGACACGCCCTGGCCAAACAGCGCCTCGCGCTTGGCCGCGACATCGTCGGCGGCCTTGGCCTCGCCGGCGGCGCGCGGCAGCGCCAGGTAAGCCTTCCAGGCCACGTCGGACTGGCGCGCGAAGCCTTCGGCCAGGGCGGCGCGGGCGCGCGCATCGGCGGGGTCGGTGGCGAAGGTGGCCTGGTCCAGCAGCACGCGCACCAGCAACTGGTTGGAGCGCGCCTCGGCCAGGCTGACCGCGGCGGCAAGCTGGTGCTGGTAGATCTGCCGCGTGGCGTCGTTGCTGCGGGACATGCCCAGCCAGCCCACGCTGCCGACAATCAGCAGCAGCGCATTGGCGACGATGGTAAGGATCCACAATCTGGATCCGATGGAAGTGTTGCGAAACATGATGGCTCCCCGTTGTGATCTGGCTCTGGCGCGGCTGGCTTGCGCTCGTGTCCGGCGCTGCGTGCGGCCCTGGGTGCGCCCCTGGGCGCGGCCCCTTGTGCGCCCCGAATCCAGCCGCCCTGCTATCAACGGCGCTCGCGGTCGTTCCTGAATCCGCGCGCGGAGATATTCAGTCCTGCAGAATCGTCAGCAATCGGGAGGACGGGTGCCGACTGCCGCAGGTGCCGAAGAGAGGCGTATGCTGTCCCCGCACGGCCCGCTCGCCGGCGTCCGCGAAGGCACCGGACGAGCGTATAGAGGATGCCCTCCAGGAAAAAACGCCCGAAACCGGCAACACTTGACGGATGACACAGTCGACCATCGATCCCGGCCTGATCCTGCTGGCGTTTGCGCCGGTGTTCCTGCTCACCATCGGGGCGGAAGCCTGGTACTGGGTGCGGCGCGACCCGTCCGTCTACAGCCTGCGCGACAGCGCCTCGAACGCGGCGCTGGCGCTGATGCACCAGGCGTCGGATGCGTTCTTCCTGTGGCTGATGGTGCGTACCGTCTATGGCTGGTGCTACCAGCACGGGCTGCAGGCGGTGCCGCAGACGTGGTGGTCCTTCCTGCTCCTGCTGCTGTTGCAGGATTTCCTCTACTACTGGTTCCACCGCGCCAGCCACCGCGTGCGCTGGATGTGGGCTTCGCATGTCACGCACCACTCATCGGAAGGCATGAATTTCTCGACCGCCTTCCGCCAGAGCCTGACCTACCCGCTCTCCGGCATGTGGCTGTTCTGGATCCCGCTGGCGCTGATCGGCTTCACGCCAGACTGGGTGATCCTGGCGGTAGGGCTGAACCTGGCCTTCCAGTTCTTCGTCCATACGCGCCTGGGCAGGCGCTGGCATCGCATCGAATGGCTGCTCAACACACCCTCGGTCCACCGTGTGCACCACGCCAGGAACCCGCAGTACATCGACCGCAACTATGCCGGCGTGCTGACCGTGTGGGACCGCCTGTTCGGGTCGTTCGTGCCGGAGGAGGACGCGCCCGACTACGGCATCACGCGCCGCATCGCCAGCCACAATCCGATCACCCTGACCTTCCACGAATGGCGCGACATGTTCGCCGATGCATGGCGCCACCGCGACCCGCGCCACCTGTGGATGCCGCCCGAATGGCGCAACCCGCGCGAGGCTGTGGCGACCGGTCCGGCGCGAGGCGCCGGGGCGCTGGCCGGCGAACGGGGCTCCGACGCCTGAGCCTTATCGCGCGGGCTGACGCCGGACAACAAAAAACCGCGCTCGAGGCGCGGTTTTTTGTTGCGGCAAAGCTGCGGCGAAGGCGCTCAGACGCTTTCGCGCGAAGCACGCTTGCGTTCGTGCTCCTTCAGGTGGCGCTTGCGCAGGCGGATGCTCTTCGGCGTGATTTCGACCAGCTCGTCGTCGGAGATGAATTCCACCGCGTATTCCAGCGACATCTGGATCGGCGTGACCAGGCGCACGGCTTCGTCGGTACCCGAGGCACGCACGTTGGTGAGCTGCTTGCCCTTGATCGGGTTCACGACCAGGTCGTTGTCGCGGCTATGGATGCCGATGATCATGCCTTCGTACAGCGCATCGCCCGGCTTGACGAACATGCGGCCGCGGTCCTGCAGCTTCCACAACGCGTAGGCCACGGCGTCGCCGTCGTCCTGCGAGATCAGCACGCCGTTGTGGCGCTCACCCAGGCCGCCTTCGCGCAGCGGCGCGTAGTCGTCGAAGATGTGGCTGATCAGGCCGGTGCCGCGCGTCAGCGTCAGGAACTCGCCCTGGAAGCCGATCAGGCCACGGGCCGGAACGCGGTATTCCAGGCGGGTGCGGCCCTTGCCGTCCGACGCCATGTCGAGCAGTTCGCCCTTGCGGCGGCCCAGCTCTTCCATCACGCTGCCCTGGTGGCCGTCTTCGACGTCCACGGTCAGCAGTTCATACGGCTCGTGCTTGACGCCGTCGATTTCCTTGAACACCACGCGCGGACGGGACACGGCCAGCTCGTAGCCTTCGCGGCGCATGTTTTCCAGCAGGATGGTCAGGTGCAGCTCGCCGCGGCCCGACACTTCGAAGATGGTGTCGTCGCCGGTTTCCTGCACGCGCAGGGCCACGTTCGACTTCAGCTCGCGGTCCAGGCGCTCGCGCAGCTGGCGGCTGGTCACGAACTTGCCTTCACGGCCCGCCAGCGGCGAGGTGTTGACGCAGAAGTTCATGGTCAGCGTGGGCTCGTCCACCTTCAGCATCGGCAGCGCGTCCTGGGCGTCCGGCGAGCACACCGTGCAGCCGATACCCAGTTCTTCGATACCGTTGATCAGCACGATGTCGCCGGCTTCGGCTTCGGGCACGATCTCGCGCTCGAGACCCTGGAACTTCAGCACCTGGTTGATGCGGCCCTTGATCGGGTTGCCCTCGGGACCGAACTTGACCACCACGTCCTGCAGCGCGCGCGCACGGCCGCGCGAGATGCGGCCGACGCCGATCTTGCCGACATAGCTGGAGTAGTCCAGCGAGATGATCTGCAGCTGCAGCGGACCGTCCGGGTTGTCGTCGCGCACCGGCACCTTGGCCAGCACGGTCTCGAACAGCGGCTTCATGTCGCCTTCGCGCACATCGTCGGTCAGGCCGGCATAGCCGTTCAGGCCGGATGCGTAGATCACCGGGAAGTCGAGCTGCTCGTCGGTGGCGCCGAGCTTGTCGAACAGGTCGAAAGTCTGGTTGATCACCCATTCCGGACGCGCGCCGGGGCGGTCGACCTTGTTGATCACCACGATGGGCTTGAGGCCCAGCGCCAGCGCCTTGCGCGTCACGAAGCGCGTCTGCGGCATCGGGCCTTCGACGGCATCGACCAGCAGCAGCACGCCGTCGACCATCGACAGCACGCGCTCCACCTCACCGCCGAAGTCGGCGTGGCCGGGGGTATCGACGATATTGATGTGGGTGCCGTCGTATTCGACAGCGCAATTCTTCGCCAGGATGGTGATCCCGCGTTCCTTTTCGATGTCGTTCGAATCCATCACGCGCTCGACCATTTGCTGGTTGTCGCGGAAGGTCCCTGCCTGGCGCAGGAGTTGGTCGACCAGAGTGGTCTTGCCATGATCGACGTGGGCGATGATGGCGATATTGCGGATGGCGCGGGTCATTGCAGCGTCTCGCTTGTGGGGCTGAGCATCAAAAGATAACCCGAGATTATAGCATGTTGCGGCGCAAAACCCGAGTCCGACGTTGGTATTCCCCGTCAGGTGGTGCGCAGGAGACAAAGCGTCCGCAAACCACGATTGTTGCGAATATCGCAATAGCAAATTGCCAACCTTGCGATTTGATAACCGTGAACATATAGTTGTCACGGCAAACATTGCAGCGACAAGCACCTGCCAGACATGTCCGAGCAGAACCGGCCCGACCTCCAGAATCACCCCGCCTCCTTCGATACCCACCCTTTCGACCCGGCCGAATACCGCATGGGCGAAAGCATGGGCTACCTGCTTGCGCGCGCCAAGAGCGTGCTCGCGCACGAGGTCGAGCAGGAGGTCAACGGCCTGGACATCACCCATGCGCAGGCCACCTGCCTGATGATGCTGGCGGCCGGGCGCGGCAACACGGTCACGGACCTGGGCCGCGAACTCAGCACCGACATGGGCTCGGTCACGCGCCTGCTCGGCCGCATGGAAAAGCGCGGCCTGATCGAGCGCCAGCGCAGCGACGCCGACCGCCGCGTGGTGGATGTATCGATCACCCCCAGCGGGCGGGCGCTGCTCGAAGCGCTGCCGGGCATCTACTGCCGCGTGCTGAACCGGCATTTCCGGGATTTCTCGGAAGCGGAACTGCAGACCTTCCGCTCGATGCTGCACCGGATCATCGGCAACAACAGCGGGTAGGCGCGGCGCAGGCGAGCCACGGTCAGGCTCTCACGCCGGCTCGATTCACGTTCTTCCACGATAAAAGCAACATTGACGCTCTCTCGCAGGGCACCGAGATGAACCAAGCACCCTCCTCCTTTTCCGCACTGTCGCCGCGCGCGCGCGCGGCCGGCCGCCGCACCGGCGCGCTGGCGCTGAGCGCGCTGGCCGCCGCGGTCCTGGCCGGCTGCGCCGCCTTTGGCAATTCGCACAGCACGCAGACCGTCACCGATCCCACCTCCCTCGCCAGCGCCCAGGTCTTGCCGGGCGAGCATGGCCAGTGGCCCACGCTCGACTGGGTCGACCAGTTCAACGATGCGCAACTGCGCGGGCTCGTCGACGAGGCGGTCAAGGACAGCCCCAGCCTGCAGGCTGCCTTTGCGCGCGTGGAAGCGTCCCGCGCGATGGCCGATGCCACCCGTAGCGCACTTTACCCGCATGTGGACTTCGAAGGCAGCCTGGTGCGCCAGCGCTTCTCGGAGACCGACCTGTTCGCCGGCACGCGGCTGGCCGGATCGTGGCAGAACCAGTCGCGCCTGCAGGCCGGCCTCTCGTATGACTTCGACTTCTGGGGCAAGAACCGCGCCGCGCTGGAAGCCGCGCTGTCGGACGACCGCGCCACGGAAGCCGAGAGCCAGGCCTCGCGCCTGATCCTGACCACGGCCGTGGCGCGCACCTATGCCCGCCTGGCCGCGCTGTACGCGCAGCGCGACGTGGCCGAGCGCGCGATCGCCCAGCGCCGCGACCTCACGCAACTGTCCACCGACCGCCTGCGCGCGGGCCTCGACACCCAGGTGGAAACCACCCAGGCGCGCGGCACCGTGGCCT
Source organism: Cupriavidus sp. 05N38 (assembly GCF_056397345.1). Classification (NCBI taxonomy): domain Bacteria; kingdom Pseudomonadati; phylum Pseudomonadota; class Betaproteobacteria; order Burkholderiales; family Burkholderiaceae; genus Cupriavidus; species Cupriavidus sp. 05N38. The sequence continues at coordinate 15,863 of NZ_JBFTNF010000121.1, forward strand.
CGGCGCAGACCGACCTGCTGCGCGTGGACGAAGACATCGCGCTCGCGCGCAACCAGATCGCCGCGCTGCTGGGCAAGGGCCCGGACCGCGGCCTGGCGATCCAGCAACCCACCGTGCTGGCGCACGCCACGCCGCAACTGCCGGACAACCTCACCATCGACCTGCTCGGACGCCGCCCCGACCTGGTGGCCGCGCGCTGGCGCGTGGAAGCATCGAGCAAGGATATCGCCGTCGCGAAGGCCGAGTTCCTGCCGGCAGTCAGCCTGACCGCCTTTGCAGGCGTGGCCTCGCTGGACCCGTCCAACCTGCTGATGAGCATCAGCCGCACCTTCGGCATCGGCCCGGCCGTCACCCTGCCGATCTTCGAGGGCGGCAGGCTGCGCGCCAACCTCAAGGGCAAGTACGCGCAATACGATCTCGCCGTAGCCAACTACAACCAGGCCCTGATCGACGCACTGCGCGAGACCGCCGATACCGTGGCCAGCATCCGCAGCGTGGATACGCAGATCAGCGCGCAGCGCGAAGCGCTCAGCCTGGCCGAGCGCGCCTACTCGCTCTCGACCATCCGCTACAAGGCCGGACTGGGCACGCAGCTCACGGTGCTCAACGCCGAAAGCAATGTGCTGCAGCAGCGCCGCCTGGCCACCGACCTGCAGGCCCGCCGCCTGGACCTGCAGATGGGCCTGATGAAGGCGCTCGGCGGCGGCTACCAGGAGCAGGGCGAAGGCGCGGCCGCGCAAAAGCCCGAAGGCGCGCGCGGCTAGCCGAGCCGGCGCACAGGAGCAGCCCGGACCACGGCGTCCGCACAGTACCGACAGCATTCATACAAGACGATCATGAGCGACAACAAGCAAGCGGCCCAGACTCCCGCCTCCCCGGCGGCTTCCGTCAACAACAATGGCAAGCGCAAGCGCCTGCTGCTTTCCCTGACCGCCGCGGTGGTGGTGGCAGGCGTGGCCTACGGCATCTACTGGGGCCTGTACGCACGGCACTTCGAAAGCACGGACGACGCCTATGTCGCCGGCAACGTGGTGCAGGTCACGCCGCTGGTGGGCGGCACCGTGATCTCGATCGCGGCCGACGACACCCAGCTGGTCACCGCCGGCCAGCCCCTGATCCAGCTCGACCGCGCCGACTCGCAGGTGAATCTGGAGCAAGCCGAGGCGCAGCTGGCGCAGGCCGTGCGCGAAGTGCGCACGCTCTACGTCAACAACGGCTCGCTGGCGGCCAACGTGGCGATGCGCGAAGCCGACGTGGCCAAGGCACGCGAAGACCTCAAGCGCCGCGAGGCCATTGCCGGTTCCGGCGCGGTCTCGGGCGAGGAAATCTCGCATGCGCAGACCGCGCTGCAGGCGGCCCTGTCAGCGCTGTCGTCCACGCGCGAGCAGCTCGCCTCCAACAAGGTGCTGACCGACCAGACCACGGTGGAAAAGCACCCCAACGTGCAGCGCGCCGCCGCCAACCTGCGCTCCGCCTATCTGGCCTTCGCACGCTCCACCCTGCCGGCGCCGGTGACCGGCTACGTGGCCAAGCGCTCGGTGCAGGTCGGCCAGCGCGTGGCCCCCGGCGCGCCGCTGATGGCGGTGGTGCCGCTGGAGCAGGTGTGGGTCGACGCCAACTTCAAGGAAGTGCAGATCACGCATATGCGCGTGGGCCAGCCGGTCAAGCTCGAAGCCGACCTGTACGGCTCCAAGGTCGAGTACGAAGGCAAGGTCGAAGGCTTCTCGGCCGGCACCGGCTCGGCCTTCTCGCTGCTGCCCGCGCAGAACGCCACCGGCAACTGGATCAAGGTGGTACAGCGCCTGCCGGTGCGCATCGCGCTGGACGCGAAGCAGCTCAAGGATCATCCGCTGCGCGTGGGGCTGTCGATGAACGTGACGGTCGACGTGCGCAAGGAAGAAGGCGCGACGATGGCGCAGGCCACCGTGGCACGGCCGATGCAGACCGACGTGTATGAGAAGGTCGGCCAGGACGCCGACGCGCTGATCGCCCGCATCATCTCCCTGAACAACGGTGGCCGCCAAGGCGCCGAGCCGATGGCGGCACCGGTCTCGGCGCCGGCCGCCAAGCCACGCGATCTCCGTGCCGCTGACCGGATGGATGACCACCCGCTTCGGCGCGGTACGGCTGTTCATCACCTCGATCCTGCTGTTCGTGCTGTCCTCGTGGCTGTGCGGCGTGGCGCCCAACCTGGAAGTCCTGCTGGCCGCGCGCGTACTGCAGGGCGCGGTGGCCGGGCCGATGATCCCGCTGTCGCAAGCGCTGCTGCTGTCGAGCTATCCGCCGCAGAAGAGCACCATGGCGCTCGCGCTATGGGGCATGACCACGCTGGTGGCGCCCATCATGGGCCCGCTGCTGGGCGGCTGGATCTCCGACAACATGACCTGGCCGTGGATCTTCTATATCAATATCCCGGTCGGGCTCGGCGCGGCCTATGCCACCTGGGCGATCTACCGCGACCGCGAAACCCCCACCAAGATCCTGCCGATCGACCGCATCGGGCTGACGCTGCTGGTGATCTGGGTCGGCTCGATGCAGCTGATGCTCGACAAGGGCAAGGAACTGGACTGGTTCCACTCCACGGTGATCGTGGTGCTGACCGTGGTGGCCATCGTGGGATTCCTGTTCTTCCTGATCTGGGAGAGCTACGAGAAGCATCCCATCGTCGACATCTACCTGTTCAAGGGGCGCAACTTCAGCGCCGGCGTGGTGGCGATCTCGGTGGCCTACGGGCTGTTCTTCGGCAACCTGGTGATCCTGCCGCTGTGGCTGCAGACCATCGTCGGCTATACCGCGACCGACGCCGGCATCGTGATGGCGCCGGTGGGCATCTTTGCCATCCTGCTGTCGCCGCTCATCGGCAAGAACCTGCCCAGGATGGACGCGCGCTGGGTCGCCACGCTGGCCTTCATCACCTTCGGCGTGGTCAGCCTGATGCGCTCGGGCTTCACCCTGCAGGTCGATACCCGCTCGCTGATGATCCCCACCCTGATCCAGGGCGCGGCCATGGCGATGTTCTTCATCCCGCTGACCTCGATCATCCTGTCGGGCCAGCCGCCGGAGAAGATGCCGTCGGCCTCGGGCGTGTCGAACTTCGTGCGGATCACCTTCGGCGCGATCGGCGCGTCGATCTCGACCACCATCTGGGAGAACCGCTCCGCGCTGCATCACGCGCAACTGGTCGAGCAGATCAATCCGTTCAACCCGGCCTATAGGGCGCAGCTCGAACACCTGGTGCAGATGGGCATGACCGAGGCCCAGGCCAACGGCTTCATCGAGCGCGGCATCACGCAGCAGGCGGCCATGCTCGGCGCCAACGACATCTTCTGGATCTCGGGCGTGTTGTTCTTCGTGCTGATCGGCTTTGTCTGGCTGACCAAGCCGAAGAAGGGAGGCGATATGGATGCCTCCGCGGCCGGGGCGCACTAGGAGCCGCCACCAGGCTCGCCGGACACATAAGCCGATAAAAAAGCCGATGCCATCACTGGCATCGGCTTTTTTTGCTTCCCGCGCGCTGCCGGGTCACGACCCGCTCAGAGCTTGACCAGCCGCTCCGGCCGCAACGCCCCTTCCCGCATGCGCGCCACGCCAAGCAGGCGCTCCGGCTCGCCGCCATAGATGCGGGCGAGTTCGCCTTCCGCCAGTTCGGTGCCGGCCGGCAGGTCGCGCTGCGCGATACGCTGGCCTTGCAGGAAGCGGCCCATCGCGGCTTCCTCGAGCCGCACCGGCGCGCAGCGCTGCAGCAGCGCATCGACCGGGGCCAGCATCGCCGGGCGCGCGGCATCGTCATGCGCGTCGATCTGCTCGAGCGTGACCGCGCCATCCAGGCTCAGGTCGCCCACCGCCGTGCGGCGCAGCCCCGTGAGG
>NZ_JBFTNF010000122.1:0-12803 GCF_056397345.1 Cupriavidus sp. 05N38
GATAGTTTCATTCCGTGGAACAGGTTGTAAAAAATGCAGATGAATCATAGCATTCAAAGATACGTGCTATTGCAGTGAGACCAGTCCAGACCAGTACTGCATCTGACTTCCCTCTGTGCTCACGTCGTACTTCCGGAGGAACTCGAGTTGCCCCTCGTCTCGAATGCGGAATACCGAGAGCGCGGCGGGAACAATCTCGATCGCTCCGTTGACTCTTGTCCCAAGAGGCTTCACGCTCGCGGCAACTAACAGTCGACCGGTCGGATCGCAAGAGAATGTCCGAACATGAAACGACTCCGTGTCGATGTGCTGGAGAAGAGAGGGGAGTCCCGTCTCAGAATCAATCTGATACGCAGCGATGTTGTTCTCGCCCGAAGTGAACACGCGGACGCCGTCGCACTCCACGCTGCCATCGGCGCGGTTCGCGACATAGACCCAACGCCCGCTAGGGTGCACGTGGATGGGTCCTGCAAGCTGTCGGGCGTGTATCTCCTGGGGGGCGTGGAGCGTTGGCAGGGTGCTGAGCGGCCGCGGTTCAATGAGGTTGTCTTCGATACGAAACGTGTGAAGACAATTTGTGCGTTCGTCAGACGCGTAAAGCCATTTGCCGGAAGGATGAAAGTCGATATGCCGCGGGCCAAATCCGAATCCGCGGTTGGGGGCCACTACCTCATGGGCAGTAAGCTGGCCGTCATCAAGGGTAAAGCTCCTGAGGGCCCCGGGCTCCTCCGGACGATCCTTCGTGCTGTTGTTTCCGCGGTCGATCAAGAGGGCGGCCTCGCCGGAGGGAAACGCCATGACCTGGTGTGGATAGATGCCGAAGTTGGCAGAGGTGGCTTGCCCGATCCTGGCGCCGATCGAGCCRTCGGCTTCGATGCAGTCGACCGTGACCCCCGTTTCCGGAAAATTGTGCGCGCATAGAATATATTTTCCCTTCGGGTCCACGCACATGTGAACGGCGCGGTCCGGCAGGATTCTTGGCGAACCGAGCGGTGTCAGCCGGCCATCTTCTTTCATGCGGTAAGCGGCGACATGGCTGTAGTCGGACTTGATATGAGGTCCGCTGCTACTTGTCGTCACGTAGAGAACATTCAACGAAGGGTGACGCCAGGCGTATTGCACGCGGGACATGGCCTGAATCGATTCTTGCTTGTCTAACGTCCCCGCATCCACGTTCACGCGGTACCGTGTAATGATGTCGTCTACTGCGCTATAAAGAACAACGGCTTCTCTCATGGTTACTCCTGTCGCGATGTTGGGAAACCAGCTGGCTTATCGAGGCGCCGGAGCAAACATCGGTACGGAGATGCCGGACTCTGAAAGCTTGAAGACGACGCTGACTCGTTGCCCAATCTTCACCGTGTCCAAGTCTGTATCGACAATGTTCGTCATCAGGGTGGGCCCATCGTCCAGAGTCACATAGGCGATGCAATATGGCGCGCCGGCTCCGCGACGAGTAACGCTATACGTGTAGATATGGCCTTTGCCAGTCGACTGCGACCACCTGACGTCGGCGCTCCAGCAAAACGGACAAATGGCACGCGGATAGTGGTGAACTCTGCCGCAACTGTCGCACGCCTTAACGAGAAGTTCGCCCTTGGCTGCGGCTTCGAAGTACGGTTCATCCCCAGGGTTCAGGGCTGGATCCGAGATTTTGCGATCTGCAGGGATGGTCGACATTTCTTTACTCCCGTTCCAGGATGACTGTGGCAGCGCCATGCCTGTGACCGATGGCGCCGCCGATGCCCGTAGCCAGCGCAAGCTTGCAATTCGGGACTTGCACGCTCGGATGTGCTTCACCGCGAAGCTGACGCACGGCTTCGATGATCTTTGTAATACCACCGCGGTTTGCGGGGTGGTTGTTGCAGAGACCGCCGCCGTCGGTGTTGAAAGGCAACTTCCCGGCGCCTGCAATCAAGTTCCCGTCTGCAACGAACCGTCCACCGGTGCCTTTCTCGCAGAATCCAAGATCTTCGAGCTGTAGTACGACAGTGATGGTGAAGCTGTCATAGATTGACGCGTACTGAATATCGGAGGGGCGGACGCCAGCTTCCTCAAACGCCCGGGGGCCAGTCCATGCCGCGCCGGTGTACGTGAGATCGATGTCCCCCCCCATTTGGTGCTTGGTGGTTTCTGCGCTGCCGATAACCCTGACGACCGGCCTTTTGAGTGTCCTGGCAATCTCCGGGCGTGCCACGATGATGGCGCCACCGCCATCACTGACGACGCACGAATCGAGGCGATGCAGTGGATCTGCAATGAGCGGGGAAGCAAGAACTTCGTCAACCGTTACCACGTTTCGCAGCATCGCATTCGCGTTGTGCTGGGCGTGATGAGAGGCCGCAACTTTAACCCAGGCAAGTTGCTCGCTCGTCGTGCCGTACTTGTGCATATGCAGCATTGCACACATGGCGTACAGGTTCAAGGTGACTGGGTTGTAGGGCATTTCAAATGGAGCTTCAGGCATATTTGTGCCGCGCACCCGCACCTGAGTTCCAGAAATTCCCTCCGAGTTCGGCCGACCCGCAAGCGTGATCAGCGCCACATTGCATTTGCCGGCAGCGATGGCTTCCGCCGCATGTGCCACATGAGCCAGATAGGAGCATCCGCCCATGTCGGTCGAGTCGACGTGGCGGAGCMTGTTCAGGTTCAGATAGTTGGCCATCGACCAAACATTTGCCCCTGGGGCATCCCCAGCGCAGAAGTAGCCGTCTACGTCCTCACGCGTCAGCCCCGCGTCCTCGATCGCTCCTTTCGCCACCTCTGCGTGCAGCTGCGCCACGGAATGCAAGGGCGCTTTGCGCAAGGGGTGCTCGTATGCGCCGACGATACAAGCCTTGCCTCTGACACTCATTTTTGTCCTCCTCAACACATCCTGAAAATTCGTCTTGCGGTTCCGATCAGTGGAATCTATGCTAGCCACTAGAACACATGATAGCATCGGAACTGTGGTTGTGCTGGGAGTATCCGTTCGGGTGCACATCGCAGCACCATGTGTTTTTCTGGGAGCAGTGGCCGGATTGCCGCTGGCATCAACCCGGATATCGAAGCCAAGGAGAGTAGTTGTGGAAGACGTTCAAGCAGGTCCGGCTGAATTGGTAGGCGCTGGAGTGGAGTTCAAGGTGTGGCAATGCGCCTTGTGCGGATTTATGTACGACGAATCTGTGGGTATGCCGGACGAGGGCATCCTTGCTGGCACACGCTGGGAAGACATTCCTGATGATTGGCGTTGCCCTGAATGCGCAGTCGGCAAAAGCGACTTCGAAATGGTAGAAATCTAGGAACACAGCCACGGCGATGCGCAGTCAACGGTGTGCGCATTCCTGGCCATTGGAGCGAGACCATGAGAGATGCGCCGACCTCGTTGAGATCCCTGTTCGAGAAATGGATTGGCAATGGCAACCGCGTCGCGACGCGCGTTATTCGGGGACGCCATCCGATCCAGGGAACAGGGTGCGTTGAAGTTCAGTTTGAGCGTGCGTCAGAACTGCATTCGATTTGGTTCTTCCGACATGAAGACGGTTCGTGGCGGGTCTTTCCCCCGTCTCCCGGTCGCCTGCAAGCAGCTCTCATCGCTTCAGAAGCACTCGTTTAAGCGAGCACAGATGGAACTTAGACAACTGCGCTATTTCGTCAGTGTGATCGAGCATCGAAGCATGGGGAAGGCGGCGCTCGACCTTGGCCTCGTGACATCGGCGTTGAGCCAGCAAATCAGCCGTCTGGAGGGTGAACTTTGCACACGCTTGTTGCAGAGAACGTCGACAGGTGTTGTTCCGACCGATGCCGGCCTCGCTTTCTGGCGCCAGGCCCAACTTGCACTGCGACACGCTGATGCCGCCGCAACTGCTGCCCGGCACRCTCGGCTTACCGGATACGTGAGCGTAGGACTTGCTCATAGTACTGCCGGAATTGTCGGCGTACGCTTCATGCAGGCGATGCGCAGCCGCTATCCCGACGTGAAGGTCAGAATTGTCGAAAGTCTTTCCGGCTATTTGTCGAATATGCTCAGCGCCAGGCAGATCGACTTGGCGGTGCTCTTTCGCGAGGAACCGTCACAGCGCTGGTGCAGAGTGCGGCTTCTCAACGAGAGACTGTTCTTGATTGGATTGCCAGACTTGCTCGGTATTCCCTTGGGCGAGAACGCCACCATCAATCGAGCCGCCGCCCTTCCGCTGATTCTTCCAAGTGGTTCTCACGGCTTGCGATCGCTGCTTACCCGATGTTTCGAACACGCTCGAGTAGAGCCAAATGTGGTGGCGGAAGTTGACGGACTCAGTTTGCTAATGCGCGCGGTTAAAGCCGGAATGGGGGTAACAATCCAGCCTGGTTCCTTGCTGGCACCGGGCTCCCATGCGGAGTTGAGCAGTGTGCAACTCGGCGATGAAGGCGCTCAACGAGAGAACATTCTCATCAGTCTCAGTGAAGATGAGCTATCGCCCGCGGCGCTGGCAACGCGAATAGTCCTGGCGGACGTCATCCGAAGCACTGTTTCGGAAGGGCGATGGCCGGGTGCGACACTCGCCGATAGCCGGCAATCCGGGACAAGGGATGCAGCGTCTTCCTGCAGTGCCATCAATCAGGCCACGTCCGGGCAGAGTCTTCATGTTCCATGAAGAACTGTTTGCGAAGAGAGGATGGCGGGGATCCGACCTAACTCATATAGTCGGAGCCTTAAGGAGACACAGATGGTTGACGTACTGATCATAGGCGGAGGCAATGCCGCGTTGTGCGCGGCGCTGATGGCGCGGGAAGCAGGCGCATCCGTCCTGTTGCTCGAAGCATCACCGCGGGAATGGCGCGGCGGCAACTCGCAGCACACCCGAAATCTGCGGTGCATGCACGATGCGCCGCAGGATGTCCTGGTAGACGCCTACCCGGAAGACGAGTATTGGCAGGATTTGCTCAAGGTGACAGGTGGCAAGACCGATGAAAAGCTCGCTCGTCTGGTGATTCGAGCTTCATCGACCTGCCGGCCATGGATGCAAAAGCACGGCGTCCGCTTCCAGCCGCCGCTATCGGGGGCTCTTCACGTTGCACGCACGAATGCCTTCTTCATGGGGGGCGGAAAGGCCCTCGTCAATGCCTACTATCGCAGCGCGGAAGCTCTGGGCGTAGAGATCCGCTACAACACGCCAATACATGGGATCGAGCTGGATGGCACGCGCTTCGTTGCCGCTGTAGGCGAGAGCGAACGCTTCACGGCAAGGGCTTGTGTCCTTGCGGCAGGCGGATTCGAATCTAATCGCGAATGGTTACGCGACGCCTGGGGACAGAACGAAAGAGGTGAGTGGCCGGCGGACAATTTTCTCATCCGCGGGACGCGCTTCAACCAGGGCGTCCTACTGAAGCACATGATCGAAGCCGGTGCGGACTCTATCGGTGACCCCTCGCAGTCACATTGCGTGGCCATTGATGCCAGGGCACCTCTATATGACGGTGGAATCTGCACACGCATTGATTGTGTGTCACTGGGTGTCGTCGTGAACCAGAACGCGCAGCGGTTCTACGATGAAGGAGAGGACTTCTGGCCAAAAAGATACGCTATCTGGGGTCGGCTCGTCGCTCAGCAGCCAGATCAGATCGGCTATTCGATTATCGACAGCAAGGCCGTGGGACGCTTTATGCCACCGGTGTTCCCCGGGCACAAGGCGGACACGCTTGATGAGTTGGCCAAGAAGCTCGGCGTACCGGTCGATGCGTTTGTTCAGACCGTGGAGCGATACAACGCAGGCTGTCGAGTGGGGACGTTCGACCATACAGCCCTCGACGATTGCCAGACAGAGGGTGTGAACCCGCCGAAGACCCACTGGGCGCTGCCTATCGATAGGCCGCCGTATTTCGGCTACGCGCTACGACCTGGTATCACATTCACCTATCTGGGACTCAAGGTAAACGACTTGGCGCAAGTCCACTTTGATGGCAGTCCGAGCGACAACCTCTTTGTGGCGGGCGAGATGATGGCTGGCAATGTTCTGGGGCAAGGCTATACGGCCGGTGTCGGTATGTCGATCGGAACGGCATTTGGACGGATCGCAGGAACTCAGGCAGCGCGGGTTGCCACTATCAAGCGGACAGAAAGCTATGCATGACTTGGAACTTTTGGTAAAGGAGGCAGAGTCGCTAGCTGACCAATCGACCTCTGCGTCCGCGAAACTGCGTCAGATCGCGGTGTTGCCGCTTACAGACGACGAAGCCGAGGTCTCTCGCCAGATGCAGATCTGCAATGCGTGCAGGTACTGCGAAGGCTTCTGCGCAGTATTTCCGGCAATGACGCGACGTCTTGAGTTTCACAAGGCGGACGTCAACTATCTGGCGAACCTATGTCACAACTGCGGTGCCTGCTATCACGCCTGCCAGTATGCCCCTCCTCATGACTTCCGGGTCAACGTGCCCCAGGCGATGGCGCGCGTACGCCTGCAGACCTACACCGAGTACGCGTGGCCGGCCACGTTCGGCCGTCTGTATCGCAACAACGGGACAACTGTTGCTGTTGCCTTGTCCACTGGGTTGGCGCTGTTTCTGATCCTGGCGATGGTGGTAACCGAAGGATCCCTGGTTCAGGATGGTCTGGCAGCGAACTTCTACGCGATCTTCCCGCACAACCTCCTGGCCGCGCTTTTCGGTGCTGTTTTTGGATTTTCCTTGCTCGCATTGGCAATCGGGGTATCACGATTCTGGCGTGCGCTATCGGTCAATGGCCTTGGTGCCGGAGCTATTGCCGAGGCCACCTCAAACGTGCTGACGCTGAAGTATCTGGATGGCGGTCATGGGGCAGGCTGCAATGAGGCAGACGATAAGTTCACGTTGTGGAGACGACGCTTCCACCACCTCACGTTCTATGGATTCTTACTTTGCTTTGCTGCCACATCTGTCGCAACGTTGTACCACTACGCGTTCGAAATGCATGCGCCGTACCCGCTGCTAAGCGCCCCGGTTCTCCTTGGCACCGCGGGTGGCGTGGGACTGATAGTCGGGCCCTTCGGCCTCCTCTGGTTGAATCTGCATCGTGACCCGAATCGTTCAGATCTGCGACAACGGCCAATGGACATCGGGTTCATTGTGCTCCTGTTGCTCACGAGCGCATCGGGCTTGGCACTGCTTGCATTCAGGGAGTCCGGGGCTATGCCTAGCCTGCTCGCCATCCATCTCGGCATTGTCATGGCGCTCTTCGCGACACTCCCGTACGGAAAGTTCGCGCACGGAATCTTCCGCTCTGCGGCTCTGCTGAAGTCAGCGCTGGAGAAGCGTCAGGCGAACAGCCTCAAGTTGGGCAGTGAATAGTGCACGTTGATCTCTGCGACACGGCGGTTCCGCATGTCCCAAATGTGGGCTGAACGCAGCTGAAAGCAGGGCGAAAGAACAAGCAAACACGAACAGGAGACATTGCAATGAAGGTTGGATACGTAGGTCTCGGCGCGCTTGGAGGAGAACTTGCGCGACGTTTCATCGGCAAACACGATCTTTTCGTCTGGGACCTCAATGCCCAGGCGCTCGAGGTGTTCAAAGGCCTTGGCGCCAGCGTGGCTGCATCTGCCGCAGACCTCGGACGGAAATGCGACGCGGTCGTGATCTGCTTGCCACGTAGTTCCGACGTTCTGCAGCTTGTCTCGGGCCCAGAGGGACTCGCCGCCGGCTTATCGGCGGGGAAGATTGTCATCGACCAGACCAGTGGCATCCCTGCCGAGACCAGGAAAATTGCTTCGCTTCTCTCCGAAATTGGAGTGGAGATGATGGATGCCGCGGTTTCTGCAAGCCCGCAAATTGTAGCGAGTGGAAGTGCCACCCTTATGGTCGCGGGCTCGGACGGGGTCTATGAGAAGGCACGCCCGTTGCTGGACACAATGGCCGGTACCATCCATCGCTGCGGCATCCGCATTGGTGATGGCCAGGCCATGAAGATGGTGAACAACGCCATGAATGGTGCTGGTCGAATTGGCATGCTTGAGATTGTCGCCATGGGGATCAAGGCTGGGCTTCCCCTGGAGCGGATGGCTGTAGAGCTGAACGAAAGCCTCGGACGGAGTCAGGTAACGGAGAAGATGCTACCTGCGTTAGTGGAGGGAAGGGCTTCCACCCGGTTTGGACTTCCTCTGATGCTCAAGGATATTACCCAGGCAATGATGCTTGGGATGGAGGTTGAGGTACCGCTTCCGATTACGAGCATCGTGCGTGGCTTGTTGCAGGTTGGGGTCAATACCCTTGGCCAGGGCTCCCAGCTCGAAGACATGGTCGGAGTCATCGGAGACATGGCCGCCACATGTATCGGTCCGACGAGCGCGGAGAACGAGGGAGCGGGCCAGTCAGCAGAATCGGATGCCAACGCCGTGGCTCCCCTTGTGGAGGCCGCAATGTTCGCGCTGGGGCAGTTGGTTACCTATGAATGCACCGCGCTTGGTATCGCTTACGGCTTGCGGTTGCAAGACATCTCGACGGTGATCAACTCGAGTTCCGGCTGGAGTGGCGCGTCGCGTGCGCTCCTGCCCGCCCTTTTGGCCGGCGATCGTAGCCCCGTCAGACCGTTGCGTGAGGTCGCCGACAACCTGCGCAAGGCCTGTGCGCTCGGAAGTAAGGTTGGCGCCCCGATGTTCGTGGCAAATCAGGTGCGCTGCCTGTACGAACAAGCGGCGGTGGCTGCTGCCGAGAAGGCGGATGTGGCGGAAGTCGCGGGACTCGTCGAAGACGTGTCCGGTATTCGTTTCACGCAGTAGGACTTGTGGAGTCCAGCACTGCGGTAAGGAGCTACTCGAAAATGGGTGGCCAATATGAAATCTTGGAGACTACATGAAGCGCCCCATTGTGAAGGCCCTGGCCTTTTCTGGTATTGCACTGGCAATCTCCTCTGCGAGCTTCGCCGCGGACCCGTTCCCCAATCGTCCGGTGCGTATTGTTGTGAATACCGCGCCAGGCGGTCTGCTGGACTTCACCATCCGCCTTGTCGCGAAGGAGATGGGAGCCAACCTCAAGCAGTCGGTCATTGTCGAGAACCGAGCCGGTGGGGACGGCCTGATCGGTATCAACGTGACCAAGTCAGCGGCAGCCGATGGCTACACCCTCCTAGGCTCGGCGGGCACCATGGCTTTCCAGCAGGTTATTCGGGACGATCCGGGCTATGATTTGACACGTGACTTCACCGGCGTGGGCTTCGTTGGACGATCGCCATTCCTGGTCGTGGTATCGCCGGAGCAACCCGACAAATCGCTCAGGGACTTCGTCGCGCGTGCCAAGGGTCATCCGAACACGCTCTCATATGGCTCCGCGGGCGTCGGCACCGCGCCTCACTTTGCTGCCGCGCTGTTCAACCAAAAGGCCGGTCTGCAACTGCTCCATGTCCCGTACAAGGGGAACGGGCCAGCGATGCCTGATGTCATGAGTGGGCGCGTAAACATGATTTTCGACGCCTACTCGAGCAGTCGTGGCTATCTGACTGCTGGAAAGCTCAAGGCGCTGGCAGTTACCTCGACAGCGCGGATATCGGCGCTACCTAATGTTCCCACCCTCGCGGAAGAGGGCGTTCCGGGTTACAGCTACTACACGTGGATGGGTCTTGTAGCACCAACTGGCACGCCCAAGGAGGTCGTTCAGCGCCTCTCGGAGGCTCTGAAGAGCGCCTTGAGTAATAAAGCGCTGGCTGAGCGGCTGAACGGCGAGGGGGTAGAGACGCCCCAGATGACTACAGTTGAGTTCAACCAGTTTCTAGCCAAGGAAGTCAGCCAGACACGGAAACTCGTGACCGACCTCAACCTGCCGAAACAGTAAGCAATGTTCGGGCAAGATCAGACTCAAAGCAATGGGTGCGTCTGCCGTAGCGTAGCCACGGAAACAAGCAGTCCTCATCTGGGGAAAAAGAATGGATAACAGGAAGAATGCAAAAGGCATGGCGTCAGTCACCCGTAGATCACTGTTGTTGGTGGCGTTGGTGAGCATCAGTGTCCCGGCACTCGCTGACGTCTACCCTTCGAGGCCGATTCGTCTGCTGGTCGGCTTTGCCGCTGGTGGTACCACAGACGCGATCGCTCGCTTCTACGCGCAGAAGCTCGCCGTCGAACTCAAGACGCCGGTGGTGGTCGAGAACAAGCCAGGAGCTGGTCAGATCGTGGCGATCCGGTCCTTGAAGGCAGCCGCGCCTGACGGATATACGTTGTATATGGGCACAGGAAGCGCGCTATCGCAAAGTCCGGGCGTGCGCAACGACTTGCCCTACGACCCGGTCAAGGACTTCACATTTGTGGGCCTTGTTGGTACGGCGCAAGGAGTAATCATCGTCAACAACGACGTACCGGCGAAGTCGTTGCGCGACCTGGTCGCATACTCGGCCAAGCATCCCGGGCAGCTGAACTTCGGCTCTTCGGGTATTGGATCCGCTAGTCATCTGGCCGGTGAGTATATGAGCAAGGTGTCGGGAATGATGATGACGCATGTTCCGTACAAAGCAGACGCAGATATCGTCCAGGCGATGTACACCGGCTCGGTGCAAGTCGGAATTGCGCCCGTCCAAGGCGCGGTTACGGCCCTGAGCAGTGGCAAGGTTCGAGCGTTGGCAGTGACCGGCACGCGGCGCGTCAAGGCTATTCCTGATGTACCTAGCGTGTCCGAAGCCGGACTGAAGGGATTTGAAGGACTTGATCCCTATACCTACTACGGAATGATTGGACCTGCCGGATTGCCGGAAGACGTCGTGAGAAAGGTGAACGACGCAATAAATCGCATCTCCTTATCGCCGGATGTCGCCGCACAAGTGCGAGACAAGCTGTATGGTCACTTCAGTAAGTTGGTCAGTGGTGCAAGCTAAAGGTTAGGAGAGGAAATGGGAAACGAAATTGCATCTGCATTGGGCCGTACTTCTGGAGAGCGCCTGAAAGGCAAGGTCGCCGTCGTAATCGGGGCTGGCCAAAGTCCAGGAGAGGGCGTAGGCAATGGGCGCGCAGCCGCTATCAGGTTTGCACGTGAAGGCGCGCGTGTCCTGGCGGTGGATCGGAACATCGAGTCCGCACAAGAGACCGCATCAATCATTCTTGCGGAAGGCCTCGAATGCGTAGCTGCTTCCGCAGACGTGACGCGAGAGGAAGATCTTGCGAGAGTGATGACTGATGCAGCGCAACGGTGGGGCTCCCTGGACGTACTTCATAACAACGTCGGCGTCAGCATTGCGGGCGGAGACAGAGATCTGATGGAGATCACAGAGGAAGGTTTCGACAACATCTGCCGGATCAACCTCCGAGGCACCGTGTTCGCATGCAAGCACGCAGTGGCAATCATGCGTGTGCAGCGGTCTGGCGTAATTGTCAACGTATCATCTTCCGCCGCAGTAGGAAAGTATCCCTACGTCGCTTACAAAGCCTCTAAAGCGGGCGTTATTGCATTCACAGAGCAGTTGGCCCTCCAGAATGCACCTTTCGGCATCCGAGCAAACTGCGTGCTGCCCGGGCTCATCGCCACGCCGATGGCAGTCGATACGCGCGTGAAGGAATGGGGGCAATCGCGAGAGCAGGTCACTGCGGAACGAAATGCAAAGGTGCCCCTCGGCCGGCAGGGTACAGGCTGGGACGTTGCGAATGCGGCGCTGTTCCTGGCTTCCGACGAAGCCAACTTCATTACCGGAGTGTCGCTTCTCGTGGACGGTGGAAGAATCCTGAATCGCATCTAGGCGACGCAGCCAGACCCGGGCCGTTTCAACGGACGTTACCAATGCCTTGAGAGGCGGCCTCGCTCCTCAGGGCGGGCGTCCCATTTTTTTGCCATTTGAAAAAATGGAACTCATGCCGATGTTCGAAACAGAGCCGCCCGGCGGGACGCAAAAGTACCGAATCGACATTGTGAGTAGAAAAACCCAAGAGGAGGAGACATGAAAAGTAAGGCGATTGTATGGTTCGCCGGTGTGGCATCGGTTTGCGCCGGAAGCGCATATGGGCAATCCAGCGTCACGCTATATGGCGTAGTGGACACCGGGATAGAGTATGCGAATCACCAAACGGAGGGCAACAATAGCGTCGTCCGCATGACGCCGGGCAATATGGCTGGCTCCCGTTGGGGGCTGCGCGGCACTGAAGATCTGGGTGGCGGATTGAAATCCCTCTTTGTACTAGAAAGTGGATTTGAGTCTGACACTGGGCGCGCGTCGCAGAACAGCCGACTGTTTGGTCGATCAGCATACGTGGGGTTGCAGAGCGGATGGGGTGTGCTGACCCTGGGTCGTCAGACCAATGCGCTCTACGACATCTTCGGCACCGTGGACCCGATGTGGATCGCATCAAAGTATTCCATTCTGGTGCAGGACGCTGCCTTCTCCGCTAGAGCTGACAACACGGTGAAGTATGTGGGCATATTCGGGGGCCTGAAAGCGAACGCAATGTATAGCTTCGGCGCTGACAGCACTCGAGACAATGCGAGCGAAGTGCCAGGAAGTCCGAAGATTGGCCGGGAGATCGGAGGAAGTCTGACGTACACGGGCCAGAACTGGGAGGTGACGGCCGCATATGACCAGATCAACACCGGTACTCGAACCACTACGCCGGACGCCACCACCCGCCGTGCTGTAGTTGGCGGCAATTTCGCTATTGGGAATGCCACGCTCTTCGCTGGCTACCGTTGGGCCAAAGCGCTAGACGGCGCACTCCTACCGGGCGCGCGGGCCGGATCGAATCAACGCTCGAACCTATACTGGACCGGCGTCAGATACCAGGTAACCCAACCGCTAAACGTCGTCGCCGCAGCGTATTACCAAGATTTTTCTGGAGCCAGTGCCGACCCTTGGTTCTTCGTGCTCTCCAGCGACTATGCATTCTCTAAGCGTACCGACGTCTACC
>NZ_JBFTNF010000123.1:0-13456 GCF_056397345.1 Cupriavidus sp. 05N38
ACATCGGCCGCTCCTATCGCGCGAGGCCTTGCGGTCCCCCGCTTTCACCCTCAGGTCGTATGCGGTATTAGCTAATCTTTCGACTAGTTATCCCCCACGACAGGGCACGTTCCGATGTATTACTCACCCGTTCACCCCGCAACCCTTGTCCCGTCTGCTTTGCAGCCGCGCTTCGTGTTGCGAGGGAGCGAATATTAAGGCCCGCCCACGGTCCTGGCAAGCCTTTTCTTAAATCATTTTTTTATGGCGCAAAAGGCACTTCACGAAGGGCATCAAGACCAACCGGCAAACCCGGGCTCGACAGATATCAGAGCCACTCCGTCGGCCAGCGCACGCGCCAGCCGCGGCAGGCCCATGACCACGGCGATCGGGCGGGAAGGATATCGACGTGCGGGTCCGCCCCCTCGAACGAAGCCAGGCCGAACCCGCCCGGCAGGAGCAGGCTTAACTCTGACTTAGAAAAGTCTCAGTTGGATTGGGTGCAGATTGCGCTATTTTTGCAAGCATCCTCGACACGCGCCGGTTGCCCAGCCTGACCTGCCGGCGCCTCAATCCAAATGGAAAGAACAGCGATGCGGCCCACGACAAACACCAAACAGACTTTCAAGCTTGCGGCTTCGCTCTGCCTCGTGATTCTGGTCCTTGGAAGCGCCTATGGCCTTTTCGGCCCCTCTGGCGCAGCCCACGCCACTAGTGCCGCAAACGCCACCCACACCAGCACCCCGCTTTCCTTACTGATGCAAGTCCTCGGCCCGATCGCAGCGATCCCCGCCCTGATTGGCATGTGGTCGCAGCGATTCCCCCTCGTTGGTGGCCTGGTGCTGTCCTGCCCCGCGATTGCGATATTGTTGCTGCACAGGTTCGTGATCGGCTGAACCGCCGCCGAGCAGGAACCAATGGCGCCTGCGAGCACCCAACCATGATCGCGGCTTTCGCCGCCATGTTGGGAAGTCATCATGAAGCACTCCGTGCGGGGACTGGTAGCTGCTTGCGCGTTGCTCGCCCTGATCAGCGGTTGTGCCAGCCAGGGCAGCGACGGCAGGGAATCGAGCATCACCACCTACGGCACACTCGACGTTGGCATTACTCGCAATAGCGAGAGATAGTGCGTAGTGCATACAGGATGCTGCTATCAAATCAGCCCGCATAAAAAAAGAGCCCGCAGTGCGGGCTCTTCAATTTAGCGATCTCAATTGCCCTGAAGGCCCCCGTAATCTAACCGTCATCTGGGATTTGTACTATCCGGGTAAACGGAAGGAAGCCGGATAAATCCGAGCGCAATATCGCCCGGTAAATATCGCCCGCAGTAAGCTGGCTTGCCTCACCCCAAAAAAAAGCCCGCACAAGGCGGGCTTAATAATCAGTTGAAGAAAGCCCTGTATTCGAGGGCAAGCACAGTGTATGAATTTGCAGCCCCCTCACGAATTAGGGGAATCCCTTTGCCATGAGGGCAAATCGACCTGCAAGCGAGGCCAAGTGGTCGTCGCTGCCCCTTCCGCTCTGACTGCATAAAAAGCCAGTTCGAAGTTAGAGGAAAGGCTCCAGGCAGGGCAGGCTCGTCTTCAGCCGCGGGCCGCCCGTTCAGGCTGCTTCGAGCGACGCGGCGCCCGGCCGAAGGTGCGCGCGCGCCTCTTCGAACATGGCGTCGACCCCCGCGCGGGTCCGCACCGCGTGCATGCGCCGCGCGTCCGAGAGCACCCGCCGCCACCCGCGCCCGCCGTGGATGCCCCGGTGCAGGCCAAGCATATGGCGTGTGACAGCACCCATATATCCCCCCTGCTCCACCAGGTCTCCGATATAGCGCTGCATCGCCAACTCCACCTCCAGCCGAGAAACCACCGGTGTCTGCGCACCATAGAAGCGCGTATCCATATCCGCCAGCACGTACGGCTGGTGATAGGCTTCCCGCCCGATCATCACGCCATCGACGTGAGCCAGGTGCTCATCCATCTCGTCGTGCGCCACGATGCCGCCATTGATCAGGATTTCCAGCCGCGGGAACTCGCGCTTGAGTTGGTAGGCCACCTCATAGCGCAGCGGCGGGATCTCCCGATTTTCCTTCGGGCTCAACCCCTTCAGGATCGCGTTGCGCGCATGCACGATGAAAGTCTCGCAGCCGGCCTCGGCGACCTTGCCGACAAAGTCACGCACGAAGTCATAGTGCTCGATCGTATCAATGCCGATCCGATGCTTGACCGTTACCGGGATCGACACCGCATCCCGCATCGCCCTCACACAATCCGCGACCAGCTCCGGTTCCGCCATCAGGCAAGCCCCGAATGCGCCGCGCTGCACGCGTTCGGAGGGGCAGCCACAATTGAGGTTGATCTCGACGTAGCCCCACTGCTCACCAAGTCTCGCGGCCGCCGCCAGGTCGGCCGGCTCGCTGCCGCCGAGCTGCAGCGCCACCGGCTGCTCCGCCGCGTCGAAGTCCAGGTGCCGCGCCACGTCGCCGTGCAGGAGCGCACCGGTGGTCACCATCTCCGTGTAAAGCCAGGTATGGCGGCTCAACTGCCGGTGAAACATGCGGCAGTGACGATCGGTCCAATCCATCATCGGCGCGACCGATATTCTCCGGCCCGTTGATTTTTCTGCGATTCCGACTCCAGCTTCGATTTGCGGGGAATTCTGAACGTATGCCATGACCTGCCGTTACTGCCTGTTTAGGCTCATTTTTGAGCTTGGGTGTTTCAATGTTGCGCCGAAAAAACCATGCTGCACCGAGGATTGTGGGCACCATTCTTCAGCGCGAACGCAAGGACGAGAGTATAGGTTAGACAGCAGTGATCCGCCTGAAGCGAGGCGGCAAGGCGGTGCTCACCGAAACGAAGACGTTTGACCGCCGCCCGGCCGCCGCGAACTGGATGGAAAAGCGCGAGCGGGAACTGGCGCAGCCCGGTGGGCTGGAAGCGGCACAACTGGATGACCCGCTGCTCAGCGCCGAGATTGACCGCTATATAAGAGAGTCTCGCAAAACATCGGCCGGACGAAGACCCAGGTGCCCGGCGCCATCAAGGCCGCCCGGATCGCGGTCGATGCATTGCTCGAAGATCGGCAGCCGGGAGATCATGCAGTTCGCGCAGAGCCTCGGCGTCCTCCCGCAGACGGTAGGTCGCCAGCGCGTTGGCCGGGGGTTCAAGTACATGTGCCCAACCTGTGGCACCTACGGCAGACAAATTTTGCGAAGCCCATCCTCCATAACAAGGACATCACCTACCTTGCGTGAGCCTCGTCCGGCACAACAGCCGTAGCCAGGCGTCGTAAGGTTTCCTCGATCGGAAGCGCGTACTCGAAGACCAGGTCCGCAGCTTCGCCTGCATTATCCAGATGAGCATGCGGCAGCGAGATATCACTAAGGGTGTCGCTGATCACCGCCACAATGTCCGGATCGTGCGGATACATCCAGGGCTTGTCGTTGGCATCCCGGAAGCAACGTCAAACGCATCATGGGCATGCTTCAGCGTCGACACTGTCAGGCCGCGAGCCTTCAATGCCGGGATGACCTTTGAGATCAGGGTGGTTTTGCCGGCGCCGCTCGCTCCAGACAGTCCAATAACTCGCATATTCGCACTCGCAGTGACAACGCAGAAAACGTTATGTACTGGCGACTATAACGGTATGTGGCAAAGCCGTAAATATGAATCCGGAGTGCCGAATTGGCCGCCTGCAAGCATGAATTCGGGCGGAGCGCCTGGTGAGTGACACTCGCGCAAGTTATGCTGTGAGAGGCATAACTTTTCTAAAAAATTGGGCTGCCATGGCCGAAACAGCGCCCGAACGTCCTTATAAGCAGGCTTCCGCAGTAGTCGGTGGCGGACTTGTGGGTACTCTGGGTGGCCTAATCGGCCTCGGCGGCGCGGAATTTCGCCTGCCGCTTCTCATCGGTTTCTATCGCTTTGCGGCGCTGGAGGCGGTGATCCTCAACAAGGCAATGAGCCTCGTCGTCGTTGCTTTTGCCCTGCCGTTTAGGACGCAGGCAGTGCCCATCGCCGATGTGCTCGCGAACTGGCCGGTGATCCTGAACTTGCTCGCTGGCAGCATTCTCGGCGCATGGTGCGGCGCGAGCTGGGCTACACGTATGCGCTCGGAAGCCCTGTATCGAGTAATTGCAGTGCTGTTGGTCTGCATGGCCCTAGTACTTCTGACGAGCAACCACAGCGAGAGCCAGCACGCCATGCTTACCCCCGGCGCGCTGCAGGTCGCAGGCGGCGTCATTGCGGGCTTTCTCATCGGTGTAGTGGCCGCCGTCATGGGTGTCGCTGGCGGCGAACTCCTGATCCCGACGCTTACGCTTGTCTTCGGCGTGGATCTCAAGCTGGCCGGGAGTCTTAGCCTCGCCATCAGCCTGCCGACGATGCTCACGGCATTTGCGCGGTACAGCCGGGATCGGAGCTTCACCGTTCTCATCCGCCATCGAGCCTTTGCGGCGATGATGGCAGTGGGATCCATTCTTGGCGCGTATCTTGGTGGCAGATTGCTGGGCATCGTGCCGACGACTGTGCTGCTACCCCTACTCGCAGCGATCCTCGTCGTCTCCGCGGTGAAGGTCTGGCGCCACGCCTCCTGAGCGGCCAAAATCGTACTCGGAAGGCCGTTGTATCGCATCGCCCGGATCCTCGAGACCTTCCGCAAGGAAATCCGCGGCGAGCCTTGCATCGAGGAGCGCGAA
The DNA here is from genome assembly GCF_056397345.1 of Cupriavidus sp. 05N38. Taxonomy (NCBI): domain Bacteria; kingdom Pseudomonadati; phylum Pseudomonadota; class Betaproteobacteria; order Burkholderiales; family Burkholderiaceae; genus Cupriavidus; species Cupriavidus sp. 05N38. The sequence continues at coordinate 4,670 of NZ_JBFTNF010000123.1, forward strand.
GCCTGGCTGCGGGACTTTTTTGGACCACCGAATCAAGGCGCTTACACTCGCAAGAGAAACGGAAGGGACTAACCATGTGCGTCAACTACGCCCCGATCCAGCGCCAGGTGCTACGCGACATCTTTGGCATCGARCCGCCGCCCGCGGAGTGGAAGGCCGAAACCTGGCCAGACTACCCCGCGCCGATCATCCGCGCGACCGAGGGCGGTGGTCGCGAATGCGCGGTCGCATCGTTCAGCATGGTGCCCAAGGCAAAGATTCCACCTGGTGCCCGCTACTATCCAACTGCGAACGCGCGCTTCGAGACGATCGGCAAGCTGAGTTCATTCGCCAAGCACTGGAAGGCCGGTCAGCTCTGCCTGATACCGGCGACATCCTTCTATGAGCCCAACTGGGAAACTGGCAAGGCGGTGCGCTGGCGCATCAGCATGGCGGACGGCGAGCCGTTCGCTATCGCAGGTCTCTGGCGCACCTGGCCGGATGGCGCCATCAGCTTTACGATGCCGACGCTCAACGCGGATAGCGACCCTCTCATGCGCCGGTTCCACAAGCCAGGCGACGAGAAGCGCGGGATTGTGGTCTTGCCGCGCGACACCTGGGCCGACTGGCTGTCATGTCGAGACCCCGAGATTGCCAGAACCTTCCTGCGATTGCTCCCGGCAGAGTTGATGGATGCCGAGCCGGCCCCCGTCACCCGAAATAAGGCCGCGCCCTCCGCACAGACAGACGATCGTCCCGGGGCGAGCGCGGAGCTGTTCTGACCCCGGAGAGGCTATTTCCCCTTCGGAGGGTTGTTCGGTGCTCCATCGACTCGAATTCCTTCGAGTGACCGCAGGTCGAGGCAAAGTAGTAGGCGCGAGAGCATGATCTGTGTCTGCTCGATGTGGTCTTCGATCTTGAAGCGCTCTTCTTCCGAGAGCGCTCCCCTGCCAATTGGCAGGTTGTATTCGGGGTCAGCCGTGCGCCAATCCGGGAGGCGCTCCTCAAGCTTGAAGGGGAGGGACTGGTGGAAACGCAACCGCGCCGTGGCGTGGTCGTTACGGTCCTGTCCACCGAAGACTTCGAGGAAATTCTGGCCATGCGCATGGCGTTGGAATCCCTCGCCATAGAGCACGCTGCAAAACATTTCACGCCGGAAGATGCCCAGGCCGCGCTTGCGATTGTCGAGCAGGGGCGCGTTGATATGCGCGCTTCACCCAGTGCGGATCCCGGCAAGGAATTTGACTCGAGATGGGGCGATCTGAATAGCGCCTTCCACCGTCGACTCTATGAGCCAGCGCGCTTGCCGCGCCTTCTCGCCAGCATCGAAAACCTCCAGCATCTGTTTATTCGCCATTTGCGAATGCGCATGCGCACCGCCGGAAAGGACGCTCCAGGCGACAGGGAACTTATGGGATCGTTGCACGAGAACTCAGAAGCCAACCTACAGGAATGGGCAACCGTCCTGGATGAGCATGAGCAAATGGTCCTGGCCTGTGCGCGTCACGACGCGCCGGCAGCGATCGCAGTGCTCAAGCGCCACATTTCCAGCCATGGGAGCGAATTGGTCAAGCGCATACGGGAAAGCAGCGCGAAATCTGCCTCCAACTAGGAGCGAGCAGGCGTTGCTTCGCGAGGCTTCATAGTTCATAGAACCGAACGACCGTAGTAGTCCATACAGCACAGCTTTGCGGGTCATATGCCTGCTTCCCATAGGTGAACGCCATTAGCGCCAGCCGAGGCCGGGCGCGACGTGCGTGAGAATCGATTCGATCATGTGCGCGCAATATTTCACACCCAATTGGTTAGGCACGGTGAGTAGCAACGTATCGGCCGCCGCAATTGCCTCGTCCTTTGCCAGTTCCGCGATAAGGACATCAGGTTCAGCGGCGTAATTTCGGCCAAAGATCTTTCTAACATCGTCGTCAAGAAAGCCGACGGTGTCGTTGCCCTGAGTGCCGCGACCAAAATACATCCGGTCCTGGTCGTTCACGAGCGCGAAGATACTCCGGCTGACCGACACCCGCGGCTCTCGTGTATGCCCAGCCTCTTTCCATGCATCACGGTAAGCGCGAATCTGCTCTGCTTGCTGGATATGAAGCGGACGGCCCGTCTCGTCATTCTTCAACGTTGAGGTCTGAAGATTCATGCCCATCCTCGCGGCCCACACCGCCGTTGCGTCGGAGCCTGAACCCCACCAGATGCGGTCGCGAAGTCCATCGGAATGCGGTTCGATTCGCAAAAGGCCCAACGGGTTGGGAAACATGGGCCTCGGATTCGCCTGCGCAAAGCCCTTGCCCCGCAGCACCTCATAGAAGACTTCCGTATGGCGGCGCGCCAGGTCAGCATGAGTCTCACCCTCGCCAGGCGCGTACCCGAAGTGGCGCCAACCGTCGATAACCTGTTCGCCTGAGCCTCGGCTGATACCAAGCTGCAGACGTCCGCCGGCAATCAGATCGGCTGCCCCGGCATCTTCCGCCATATAGAGCGGATTCTCGTAACGCATGTCGATGACACCCGTTCCGATTTCAATCCGACTGGTTCTTGCTCCGATCGCTGCGAGAAGCGGAAATGGAGATGCAAGCTGTTGCGCGAAATGATGGACGCGGAAGAAGGCACCATCCGCGCCCAGCTCCTCGGCGGCGACCGCCAGGTCGATGGATTGCAGAAGCACATCCGCCGCCGTCCGTGCCCGCGAATTCACGGAATCGGCCCAGTGGCCAAAGGAGAGAAAGCCAATCTTTTTCATAGTGATAGACGCGGCTATTTGGGCCGCTTCTCAAAGACATCCTTGACGATACGGAGCGCGCTAGAGTCGCCGGACCAAGCCGTGTAGAGCGCCAGTTGGGTCATGCCTTCCGATGCTTGCGCCCGGGTCAGCCCGTTGTTCATTGCTCGGTTCACGTAGAAGGCCAATAATTGTGGGCCACCTCCCCGCTCGGCCGAGAGACGATGAGAAAGGTTAAGCGCCGCCGCGACTATCTTCATCGGTCCGCGGCATGCCGGCCCCGGCCGTTTGCGGGCGGACAGCGTGGGCGTTCTCGCGGCCGGCCTAGACTGTGAACGAAGCGTTCTGAGGGAACAGGGCGCGCCGGGTTTCTTCGTCAAACTCGGATTTGAACTGGAGTTTTTCCTTCAGAGCCAGGGCACGGACGGCCGCTGGGCGTGCCGAGATTTCATCGATCAGACGCTTGACGTGCGGATAGTCCGTCAGACCCTTCTCGCCGAAGATATAGCCGGCGTAATTAGCCCAGCCCCAGAGTGCCATGTCGGCGATCGAATAAGTGTCGCCGGCGAGATACTTTGAGTCGGCGAGACGCGCATCGAGAACACGGTATTGGCGCTCGACTTCCTTCAGATAGCGGTGACGCGCATACGGCAGGGGTTCCGGCGCATGGTGCTGGAAGTGCACGGCCTGACCGGAGAATGGCGACAGGCCGGTCGCGACGAACAGCAGCCAAGAGAGCATCGCTGCATGCTGCGCCGGCGCGGACGGCATAAACTTGCCGTGCTTTGCACCCAGGTGCAGCAGAATGGCATGGGAATCGAATACAGCGACACCATCGTCGACAATGGCGGGCACTTTGCCATTCGGATTGATCTTCAGGTATTCCGGTTTGTGCTGCTCTCCCTTGAACGTATCGACAGCAACCAATTCGAATGGAGTTTCAAGCTCCTCCAACAGGAGCGCGACTTTGGTGGGATTGGGCGTCGGGTGGAAGTAAAACTGAAGCATGATATTTCCTCGATAGGGACATGAGATCAAGCGCAGCGCTGCAATGCTCTGCGAATCCACTCGGCAACCGACGCGATCCTCGGTACTACGCCTTGTATCGCAGGCAGGGCGGGCAAGTGAATCGCGAGCCAGTTGCCTTTGAGGCGGCTCCCGGATCGCGTAGAGAGATGGTGAACCGAAAGCCTTGATTTGCCGTACGATCTGCCCGATGGATACGTTCGACGGGATCGCACATGTTGTCTGACGACGAATTGGCCTTGCTGGAAGCCATTCGCGAAACCGGCAGCCTGTCGCGTGCGGCGGCGCGGCTAGGTAAGGCGCCGTCGACGATTTCGCATGCGGCGCGGCAACTCGAGGCGCGCTTCGACGCACTATTGTTCGATCGCCGCCACTACCGGGTGCAGTTGACGCCCGCGGGCCAGGTGCTCGCCGATGAAGCCGCGCGCCTGACACTCGACATGTCGCGCGTGACGCAACGCGTGCGGCAGATTGCGAGCGGCTGGGAAGATCGGCTCTGGATCGTCACCGACGAGATTATCGAATTTGAATTGCTGATGCCGGTGGTGCGCAGCTTCGACGCGCTAGATTCCGGCGTCAAATTGCGCTTTACGCACGAGGTCCTGGGCGGCACGTGGGAAGCATTGCGCGACGGGCGCGCGGACCTGATCGTCGGCGCGACCAATGAGCCCCCGGCGGTTCCCGGACTGCGCTGGTTCGAGCTCGGCGTGATTGAGTGGGTATTCGCAGTGGCGGCTCGTCATCCTTTGGCACGCGCTGAAGCACCGCTTGAGCGCGAGCAACTGCGCGCGCATCGGTCGGTAGTAGTAGCCGATTCGTCGCGCACGACAGCGGGACGCGCTTATGGCGTGATCGGTGGCCAGGCCATGCTAGCCGTGCCGAATATGCAAGCGAAGATACTCGCGCAGCGCGACGGCCTGGGCATCGGCTGGCTGCCGCGTCATCGCGTCGCGTCGTTGCTGAAAGATGGCAAACTGGTGGAGAAGGCGACAGCCGATCAGCGCGAGCCGACTGTGTCGTATGTCGCTTGGCGCGGCGATCGCGAGGGGCGCGCGTTGCAATGGTGGCTGGAACAGTTGCGGCACCCGCGCCTGGCCAGTCGATTGGTACACGGTGTGGATATGGCAATTGGCGCGTGAGGCGCGCGTGAAATGCATGCTTCTATACGGACTGCGCTGCGTATCGTGGGATCGTACGTGCCGCACTGGACGATAGGGTTTCGTGCGCGGTACGGCTGACAGCGGCGGGGAACGGGCCGGCCTGGCGGCATGATCTTAAGGTGCTCGCGAAGAAACACCACGTTCTTGCCGCCAAGCAGCGCGGCTCTTGTGGAAGGCATAGTGTTTCCCTAAAAAGAAAGCCATCCGAAGATGGCTTGGTGAATCGTGCCCGGCAGCGCAGGTCAACGCGCCGCTGCGGACCCAGCCTTACGCCGTGGCACTGGGACGGGCGGAGACGATCTCATGCCACCGCTTTACCGCGACATGTGTCTCGGGCACCGGCATCGCCAGCGCCTTCGTCGCGAAGTCGACGGCAGCGAGCGCGGTGATGTCGGCGGCGGAGAAGAGATCCCCCGCGACGAACGCGGCACGATCCAGTTGCGCCTCGATGTCGTCGTAGAAATTCGCGACCCGTTGCTTGCTGCGCTCGACCAGCGCCGGGATCTGGTCGTACCCATGCGGGCCGGAAATTGCGCGCCCTTTGAGTCCCGCGGCGGCATTGCGAACGCCCTCCATCACGGCGGCGAACCCCTCGATCTCCATGCGCCGTTCCCACATCGCGACGACGGCCTTGTCTACCGCCGTCGTGCCATACAGCGATGGCAGCGCATGGGCATCGTCGAGATAGCGCATGATTGTCGACGCCTCGCCGATGACCGTACCGTCGTCGAGCACCAGGGCCGGGACGACGCCGCGCGGATTGATCGCGCGATAGGCTTCCGAGAGTTGCTCCCGCGTGCCGAGATCGACCGGCACGAGTTCCACTTCCAGTCCCTTTTCCGCAATCAGCATCCTGACGCGACGCGAGTTTGGCGAGCCGTTGGCATGATAAAGCTTCATTGATATCTCCGATTAGAGTTTCGAGCCGCCGTCGACGCGCAGCGTCTCGCCGGTAATCCATCGGGCCCGGTCGGATGCGAGAAACTCGATCGCCGCGCCGATGTCGTCGGGTTCGGCCATGCGTTTGAGTGCCTGCATGCCGAGCGTGAAGGCCCTGCCCTCCTCGCTCCTGGCGAAGCTGGACATCTCGGTCGGCACCACGCCAGGTGCCACCGCGTTGACGCGGATGCCGCGCTCGCCAAGGGCCGAGGCGAAGTGCTTGACGAGCGTGTCGATGGCGCCCTTGGTTGCCGAATACGCCGGCAGCGCGCCCACGGCGGCATGCGCCGCGAGCGACGACAGCAGCACCACGCTGCTGCCTTTGCACATGACCGGCAGCAACTGCTGGACGAGGAAGAACGGAGCCCGCACGTTCACCGCGAACAGGTCGTCGAAGTCTTCCACCGTGGTCTCCTCGATGGTCGCCGCGCGCGAGATTCCGGCATTGGCCACGAGGATGTCMAGCCGGCCACCGATAACTGCGCGCGCTCGCTGTGCAAGCGCATGGGGACCATCGTGAGCACGCAGGTCGGCGGCGATCTTCTCGGCCTTCCCGCCGAATGCGTGGATTTCGGCGACGACCGCATCCGCGTCGCGCGCCGCCTTTCCGTAGTGAACCAGCACCTGCGCGCCGGCCCTGGCCAGCGCAAGCGCGCTGGCGCGGCCGATGCCTCGCGATGCGCCCGTCACGAGCGCGGTCTTACCAGTCAGCGTGTTCATGATCTGTGACTCCCTTGTTCAGTTGTTCCGAGAATGCGCATCGCGTGTATCAGCCGGCGGTCTTGCCGCCATCGATGGTGAGAATCTGGCCGGTGACAAACGTCGCGCCTGCGGACGCGAGATAGATCACGGCCGCGGCGATGTCTTCCGGCTTGCCGAGGCGAGCCAACGGTACGCCACTGGCCAGCGCCGCTTTGTTCTCGGGCGTCCCCGTGAAGCGGTCGAGCATGCCGGTTTCGGTGGGTCCGGGTGCCACTGCATTGACGCGCACCCCGGTGCCAGCGACTTCGAGTGCCGCCGACTTGGTGATGCCTTCCACCGCATGCTTGCTACCCGCATAGACCGCGGCATAGGCCGCGCCTTCGTGACCATAGGTCGACGAGATGTTGATCACGACCCCGGAACGCTGCGCCGTCATGACGCGAAGCGCGTGCTTGAGGCTCAGCAATGTGCCCAGCACATTCGTGTCGAACGTGGCCGTATAGCTTTCCGCGGTCTGTTCGGTCAGCGGGCCCGGCCGGCCTTCCGTACCGGCATTGTTGACGGCGACATCCAGACGGCCGAAGCGGGACACGGCCTGATCGACCAGATGGCGCACTTCCTGGTCGTGGCGCACATCGGCCTGCACGAAGAACGCATCGGCGCCGAGCTCGCGTAGTTCGGCTTCGAGTGCGGCACCTTCGGCGGGCCGGCGGCCCGAGACGACGAGATTCACGCCAGTGCGAGCGAATGCAAGCGCGGTGGCACGACCGATGCCGGTCAGTGCGCCAGTGATGAGAACGACGGGACTGCTCATGGGAAACTCCTGTAAGGTATCGCTGTCCAGCATGGATAAGGTTGCGTGGACAGTGGAACGGGGTTGCTGCAGGGACCAATCTAGGGTCTTCCGGCGCCCATGAAAAAGACTTTGTAAGCTTGTGGGCATGCCTGCCAGGCATGGGGCTGATGGAATTGAGACATCTTCGGTACTTCATCGCGGTCGCGGAAGCCGGCAGCCTGACCGAGGCCGCGGCCAATCGGCTGCATACTTCGCAGCCCTCGCTAAGCCGGCAGATCCGCGATCTCGAGGAGCAGGTCGGCGTCGAATTGCTGCGCCGCAGTGCGCACGGCGTGGCGTTGACGGATGCAGGCCAGGCCTTTATCGACCATGCGCGGCTGGCCATGGCACAGGTCGACGCCGCGGTGGAAGCGGCCCGCCGCGCGGCACGACCTGCCAAGCCGCGCTTTGCACTCGGCTTTCTGACTGGCCAGGAGATGACATGGCTGACGGACGCCATGCACTTGCTGCGCGCAGAGCTGCCGAATATCGAGGTGAGCGTATCGAGCGACTACTCCACGGAACTGGCCGCCGCGGTGGCCCATGGCAAGCTCGACGTCGCCTTCATGCGCGCCGAGCCCGGGTACGACCTCGAATACAAGGTCATTGCCCAGGAGCCGCTGGTCGTGCTGATGCCGAGCGACCATGCATTGACCGCGCGCGACGCGCTGCGTGCGGAGGATCTCCGCAACGAGCCGTTCATCGCCATGGGAGACAAGGCGAAGGTGCTGCGGGGGGTCGTCGATGCTTATCTGGCCAGTTCGGGCGTCGAGGTCGAGATCGCGCAAAGCGTCGATAATCCGGCCATGGTGATGTCGCTGATCGCATCGACCCGCGGCATGACGCTAATCCCGGCTTATGTGGAGAACCTGATGCCGTGGTCGGTGGTCAGCCGGCYGCTGACGGGCGAAATCCCGACCATTGATCTCGTCGTCGGGTATAGCCCGAGCAATGCCGCGCCAACGCTTGCGCTGTTCCTGTCCCGGCTCGATGAACTGAGATCGAGGATCGCCGGGCGCGCCGGACAGTGAACGGCGCCGATTCCCGGGGTGCAAGCGCATGCCAGGGCGCGCAATACCGTGCAATCCTTCGGCCGGGGCACTGGTAGTTGCCAAGCGGGAAGATCCGGCACTGCGTGTCTGGACGCAGTGCCGGCTGTCAAAGCCACAGGTCACGACCGTGGAAACCGCAGGGTTTCCACGAGGCGCGACGCGTGTCGCTCAGACCTTGGCGTGGGTAGCAGCCCATTGCGAAGGATTGACATCGATAGCCAGTCCGAGGCCGGAGCCGATCACGCCGACGTTGTTGAGCGTGTTGACGTTGATGCTCTGCAGCTGGGCGATGTTCTGGTTGACGTTGACATTGACGTTGGCCACCGGGCCCAGTCCCTGCATCCAGGTGTTGGCGCCGCCGCGCAC
>NZ_JBFTNF010000124.1:0-9477 GCF_056397345.1 Cupriavidus sp. 05N38
TCCTCGCTCATTCTCCTCGCTCATTCCTGCGATTGCTTTCGCGCCATCGAGATTCGGATCGCCAGCGGACAGCAACTGCTTGTAGGGAATCCATGTCTGCTCGAGCCTGGCGTAGGTGTCCTTGATCTCCGGCGTGGGCGCGGACGCCTTCAGCTCCATGAGCTGCCTGTCAAAGAGCGCCACGGACTGTTCGAGGACCTTCTTCGAACGTTCGACTTCAACACCGAGGCCAGCCTGGCAGTATGCCTTGGCYATGCGCTGAGACAGCATGCGCTGGCGGCCCGCCTTGTTGATCGCCGCGTTGATCGTTAGCGTTTCGGCCGAAGCGGTCCCGGACAAGGCCAGCGCCAGGACGCTGCAGGCAATCAAGCAGAAGGAACAGAGGTAACGTTTCAAGGGCGTCTCCGCGTTAAACTTTGATTGGACCTTTGGACGCATCGATCGAGCCGACGACGTGTCGGATCAGCTGATCCATCTCCTTGATGATGTCTGCAAGCACCAGCGTGATCACCGCGAACTCCCTGCCGTACTCTCCCGCCCGTGCCGCCGAGATGCGCGCATTCATTGCGACGATGTTCGCCTGCATCGAAATCCCGCTGAGGCGCTCGACGAGGTCGGCGTGGCGTTTGCGCACAGCGACCTCGCAACGGTGCATCTCCTCCTGGTAGGCCTGAGTGACGGACTGCAGCAGTTCAAGCATTGGCGTGGCCTGCGCCACCAGCATGTCGAGGGATTGCGCTCGCCGGCTGGTGTCGGCCAGTGGTGCGTCTATCGCTGTTCTGACCTGGTCGATGAATTCACGGATACGCGCGTCAGCGCGCGGACTGCCAAAGTACAGTTGCTGCAAAGCGCCGGAGAATGCGCCGGGCAAACGCTCATTGCCCGTTACGAGATCCGAATGCGCCGACTCGAACATTGACAGGCACTTGCGTGCGATGTCGAGCGCGGCAGTGTCCCCCCGCGAAGCCAGCAATAGCTGGAGGACGATCCGTTGCGACAGCATGCGCTGCCTTCCGGAAAGGTTGATCAATCCGCCGATGGTTTCGGCGGACACTTCGGCCTCGGGTGACTGAGTAGAGAAAGCGTTCATGCCATGCCTTGCAGGTAGTGTCGACGCGGACGCGCACCGCGCTGACCGGCAAAGAAAAAGCGCCCCGAAGCGAGATGCCTACAAACCGGTTGTCCGGTTCGCGAGCATTTCGCTTCGGGGCGCCATTGCCCGGGATGCTCCTTTTCGGAGCGTGTCATCGCGACTTGCCAGATTGTTTCAAGGCCGCCGTTGGCCCGTGTATCGCTTACGCAATATCTATGCCACAGCTCCCGGAAGTTGCATCAGGCTGCGGGCGCAGGAAAATGGCACGGCGGGACCGACCCGCGCACCGATCCCGTGCCAGATGCCTCATCACGACGCGTGCGCTGGGGCACGGCGGCCAACCGGGACGCGCCTGTGGCTGGAGTGTGGGAGACTGGGCGGGCGATGCCTGCCCCGTCAAGCACGGAGCCTCAGTAATCGCACCTCTCTCTGGCCAGCGACTCCCTCGTGAAGCCGTGACTCACGCGCAACTGATGCTCGACCGCAATCACCTGGTCCTGGCACGCAAACAACAGGTCATCCTTGGCCTTTTGCGAAACGCCCTTGATGCGTTCAGCCTCATACGAAGTCTGCCGTGCACGACAACGGAGATACAAGAGCGTCGACTTGGGAGCGAGTTTAAGCTCCGCTTTGTCGAGAAGCTTACATTCGACATAGGACTGGGCTAGGCTGCCGTGGCTCGCCAGCAATGCCGAGGAAAGAAAAATTGAAGAAAAAATACGCAACATGAATGTGTAACGCCAGGGGTGCCGGTCAAATTGCAGCCCGCCATGGCAGGCTGCAAACGAATCTTGCGCGGACTGACACGGCACGTCCGTCCGTGCTTATTCTCCGACGCAATGGCATGCGGCCGTCGCATGCAAAAGACAAGCGCGCGAGGTGAAATTATGCACCGCTTTTTTGCACGAACATGAGCGCCACCCAACAGAGAAGCGGCCCTCCGCCGGGTACAATGTGCTCTTGCAAAGCGAACTCGCAGCAAGGGGGGAACGGAAGCAGGCGCTCGACCTGGATGCAGCGGATGATGTGAGTGGAGGTAAGGATGGCGACAACGCGCGCCGGAACCAAAGGGGAGGCCCTGCGGTTCCTGAATACAGCAGGAATATCGGTAATCGAATTGGACTACGAGTCGGCTTGGCAAGATGCCGTGGAGCTAGGGCGACTCGGCCAGAAAGCCGGCGTCCGTGTGGAGTACCGGGGGCATGAGAACATCGCCGTAAAATCACCGGCGGCACTCATTGCTGGACTGAGTCGAGCGAAGCTGTCCTTCCGGCAACGGAATCTATACTGCCAGTTTGAGCTGGGTGAATTGCCAGCAGGCGAACTCCAGCGGCTGGAGGCAAAGGCGGAAAAACTTGGCGACTACATCTTGGCTGGTCGGCTACTGAGGGACGTTGATGCCGTCTGGGCCGAATAACGCCGGCTAGTCGCAGCGCCACCGCTTTGCAGCCGTCAGACACGCTTTGCACGAGACCTGGATATACGTTTCCTCTTTTCGCACAGGAAAATGCTCACCACCGTCTCGCCGCAAGCGCATGCATAGCAAATCGCCAGCGTTCCGCATAAGACGTCCATCGCGAAAACCCTCTTCTAACAAGACGTGAACAATACTAGCTGGATACGCCCCTTCCTCATCTGATATGCCCTCCGGATGGCCAAGCTCGTCCTCGATAGCACCGGGCACCCACTTGAGGGGAATTGGGAGGCTAGCGTTGAACGCATGTGCTTGTGCTCGAAGGGTCCGCTCGCGCTCACACGAAGCGACCTGAGCCGCCTCTTCTCTCGCCACCTGAGCGGCACGTGCACGGTCTACCTCATCGGCACGTGCACACACGAACAATCCATTGGCATCGCGCCAGACTTCGACTACGGTTCCCGACACAAGTCCAACCGGTCCCGTTCGCACTCTTCCGCTTCCGGTACGGCAACCGTAGACCTCTAGCAGTTTCCCATCCAGGTTCACCTGGTTGCCTTCAACAGGAACGCGAACTCTGTGCCCCTCAATAAGCCATCGCGGGTGCACACCCGTGGAAACAAGATGCAGTTGGTAGATTTCCATAGCCACGACAGCCCCAGCAGCAACGCTGGGTTAAGTGCAACTCATGGTTGGAAAGTGTAGGCCAAACATCGAGAAAATTCTGCTGCGTGGGCTATCGCACAAAAATAAACCCGCGTCGCCGGGAAGCGAGACGCGGGTGGCAGCAAGGACTACTTCATCAGTCTACGTGAAATTAAAAATTTTCACGTCAGATATAAAGAACATTTTCGCGCCATTTCCTGGCATTGCGGCCCGCCTCCGATACTGGCTTGGTCACACGTTGAATCGACGTCACACAGCATCGAGATTAACCCTTAACCCTGCCGATATCATCGCTTTGGCCTACTGGACGGACACCAAATCGTCATGTGGATTGTGTCCAATGCGCGATCGGCTTCTGCGACGCACTCTCGGAATTCATCGCTGCTGCTGGCCACCCTGCTATCGGGTGTGCTTGCATTCATTTCCGCAACAAAAAGAGTCCTTTCGCGCGACAGCACCAAGCGAAACCAGGCACAACAAAATCAAAGGGTCAATATGCATCAAATTTTCGCTTCCCCCATGACGTCGGACCCGGTGACTTTGCAACCGACGAGCAGCGGGAAAAGGGGGCACTGGTCCGATTCTGTCAGCGTCCAAGTCCTGCGCCAGGATGCCGCAAGCCTGCGGGCAATGGCTCAGGCGCACATGACCAAGGCAGGTACAAGTGCCACCTCAAATCACCCTGCCGATTTGCTCCAGCAGGCCGCTATCCTCGACACGGCCGCTGACGTGCTGGCGCTGAGCAGCTGGACCTGATTCAGTTTGCTGCCACCCTACAACGCGCTCCTTTTCGGCCCACCGCCCTCCCTCGCTTCCGTGTCAGGTTTTTTCGCTGGGCAGAGACGTGCACGCGGCCACCACGAGGTCGCGAGAATCAGTTGCCTTTAATTCTCATTTCACCAATAAGCTTATGCGAGAACCAGCGGTGACTCCGCTACCAGCCTGAGCGGCCTCATGGCGTGCCCCCGTGGTAAACCCTAGACACCTTGGCTGCATGTGTTTCCCCGGCTATGATCACTAACTAAATGACTTTCCTGCAATCGACGGCAGGATGCTTACATTGGAATAGCAAGTCCAGATTGGATTTTCTATTTCTGCATGCAGCATGCATGCTCCTAACAATGAGGATGAGATGGCAACTGGTATCGTAAAGTGGTTTAACGCTGAAAAAGGCTTCGGGTTCATCACACCAGATGATGGCGGCAAGGACTTATTTGCTCATCACTCCGAAATCCAGGGTACTGGGTACAAGTCCTTAGACGATGGCTCCAAAGTCGAGTTCGAAGTCAAGGACAGCCCGAAAGGTCCGCAAGCCTCCCGGATTCGCAAGCTGTAAGCGCCATTGCACCTAGGCAGTCGAGATGGAAGAAAGGCCCTTCGCATTGACGAGGGGCTTTTTTGTTTCCGGCGACACTCGCCCGCTTCATCGGCATTCACACGGGTCGGCAGCCAACTGCTACCAATACGCCAACGCGGCCCCGCAAATAGTCTCTGAACAACGTCAGCAGGCCCCACCCTCGACCGTCAAAGTCCGCACAAAACCCAATACTCAGGACTGGCGTTATTAATCACAATGAGTGTCTGGAGCAAACTGACCGCGACCCCTGCTCCACGCTGGCCAGTAATCATGCATTGAAGCCAGCGGCGGAGCGGCAGAAAAAACCGGCGCGTGGCCGGCCTTTTCTCAAATTCGAGATTATTTGCCGGCGTCGGCCTGGCACTTCTTCATGAAGGACGTCTTTGCAGCACCGGCGAGTTGCTTACCGTCCTTCCCAACGGCCTTGGCTTCGCAGGCGGCTGATGCGTCGCCTTTGTTGCCACTTTCGCACTTCTTGATAGAGGAAGCTTTCGCGGCCCCAGCTAGCGGCTTGCCATTTTTGTCGACCGCCTTCGCTTCGCAGCTCGAGGAAGCTGCCGGAGCGGCGGCTGGCGCTGCAGGCTTGGCGGCTGCCCCAGGCGCGGCAGTTTGAGCGTAGGCAAAGCCTACCGAAAAGAGCGCTGCAATGGCCACCGCACAGAATCTGTTCATCATGGTACCTCTCCTCAGATTTTATGAGTCAACTTGCCTYGCCCTTATAAACGCTTGGGCCGCGCCATCGTTGACGTCACTCGACCCTGATTTGAATGCATTGCCCACTAGAGGACAGTGTCGCCGGGTCCCAGGATTTCGTATCTAATTCTGTCCGCAGGGACCCGGGCTTGCCTCGACATCTCGCTGCTGTCTGCCGCCTGGCGCAGACCGCTCGACCTATGTGCCGTATGAGAAACTTAGAAGACGACAGACCACGACTGCAAGGTCATCTGTAGTCGACTGGTGGGGCATCGCCGGCTTACCGCTCCCTTCGCGTTTCATCAGTGAAACCGGCGAGCCTCTTGGAAACCGCACAGGAGGTAAGGCACGCTGCCGGCGAGCACGGCGTCGGGATCCGCGCCCATGGCTCGTTGCGCGCGGCAGGCGGGCTTCGAACTCGTTGTCTGCGATCGGAACCAGGCCGTGCTCGCCACCTCGGTAGCCGATTGCGCCTGCGCGGATGCAATCATCGTTCTGCTTGCCAACGACGCCCAGATTCTCGATGCAACGCTCGGCGCATGGGCCCGATCCGAGGCCGCATTCGCTTCGCTTCACAACCAGCACCGCGCAGCATTTCGTCTGTGCGCCGGCGAACAGTGGTGAAGTTTGCGAGGGACCTATCCTCAGGACAAGGATCCTTTCGACCAGCCTTGGTTCAACAGAAGAAAAAGAGATGCCGAGCCCGCGCATCGCAATTCGCCTTCTGCCGGCTTTCTTGATGCTGGTGGCGTCTCACGCCTTCGCGCTCGCGTTCGAGTGTCGCATTCTCAATGAATCGAACCGGCCGTTTGTCCGGATCGTCTTGGGTACGACTGAGAGCCAAGCAAACAGTTCTTTCATTAGCGCCTATGGCAACCAGGTGAGGCGGATGTACGGGCCTGGTGTGCGCTTCCTGTGTTCGTACCCACCTTCGAAGGAGGCGCTGGCCAGCGTGCCGGGGACAAACACACCCTACAAAGCATGCCCAAGTGGTAAGACCTGGGCCAAGACCCGGGGGGATGCTCTTGAGGTGCTTCAGCACGAGTGCGGTCCGCCGTTACCTCTCGATCATCAGATGTTCTTTGCGAGTTTTTGGGCGCAGGCTCGCGAGAAATGTCGCTTTGCAATGGCAAACGAGCACGTTGTTGTCGCACTCCAGGCGCCGACCATGGCAACTAACCTGACCCTCGAGTATGTGCCGCTTTGGAAGGAAGCTGAGGCCGTGATAAACGCGGAAGGCTGCTCGCCGGCCACTCGCGGCCTCGCAGAAGCTTTTGCGCGATATCTCACGCGCACAGGCGATCCAAACGGAGAGCGCCCGTTTGTCGCGACTTGCCTTCAGCGAGAAGGGATGAACGCGGCAAAATGCCGATGTTACGGTGACGCTGTTCGACTGATCGATCCGAAGGTCTTCGAGCATGTCTACGACGGGCGTTCCTACGGAGATGTGGTCCGCCAGATAGGCCCCCTATGGGAGGGACAACTCACGATGTTTTGCCTGGGCGTCAGGCCGAACTGACCGCCGCGCCATGGCTACCCCAGCGATGCTCGTGGTACGTCAAGTTCCTCTTGCCTTTTGATGACGCGAACATATTAGCCATCATCACGGTCGCATAAACCGCTCCCTGCCAATACAAGGCCGATTCCTTGTCGTCGACGTCTTTGGCCTTCTTGACGCCGTCTTGAAAGCGCTCGTACTCACCATGGAGATCGGCGCGCAGAGCGCGGTTGTTGATGTGGCCGTTCATCGCGCTGTCCGGCTGCGTTAGGCAACCTGTTCGGGCTTTTTTGACCCCGCTGTCCCCGGGGAGGGACAATCGTTCAAACGGCAGAGATCGGCCATGTGCAAAGGCATCTGGCTGCACACGCCAAATGACCGCCGATCGGTAACGAACGGCCCTTCGCCGCGACCTCCTCCCTTTATACAGCCGACGTGCCACCAGCCAGATGCGCGCGGCACGCTTGTTAGCGAACCACTCCCCCGGTCGGAAATTAGTAAGAAAGCACCACGAATAGGCGCAACCGAACAGAAAACGAGGTTTCGACAATGGGAATTCGGCTAGGATCGCAGGTGCGGGGTCATCGAGATGGCCAGCCGTTGTCCGGGTCAACGAAACAGGGGAACGTGATGCAAATGGTCGACCGTCCTGCTGTGCTCTTCGTACTGTTGTTGATTGTATTCACTGGGGTGGCGTCCTTTGCAACGCTCGTGCTCCGGCGTTTTCGGCCATTAACCGATGAGGAGCGCGATGACTTCAGCATCGTGCAGACCGCGACCTTGACGCTTTTCGCATTGTTGATTGGTTTTACTTTGTCGATGGCAGTCGGCCGGTACGATCAGCGCAAGAACCTGGAAGAAGAGGAAGCGAATGCCATCGGCACCGAATACCTCCGCGCCGATCTCCTCGATAACGCCCGAGCCACGGAGGTCAAAGGATTGCTTCGCGAATATGTCGCGCTAAGAATTAGCTTCTATCGATCAAGAGACACGGCAATGCTGGCGCAAATAGATATCCGCACCGCCGAACTTGAAGGTCGAATGTGGAATGGCGTTAGGGATGCGGCGCGGGCAATGCCGGATCCCGTTACCGCACTTGCGGTGGCGGGCATGAACGACGTCATCAATTCACACGGGTACACGACTGCGGCCTGGCGGAACAGGGTGCCGACCGGCGCCTGGTCGTTGATGATTGCGATTGCCCTCTTCAGCATCCTGCTCCAGGGCTACGGCGTGCGCGGCAAAGGCGCCAAGGTCGCGCTCCTGCTTGTCCTCCCCCTGACGGCCTCGCTCTCGCTGTCCCTCATCGCAGACGTCGACAGTCCGCGCTGGGGCATTATCCGCGTTCACCCGCAGAACATGCTGGATCTGGAGCGATCGATCGCTCAATAAACGTTAGCAGACCGATGGACATCACACCATGTATTAGGCAGCCTGGCAGGCCAGGCTCAACCAGAAGGGTGGGGTGCGCACGAAAATAGCATCGCAAATGGGGGAGCGCAACGCGCGTTTATGCATAGCGAGCGATGCACCGCTCCTCTGGGAGAATCGTCGGGCTCAACTGTGTCGGAGGCACGCCATGCGCAAACTCATAATGGGCATTGTCGAATTTCGCGAGAAGATGCTACCGCAATATGCAGAACGGTTCAGTAAGCTCGCGCTAGCGCAGAAACCTGATGCATTCTTCATCACGTGCTCGGATAGCCGGGTTGTGCCGGACCTGCTCGCATCTACTCATCCCGGCGATCTTTTTACGATGCGCAACGTCGGCAATTTGATACCGCCGGCGACTGCGGAGGGGGTCTCGACCGGCGACCTCTCCGAGGCAAGCGCGATTGAGTACGCGGTGTTGGTGCTGAAAGTCGCGAATATTGTCGTGTGCGGGCATTCCGAATGCGGCGCCATGAAAGCTGTCTATGCACGCAACCCGAAGCTGAAAGCACCGAATCTCGATAAATGGCTTTACCACGCCAACAACGCAGCGTTTCGCCTCGAACACGAAGGCCCGCTCAATGACGGGCTGAAGCCGCACGACCAATTGTCGCAACTCAATGTCCTTGTGCAGCTCGAGCATCTAATGACCTACCCGATCGTCCGCCACCAAGTCACGGCCGGGGCTCTGGTATTGAGCGGCTGGTGGTTCGACATAGCCACCGGCGATATGTATGCCTATGAGCGGGCGAGCCGTTCGTTCGAAGTCATTGACCGGGCGCTGGCTGAGCGGCTTGCTTCGCGCCTCGCCTCGCGCGCGCGGTGAAAGTGGGGCTCGCAGTCAGGCGAACTCGAGTTGCCTCGCTATGGCACGCGCACGGCCACTATGTGGCTCAGCAAGCTGCGCCAGCGGGCGCTCAGCCGCAGCGTGAGGTTCAACGATAGCCGGCACAGCGAAAATGGGTCAATGCCCGGGGGCCTGGTCCAGACGGCCTGACGCGCGACGTCCCGCTCGCCGATGTAGGGGCCCATGCGTGTCGCGTGATCGCAAACACTTGGCGCTGATGTGTTGGTTTACGCCCGCCAGATCCAGGACGACGCGCGCAGGGCCTTGACGTCATTCTCTACGCTCGGGGAAAACCTATTCCAAGCCCCGCCTGGGTTTGCGGGCGATTTTCGCGTCCCTATGCCGCCTTGGCACACTCCATGCGTTTGTACCTCCCGAGCGCAGAAACACTGCTCAAACCAACCGAACCCAAAGTTCAATCGCTCCCAAGGAGAACTGCCATGACTACCACCCTCGCCATCAAGGACCTGTCCGTCAC
>NZ_JBFTNF010000125.1:0-8746 GCF_056397345.1 Cupriavidus sp. 05N38
GCCCGATCGCGCCCATCAGGGCATCGATCCCGGTGGACTCGAATCCTCCCTTCTTGGCAATCGCTCTGCTGCTGTTCAGAAGCTTCTCCCGAGTCTCCTGCTTGTGACTGCTTGAGTATCGCATTCGGCTCACCTTGAATATATCAACCTGCGGGAAGTATAGCATTACGATCGTTTAGGATTGAGAGCCGTTTGTCAGAGCGGGCGCCAATGGCAGCGCATTCACTCCACCTTGAAGGTGGCTGCGTGGGGCTGCGCGGGTGGTCGATGGTCGTGAATACATGTTGACATGGTCCTACGGGTAACCTACGATCGTTTACCAAACGAACGTTAACCAAAGATATTGCGGCGTTTTCTGGTATCAGATCCGGCTCAGAGAACGCGATCATTTGGGCACGCCGGCAAGCCGAGAGTTCGCCATCCCACCCGCTGGGAACGGAGCGAAGCAACCCCGGATACAACTGGGGCATAACAATTGAGGAGACGTCAATATGGAAGCCAGACGCTGGCATGGATCCTACCCGCCCGGGATGCCACTCGAGATCGAGGTAGAGGAGACAGCTACGCTCGGAGCGATGATTGAAAGGACGGTCACTTCGTTCTCGGCGCGCCCGGCCCTGACGTGCCTCGGGGAGTCGCTGAGCTACGCAGAGCTTGGCCTCCTTTCCGAGGCGCTGGCGACCTTTCTTCAGCAGTCGGGATTGAAGAAGGGGGATCGCGTGGCGTTGATGTTGCCCAGTTGCCCCGCCTTCATCATTGGCCTTGCTGCGGTGTTCCGCGCAGGAATGGTGGCGGTGCCCGTCAATCCGCTCTACACGCCACGTGAGCTGAAGCACCAATTGCAGGACTCTGGCGCGGCCGGCATTATCGTTGCTGACCAACTGCAGCAGTCATTGCAGCAAGTACTGGCAGAAACAGGCATTTCGCTGGTACTGACAGCGCCGGTGGTCGGGATGAAGCGTGTCGCCGGACAACTTCCGGCAGCGGCTGCCGATGCTGAACTTGCTGAAGCAGTCGACGCGACGGGCAAGTGTCGACTCCTGCCATTGGCGACAGCAATCCTCCAGGGAAGCAGAGGGAAGCTCGCCGAGGTCTCCCAGACGGCGCAGGACATCGCGATCCTGCAGTACACCGGTGGTACGACAGGCGTATCCAAGGGCGCGATCCTCACGCATAAGTCGGTCAGTGCGAGTCTGGCCCAGGTTCTGACATGGGCGAGGCCGGCACTGACAGCGCCGCAGGCTTCGATGGTGACGCCTCTGCCGCTGTATCACATCTTTCCGCTTGCCACTGCGTTGCTGGCGCTATCGGTGGGCAGCGAAAATCGGTTGGTGCCAAATCCGCGAGATCCCGGGTCGGTGGTTGCGGAGATGAAGCGGCGGCCATTTCAGATGTTCATAGGCGTCAACACATTGTTCAACAGCCTTGTGAATGAGCCGGAGCTTCATTGCGTCGACTTCAGCGCTACGCAACTGGTGGTGGGCGCCGGAGCGTCGATCCAGGCTGCCGTAGCCAAGCGTTGGCGCGCTACGGGGGCGCCTGCCGTTACCGAGGCTTACGGACTCACGGAGACCTCGCCGAGCGCCACCTTCAATCCGCCAGGCCGCAGTGGGACGATCGGCATTCCCGTTGCCTCTACGGACGTACGCCTGTTGGATGACAATGATCAGGACGTTCCACTGGGGGGCGCGGGTGAGCTACTTATCAAGGGCCCACAACTCTTCAGGGGTTACTGGAACCGGGAGGAGGAAACACGGAAGGCGTTCTTTGACGAGGGGTGGTTCAGAACGGGAGACATTGTGACCATGGACGAGCAGGGGTTCATGACAATGGTCGACCGCAAGAAGGACATGATTCTCGTCTCGGGATTTAACGTCTATCCGAACGAGATCGAGGCTGTCGTGGCCATGATGCCAAATGTCATGGAGGTTGCCTGTATCGGTGTTCCCGACGAGCGTTCAGGCGAGGTACCCCACTTGTTTGTTGTCCCGCGCGATCCCACTCTGACGAGGGAGCAAGTGGAGGTTCACTGCCGCACACAGCTTGCGGGATACAAGATGCCACGACACGTTACGCTTATCGATGCGTTGCCAAAGTCCACGGTCGGCAAGATCTTGCGCAGAGAACTGCGTACCCGCATGCCGTCCAGTCAAGGAGGATCCTCACGCTGAGGGCAGCGTTGCAGCCGCCTACCTGCGGCTCGCTGGCCACGTGGGTCTTGCATGGATTTGGGCTCGTATGGTTGCGATTGGCCTGTCCAACGGTCCCTCTACTGATCCCATCTACGCGTCCAAGGTAGCCACGGCACGCTTTTACTTCAGGAAGCTGCTGCCAGAAATCCATGCGCTCGCAGCAGTGATTTCCGCCGACTCCGAGCCAATCATGGCGGTTGATCTCGGCTGACGCCCATGGCGTGAAGGGCGTGCCGCTTCGGCCTGGCAGCGGTGCGCGAAACCTACCCTTGCGCGATAAGCAACGGCAGATTTCTTGTCAGCGTCGACCGGGCACGGTGGTTCTGGCATCCAAGGTCCGCATGGGTGATCGGACCCAGTTCCATGATGAGCACGGGCAGCGTGAACTGAGGCGCGTTGGTGCCAGACGGGCGCAGCGCGTGATCGTAGATAGCAGGGAAATGCAGCCGGATGTGGCTTGTGCCGCCGCATTGGGCGGGGCTGGGACGGCTGCAGCGCCACGTGGGACTGGCTTGAGCAAGCGAGCCACGCGGGGCGGACGGTTGCATCAAGGTTGGGCGCCGTCAAGGTGTCGCGCGCGCACTTAACCTGCCTCGCGGCAGATCGCAAGGCTGGTAAATCACCGTTGCAAAATCGAACAGAATGTTAGACGCCTCGGCGCTACAGTGGCCCTTCCCATGCCTGTAGGCGTTCTAGGAGGTATCGAATGAAGCAACATCTGGCGAAATCCCTGTTGATGGCTGGCGCATTGATCGCGTCCTTCCCGCTGCTCGCGCAGCAGGCCCAGCCCGTTCAGCCGACCCAGCCGATGCAATCCAACCAACCGATGCAATCCGCGCAGCCTGCGCAGTCGATGCCGGCACAAAGCGCACAAGCGGGAGAAGCGATGCCGATGCAGGCCGTGCCTGCGACAACGCAGGTCGCCCAGGGGGCGATGCCCGCCGCGCTCGAACAATATGGGCAAGGCGGCGTCCAGCCAATGCAACAGGGTAGGGCGCCGGTACCGGCCGACCCCTCGCTCGCGCGCAGTCCCTCTCCGGCGGTGGATCCAGCCAGCATGAGCCTGGCTCCCGATGCGCTGGGCACGCGCATGGGTCAACGCAATCCCTTCCTCGACGGCGCCTGAGCGCCGCTGCGCAACCGGGGCCTGTCAGTTCGCTGGCGCGCTAGCTTGCGGGTTGGGCAGGAATGCGCCGGCATTCAGCCGGTCACGGCGCCGAGCCGATCGCCCCGGTCGCGAGCGCCAGCGTAGCGGCCGCAGCCAGTGCGCCGCTATAGGCATCGGCCGACGCGTTCCGAGCCAATAGCAACTGGTTCTGCGCCAGGTTGGCTTCGGTCACCGTCCCCACGCCTTTGCTGTACGCTGCAAACGCCGCGTTGTAGGTGACCTGGGCCGCGTCGGCCAGTTCCCTGGCCGCGTCGTACGCGGCCAGGCTCGATTCGAGCGCGCTCTGGCTGACTACCACCTGCCGTACCGATTCGTCCTTGGCCCGCGTCAGGCGGGCCGATGCGCTATCGACGTCATTGCGCGCCTGCGCGAGCGCGGCCGAGCGCAGGCCGCCGTCGTAGAGAGGCACGGAAACCCCGAGAAATACGCTGGCGCCGTAGCGATAGCCGTTGAGGTTCAGCGTCGGGGGCTGCTGGCCAATCGGCGGAATCGCCGTGATGGCCGATCCGCCCGATGCATACGACGTGTACGCGGACAGGAACACCTTGGGCAGGAACGCCGCCTCGGTGGCCTTGACCTTGGACTGGCTGGCCCGCTCGGCCGCATAGGCGCCCAGCACGTCGGGCCGCCGCGCGATCGCATCCTCGACGATCTGCTCGATGGAGCCGCGCAGGGCCGGCGACAACGGCCGCACCGGCATCTCGGCGATGCGCGGCTTCGATAGCGGCGAGATGCCGATCGCTGTGACCAAGGCCAGATACGCGTCGGTTTCGGCTCCCTGCGACTGCACCATCGCCAGGTTGGTCTGTGCACGGTTCTGCGTGGCCTGCGCCACCTCCACCACCGTGCCGATGCCGCGCTGGTAGCGGGCCCTGGCCGCCGTGAGCACGGCATCCGCGTTGGTCATCGCCTGTTGCACAGTGCCGGCGCGCGAACGGGCCGCCTGATAGCGATAGAACGCCACGCTCACCTCGTGGACGATGTGCTGGTGGACGGCCGTAAACGCAATATTGAGCGCGATCGAAGCCTGCTCCGCGGCACCCACAATCCCCGCACGCTCGCCGAAATCGAACAGCAGCCATTGCAGCGACAGCACCGACACCGCGCCGTGGCTGGACGTATTGGCGCCTGCGGTTCCCAGGGCCGTGTTGGTGGAAAGATGCCCGTTCTGGTATCCGCCCATGGCCGCGGCCGAGATATGCGGCAGATAGCTGGCCTTGGCGATGCCCGCGGCCAGCGCGGCATTGCGCGCGTCGTTCCAGGCGATGCGCGTCAGCGGGTTGGCGGACTCGGCCATATCGATCAGTTCCGGCAACGAGTATGCATGCGCCGGATCGAGTGCGGGCGGCGGTGCGAGCGAAGCCAGCGCCGCGTTGGCAGGCAGCGCGTAGCCGGACGATCTTGTCGTGGTTGCCGGCCTGGCCGCGGCGCCAGGCACGATCTCTCCGGACGCCGTGGTGGCGGGTTGCCACGGCCGGTCGGGTTCCGGCGGTGCCAGATCGAGCGACGACGTGGCACAACCGGCCAGCATCACAGCTATCAGCGATAGCGGAGCCCCCAGCGAATCAGGTTTGCGCATGGATCGAGGAAGGATGGGGCGCCTCGGCGGAGTCGTCAGGGGATTCGGCGAGGCGTTTGTCGATGAGCGCCAGCAGGGCGTCGCGGACCGGTTCATCGTGGCCGGGGGCGGCCGCGGATTCGGCGGGCTGCACCGGTTGCGGAGCCACGTCGTGGGCCAGCAGCGTGCGAAGCCGTTGCGCGAGGTCGGGGTCGCCCGGGAACCGCTCGGCGAGCAGGAAGGCCGGTCCGGCAATTGCGTCGAGCTTGCGCAGGCGCTGCCGGCGGTCGTCGACCCATCCAGCTGCCGGACCCACGGACGCAGGTTCGTAGTGCGCGAGGACCAGGTCTTGCACGACACTGCCTTGCAAAGCCAGCGCGGCCGCCGCATGCCTGCGCCGGTCGTCGGGCTGCCTGGCATTTACCAGCTGCTGCCATTGCGCGACCAGTCGGCCCAGTGCCGCCTCGATGCGCCCGGCAATGCTGACCGGCCAGATACGCGTGAACACCAGATAGACCACCAGGTTGCCGAGCATCACGCCGATGACGCGGTCGCGCGCAATGGTCAGGTCGAATCCCGGGCCGGCGCCCTGGATGACACACAGATAGAACGCAAACGCGACCTGGAAGCCAGCATACGCAATGCGTGGCGAGCCTTGGGCAATCCAGGCGGATAGCCACGAGCCCGCGAAGACCAGCAGCATCAGTCCGCCCACGGATGACAACGATGGCACGATATACACGAGTGCCGCCGTGCCGATGGCCGCGCCGACCAGACAACCGGCCAGGCGCAGCGAGAGCTTCTCCACGGTCTCCGCGGCGGTCCCGAGCGACACGAGATAGCACGTGATAAAGCAGGTATGGATGCCCGGCCAGTTCAGCTGCTGATAGAGGAGATAGCAGAACATGGCCGCGCCGGTCGTCTTGAGCGCGTAGTGGATGTGGTCGCGGTTGGTAAAAGCGTCGGCGTCGAGGAAGCCGCCGCGGCTGCTTGCGGGCGCCGCGGGCTTGACCGTGCCAGGCTCGGGAGGCTGGGCAAAGCCATTGATGGCCGAGTGCAATTCCCTGGCGGCTGCCGCCTGCGCCGGGGCAAGCTGGCTGGAATCTGGAAGGACCAGCCCGATTTCCACCGGATAGCCACCAGCATCGAGCATGCGCGCCATCGCGTCGAGCGTGTCGGCAATCGGATCGGCAAGCGATGCGGGCAGCGCGCCCGGCTGCCGGCCGGCGACATCGGCCGCCATCAGGATCGCCATCGTCGACGCCGCCGCATGGTGCAGCGCCGCCGAGTCGATGGCGTTGGCCGAGCCTTCGATCCTGGCAAGCTTCAGCCATCCGGCCACCGGCTGAACGCCATCATGCAACAACGCATGCAGCGCGGCACCGTTTGGTCGTGGATCGCGCACGCAGGCTGCCGCTGCGCGCAGGCAATGCGCCAGCCGGTCAGATGCCAGCCGGCGCGGGGACGGGCCCAGCACCAGATTGACCACCACGTTCACGCCAATCGGGATCGCCACCATCAGCAGGGTATAGAGCAGGGCGCGCGTGGCCACCTCGCCGCCGGGCACCAGGCCGAGTTCATCGAGCGCGAACCCGATGATCATCGCAATGATGGCGCCCACCGGGCGCAACTTGCTGGCAGACGTCAGGAAGAGCAGGGCGGCCGACAGCACAGCCATGCATGCCACCCGGCGCAGCGGATCGTCGACACTGAAATCGGCCAGCAGCATCACGAACCCGACAATGATGGTGACCAGCACCAGCGCCGCCACGCTCATCACGATGCTGGTGGTGCGATCCGCCCGATTGATGAAGAAGACGACATAGGCGGAGATGGCCGCTTCCGGTGTGCCATAGATGCTGGTGACAAGTACCGTCAGCGTGCAGGCCACTGCAATGCGCGTGGTAGCCGCCGCGCGCCCGGGGAACGATGCCAGCAGGGCGCCGATATCGGCCAGCCCCGGACGCAATTTGTCAGTTGCAGGCCGCGCCATGCCGGATCTCGACGGTTGCGCTTGCACCCACCCGGGCCAGCATTTCCGGCGGATCTTCCAGCTTGATCCGCACCGGGAATCGCTTGGCCACGCGCACCCAGTTCACCGACGGCTGGACATAGGGCAGGGAGCGCGGCAGGTTCAGCCGCTCGGTATCGGTGATGCCGACGCCGATGCCATCAACCTTGCCGCGGATGGCATGGCCCCGGTCGATCATCGAATAGACCGTGGCGCAGTCGCCCACGTGGATTTCGGCAAGCTGCGTTTCACGGAAGTTGGCCACGGCGAACCATTCGCCGGTATGCACCAGGAGGAAGAGCGACTGGTTGGGAAGCACGACTTCGCCGGACAGCACGGTCAGGCCGCTAACGCGGCCATCGTGCGGGGCGCGAACCACAGTGTCATCCAGCGCCCGCTGGGCGATGGCCAGCGCCGCCTCGCGCGCCCGCACCGTCGCCATGGCATCGTCGACCGTGCCCACCGCCTGTGCCGAYGCGGCACGCTGCACATTGGCCTGTTTCAGCGAGACAGCCGCGTCGCGCTGCGCCACCTGGGCCTGATCGAGCTGCTGCTTCGGCACGTAGCCATCCGCGGTCAGCGGGCGCAGGCGCTCCACGGTGCGCGCGGTCAGCGCATAGTTCTGTTCGGCGCGGGCGATCTGCTCCGATGCAATCGCGGCATTGGCGCGTTCGGTGGAAATCGTGCGCCGGCGCGTGCCCAGCGTGGCCTGCGCCAGTTCCAGGTCGGCACTCGCCTGGGCCACGGCCAGCCGGTACGGCACCGGATCGATCTCGAACAGCACGGAGCCCTTGGCCACCTGCTGGTTTTCGCTGACCAGGATCCTGGCGACCTTGCCGCCCACGGGCGAGGCCACATGAACCATGTCTGCATCGAGCGCGGCATCGTCGGAAGACGGAAACCGTGCGGTGCGATGCCAGGCATAGACGGAAAGCAGGACGGCAAGCAGGACGATTACCAGGGCAACCACTTTGCCGCGCAGGGGGTTCTTACGGGCGCCGGCCATTTTCATAGGATGTGCCCCGTACCGATTAACCAGACGACTTCAGCGATCATCAGGCCGATTGCCGTGTTCACCAGCAGCGGGAACCAGACGATATCCGCCCAGCCGGTCATGACAAACACCCGCCAGGAGATGACGGCGCCCACGATGCCCACCACGGCGCTCAGAAGCCAGAGCGGAAAATAGGCGCCAAACAGTCCGAAGGACGGGGCGCCGGCGCAACCATAGAGCGAAGCGGCCAACGCGACGAGCGCAAGCGAGCGTGCCATGGGATCCGAGGCAGGTTTAGTTCACGCAATATAGCAGCGCGGATTCGTGATTGTCCAAGCGGCAAGAAAATTGACGTCGCTTTGACACAAGCGGAGAAAGGCTCCGACCGATGCGTGGAGAGTGTCGGTTGACGAGACTGAATGAGGCCGCAGGCCAAGTGGTGCTCGCCAGCGCGTCGCAAGGCTGATGCCGTTTCCTGGCCGGCGCAGAGTCGGCGAGCCAGGCGCCTAGAGGCATGACACTTACGGGCTCTCGGTCGCCACTGTTCCACGAGGACGGAGCTGTGATGCATATACGGTGTGAGCGAGCGTCAGGCACCGAGCGGGAAGATAGGCTTGCACACAGGCGGTACTTCAGCACGGTTTTGCCAGATTACTGCATTTAACATAATCCTCATTATGCGAACATTGGATGTAGCGGCAAAGTTGTAATGTCCGGTTCTAGCAAAGTTCAAATGTCCGCCTGAGGGCCTGTCCATGGTATTCAGCCTGCCCGGTTGAATGCAATGGAGACGCCCGAGGATGGCTAGACCCGAGGTCATTAC
>NZ_JBFTNF010000126.1:0-8330 GCF_056397345.1 Cupriavidus sp. 05N38
TAACTATCCGATCCCTAGCCGGGAAGAAATCCTCGGCGTCCTGAGGACGTCCGGGTCGCCCCTGTCGGCTGGCGACATTGCCAAGGCGCTCGCCGTCACGCGCAAGGAACACGACGGATTCCAGAAACGCCTCGCCGCCATGGAGCGCGACGGCCAGATCGAACTCAACCGCAAGGGCCGCTACGAGCTGGCCCACCAGCCCAACTTCGTGGTCGGACGCGTGCAGGGCCACCGCGATGGTTTCGGCTTCCTGATCCGCGACGACGGCGACGACGATATTTTCCTGCCCGAGCGCGAACTGCAGAAGGCGATGCACAACGACCGCGCCCAGGTGCGCGTGATCGGCTACGACCGGCGCGGCCGGCCCGAAGGCCAGATCGTCGAGATCATCGAACGCGCCAACCGCTACGTGATCGGCCGCCTGCTCAGTGAAGGCGGGGTGCTGGTGGTGGCGCCGGAAGACAAGCGCATCAGCCAGGACATCCTGATTCCGCCCAAGGCGCAGGGCAAGGCGCGCGTGGGGCAGGTGGTCAGCGTGGAAATCATCGACTATCCCGACCGCTACGTGCAGCCGGTGGGCCGCGTGGTGGAAGTGCTGGGCGACATCGACGATCCCGGCATGGAGATCGAGATCGCCGTGCGCAAGTACGGCGTGCCGCATGCCTTCTCCGATGCGTGCGCCAAGGAAGCCGCCGCGCTGCCGGACACGGTGCGCGAATCCGACCTCGACCACCGCATTGACCTGCGCGACGTGCCGCTGGTGACCATCGATGGCGAAGACGCACGCGACTTCGACGACGCGGTCTACTGCGAGCCGGTCAAGATCGGGCGTGCCAAGGGCTGGCGCCTGGTGGTGGCGATCGCCGACGTGTCGCACTACGTGCGCCCCGGCACGCCGCTCGATGCCGATGCGCTGGACCGCGCCACGTCGGTGTATTTCCCGCGCCGCGTGATCCCGATGTTGCCGGAGAAGCTCTCCAACGGGCTGTGCTCGCTCAACCCGCAGGTGGACCGCCTGTGCATGGTGTGCGATGCGGTCATCACCGCCAAGGGCGAGCTCAAGGCCTACCAGTTCTACCCGGCCGTGATGCACTCGGCGGCACGCCTGACCTATAACGAGGTCTGGGCCGTGCTCTCCAACACCAAGGGCCCGGAGGCGCACAAGCGCGCCGACCTGGTGCCGCACCTGCAGAACCTGTACGAGCTGTTCCAGGTCCTGCTCAAGTCCCGCCGCGAGCGTGGCGCGATCGACTTCGACACCACCGAGACCTATATCGTCTGCAATGCGCAGGGCAAGATCGAGCAGATCCTGCCGCGCACCCGCAACGACGCGCACCGCCTGATCGAGGAATGCATGCTGGCCGCCAACGTATGCGCGGCCGATTTTCTCGAGCGTTTCAAGCACCCCACGCTGTATCGCATCCACGCGGGGCCGAGCGAGGAAAAGCTCAAGAACCTGCGCGAGTTCCTCAGGACCGTGGGGCTGTCGCTGGCCGGCGGCGACAAGCCGCAGGCGGCCGACTACGCCGACGTGATGGACAAGATCAAGAGCCGTCCCGACGCGCCCATGCTGCAGACCATGCTGCTGCGCTCGATGCAGCAGGCGGTCTACAGCCCGGACAATATCGGCCACTTCGGCTTGTCGTACGAGGCCTACGCCCACTTCACCAGCCCGATCCGCCGCTACCCTGACTTGCTGGTCCACCGCGCCATCAAGGCCGTGCTGGCGCACACCAAGTACCAGCCGGCGTTCGCCCCCGGCACGGCGCTGAATACCGCCATCGCGCCCAAGGCCCGCCGCATGCAGGCCAAGGACGCCGCGGCCAAGGCCGAACAGAGCGCGGCGCGCGCCAAGCGCAACGAAGCCATCTGGGACGAGCTCGGCCTGCACTGCTCGGCCAACGAGCGCCGCGCCGACGAAGCCTCGCGCGACGTGGAAGCCTGGCTCAAGTGCTACTTCATGCGCGACAAGCTCGGCAGCGAGTACTCCGGCACCATCAGCTCGGTGACCTCCTTCGGCATCTTCGTGCAGCTCGACGAGCTGTATGTGGAAGGCCTGGTCCACGTTACCGAGCTGGGCAGCGACTACTTCCAGTACGACGAAGCGCGCAACGAACTGCGCGGCGAGCGCACCGGCATCCGCTACCGCCTGACCGACCGCGTGCGCGTGCAGGTTTCGCGCGTGGACCTGGATGCTCGCAAGATCGACTTCCGCCTGGTGCAGGAACCGTCGGCCAAGAACCTGCGTGCCCGTGCGCCGGTCACCGAGGCGCAGCCGCGCGTGCCCGCCGCGCACGCCGTGCCGGCGCGCAAGAAGGGCCGCCAGCTGGCGGCGCTGCTGGGCGGCACCTCCAAGCCGGAAGAATCGTTCGACGAAACGCTCGACCGCGTGATCGAAGAACAGCCGGTGTTCGAGGCCGTCATCACGCCCGTCAAGACGCGTATCGGCCAGGGCGGCAAGCCGGCCAAGCGCGCCGCCAAGCCCAAGCCGGCCCATCTCGGGTCGGGTCCCAAGGGCGGCGGCAAGCCGGCCGGCAAGAGCAGCCGCGCCGCGCGCAAGCGCTGAGGTGGCGGGGGGAGCCGCAACCGGTTCCCCCGCTCTGGACACGCGGCAAGGCCCGGCGGGTACAATCCCGCCATGGCTAAACAAAAACTCCTGATCGGCTTTCACGCCGTCACCGCGCGCCTGCGCCAGGACGCCGCGGGCGTCACCGATGTCTATGTAGAATCCGCGCGGCGTGACCGCCGCATGCAGGACTTCATCCGGCTTGCCGAAAGCCTCAATGTGCGCCTGCATCCGGTGGACGCAGAGCGCCTGCGCGGCATGGCCGGCACCGATCGCCACCAGGGCGTGGTGGCCCGCGCCGAAGACGTGGCGCTGGCACTCAATCTCGACGAACTGCTGGATGGCATCGAAGGCACGCCGCTGCTGCTGGTGCTGGACGGCGTCACCGACCCGCACAACCTGGGCGCCTGCCTGCGCGTGGCCGATGGTGCCGGCGCGCATGCCGTGATCGCCCCCAAGGACCGCAGCGTGGGCCTCAACACCACCGTGGCCAAGGTCGCCAGCGGTGCGGCCGAGACCGTTCCCTACATCACCGTCACCAACCTGGCGCGCACCCTGCGCGAATTGCAGGAGCGCGGCATCTGGGTGATCGGCACGGCTGACGGCGCCGACAAGACCGTCTACGACGTCGACCTCAAGGGTCCGATGGCTCTCGTCATGGGCGCCGAAGGCGAGGGCATGCGTCGCCTCACGCGCGAGACTTGCGACGAACTGGTCGGCATTCCCATGGCCGGCGGCGTGGAGAGCCTGAACGTCTCCGTGGCCAGCGGCGTGTGCCTGTATGAAGCGGTGCGCCAGCGCCGCCTGCCGCGCTGAGCCCATGGCCGCGGAAATCGATGCGCCTTCTCTGGCGGCCGCGCGCGGCCTGATCGCCGGAGCCGGCAGCATCATGGTGCTGACCGGCGCCGGCGTCTCGGCCGAGTCGGGCGTTCCGACCTTCCGCGATGCCATGACCGGCCTCTGGTCACGTTTCAATCCGGAGGAACTGGCGCAGGAAGACGCTTACCGGCGCCAGCCCGCGCTGGTCTGGGAGTGGTACCTGCACCGGCGCGAGCTGGTCGCGGCCACCCATCCGAACCCCGCGCATTTCGCGCTGGCCGCGCTCGCGGCGCAAAGAAACCTCACCCTGGTCACGCAAAACGTCGACGGCCTGCACCAGCGCGCCGGCAGCCGCGATGTGATCGAACTGCACGGCAACCTGTTCGCCAACAAATGGCTGGACGGCTGCGGCCGCTGCGACCCGGCCACGGCCATTCCCGGCATGCCGCCGCGCTGCAACCTGTGCGGCGCCATGATGCGTCCCGGCGTGGTGTGGTTCGGCGAGGACCTGCCGCGCGTGGCGCGCTATCGCGCCGAGCACGCGGCCGAGACCTGCGATTGCTGCCTGGTGGTGGGCACCTCCGGCCTGGTGTACCCGGCCGCCGGCCTGCCCGGCATCGCCAAGGACCACGGCGCGCAGGTCATCGTGGTCAATCCCGAGCCCTCGGCGCTGGACCAGACCGCCGATATCGTGCTGCGCGGACCGGCGGGCGTGGTGCTGCCGCAGCTGTGGGACGGATCCGTGCCGGCCCGATCCTGAACCGGATGGTCCCGCCGATTGCGCAGGGACCATCCCGGTGTGAACGGGAGCTGGGTGAGCGGGAGGCTAGCCCGCGATCAGCGCTTCCAGCTTGACCGCATCCGCTGCGAACAGGCGGATGCCGTCGGACAGCTTCTCCGTGGCCATCTGGTCCTCGTTCAACTGCCAGCGGAAGGCCGCTTCGCTGCATTCGATGCGGGCGATATTGGCGGCCTGGGCCTGGTCGACCGACAGCTTGCGCTCGACCGTGCCTGCGGTGGCGGCGAGTTTCTCGAGCAGGTCCGGGCTGATGGTCAGCAGGTCGCAACCGGCCAGCGAGAGGATCTGCTCGGTGCTGCGGAAGCTGGCGCCCATCACTTCGGTGGGGTGGCCGAACTTCTTGTAGTAGTCGTAGATCTGGCGCACCGAGCGCACGCCGGGGTCRTTGTCGCCGGCATTGGCGGCAACATCCCAGTTGTCGCCGGCCTGCTTCTTGTGCCAGTCGAGAATGCGGCCGACGAAGGGCGAGATGAGTTGCGCGCCGGCTTCGGCGCAGGCCACGGCCTGGGCCAGCGAGAACAGCAGCGTCATATTGCAGCGGATGCCTTCGCGCTGCAGCACCTCGGCGGCGCGGATGCCCTCCCAGGTGGAGGCGATCTTGATCAGCACGCGTTCGCGCGCCACGCCGCGCTGCTCGTACAGCGAGATCAGGTGGCGGGCCTTGGCCAGGGTGGCTTCCGTGTTGAAGGACAGGCGGGCATCGACCTCGGTGGACACACGGCCGGGCACGATGGCCAGGATCTCGCAGCCGAAGCCGATCAGCAAGGCGTCCATGACGGCGTCGATGCCGTCGTTGTCGCGCACGGCGCGGTCCAGCAGCGGGCGGTACTCGGCCTTCTGCACGGCCTTGAGGATCAGGGACGGGTTGGTGGTGGCGTCTTGCGGCGTGTACTGCTTCATCAACTGGAAGTCGCCGGTGTCCGCCACTACGGTGGTGAACTGCTTGAGCTGATCGAGCTGGTTCATGGTCGGTGAGTTGCTGGTAGAGGTTGGTGATGACGCCGGGCCGGTGTGCCTGGCCGCGGGCGTCGCTGTACATCGTTGCCTTCCCCGGCAGGGGAGGGCGGCGCAGAGCGCAATGCGGTGGCCGGCGCGCGGGATGCTTTCATGCGGTCCGCCGCCGGTCTCGAAGCCATTGTACCGCCGGCCGGTGGCGCCTCCGGCGATGCCACGGCAATCCGGTACACTATGCGGTTTCCCCCAAAAGCAGACGGGCTGTTGTCATGAATCAGGATGAACTGAAGGCGCTGGTGGCGCAAGCCGCGGCGGACTATGTCGAGAAGGAAGTGCCGGCTGGTGCCGTGCTCGGCGTTGGCACGGGCTCCACGGCCAACCTCTTTATCGATGCGGTGGCGGCGTTCAAGGAGCGCTTTGCCGGCGCGGTTTCCAGCTCGGAAGCTTCCACCCGCCGCCTGCAGCAGCATGGCTTCAAGGTGCTGGACCTGAACGAGGTCGATGAAATCCCCGTGTACGTGGACGGTGCCGACGAGATCGACGCCAGCGGCGCCATGATCAAGGGCGGCGGCGGCGCGCTGACGCGCGAGAAGATCGTGGCCTCGGTGGCGCAGCGCTTTGTGTGCATCGCCGATGGCAGCAAGCTGGTCGACGTGATGGGCGCATTCCCGCTGCCGGTGGAAGTGATTCCGATGGCACGCGCGGCGGTAGCGCGCAAGCTGGCGGCGTTCGGCGGCCAGCCGCGCCTGCGCATGACCAAGGAAGGCGGCATCTTCAAGACCGACAACGGCAACGTGATCCTGGACGTCAGCGGCCTGAAGATCACCGATCCGAAGGCGCTGGAGGCCTCGATCAACCAGGTGCCGGGCGTGGTGACGGTCGGCCTGTTCGCGCTGCGCGGCGCGGACGTGCTGCTGCTGGGCACGCCGGAGGGCGTCAAGCGCAGCGACTACTGACGCTGGGCTGCGACGGCCCCGCACGGGGCGCGCCGGAACGAAAAAGGGTGCCGCGAGAGGCACCCTTTTTTATTCCCGGGCGCGGCACCAGGCCGCGCGCCAGGCACATTACGCCTGCGGCGGCGGCACGTAGCCCTGGGCCTGGTCGGCGCCTTCGCCGAAGAAATACTTCTCGGTCTGCTTGAGCAGGTACTGGCGCGCGCGCGTATCGGCCATGTTGAGGCGGTTTTCATTGATCAGCATGGTCTGGTGCTTGAGCCAGCCAGCCCAGGCTTCCTTGGACACGGTCTGCCAGATCTTCTTGCCGAGTTCGCCAGGCAGCGGCGGCAGGTCGAGCCCTTCGGCTTCCTTGTTGAGCTTGACGCATTGAACCATGCGGGCCATGGGGAACTCCTTGTTGTCGTGTGATGTAGCCGGCGCGGCGAAACGGCCGGCCGTTGCGGTGGCGCTATTGTAACGAAGCCGGGGCGAGCCTTCAGGCTACCCCCACCGGCGTCACAGTTTTTTCATCAGCACCATCGACTTGCGTTGCCAGTTGTACAGCTTGCGCTTGTCTTCGGGCAGGTCGTCCACGTTGGCGTGCACGAAGCCGCGCTTGAGGAACCAGTGCTCGGTGCGGGTGGTAAGCACGAACAGGCGATCCAGGCCGAGGCTGCGGGCACGGCGCTCGATGCGCTTGAGCAGGCGCTCGCCGTCGCCGGTGCCTTGCGCCTCTGACGATACCGTGAGGCAGGCCATTTCGGCCATGCCCTCGCGCGAATACGGGTAGAGCGCGGCGCAGCCGAACAGCACGCCGTCGTGCTCGATCACCGAGAAGTTGGCGATGTCGCGCTCGATCAGGTGGCGCCCGCGCGGCACCAGCGTGCCGTCCTGCTCGAGCGGGGCGATCAGCTGCAGGATGCCGCCGACGTCGTCCAGCGTGGCTTCGCGCAGGCTTTCCAGGTCGGTGTCGGAAATCATGGTGCCGACGCCGTCGTGCAGGAACAGCTCCAGCAGCACCGAGCCGTCCAGCTCGAACGGGATCAGGTGCGCGCGCGGCACGCCGCCCTTGAGGGCCTTGACCAGGTGTTCCAGGTAATAGGCCACCTCGGGCGGCAGGTGGTTGTTCTGCAGTCGCTCGACGGCGGTGCGCAGCGACATTTCCGGCATCATCCTGCCGGACGCGTCCTGCACGCCGGGCACTTCGGTGATGAAGACCAGCTTGTCGGCCTTGATGGCGGTGGCGGTGGCGCTGGCCACGTCTTCCATCGACAGGTTGAAGGCCTGGCCGGTGGGCGAGAAACCAAGCGGCGAAAGCAGCACCACCTTGCCGTGCGAGAGCGACATGCGCACCGATTCGCCGTCGATCTTGCGCACCAGGCCGGTGTGCTGGTAGTCCACGCCTTCGACAATGCCGACCGGGCGCGCGGTAACGAAATTGCCCGAAATCACCGAGAGCTGGGCGCCGGCCATGGGTGTGTTGGGCAGGCCCTGGCTGAAGGCGGCCTCGATGTCCAGGCGCAGTTCGCCGGCGGCTTCCTTGGCGCATTCGAGCGCGGCGTTGTCGGTGATGCGCACGCCGGCGGCGAATTGCGACTCGACGTGGCGCAGCGCCAGTTGCTCTTCCACCTGCGGGCGCGAGCCGTGCACCAGCACGATCTGCATGCCCATGGCGTGCAGCAACGCCACGTCGTTGACGAGCGCGTTGAGCGTGCCGGCCTTGACCAGTTCGCCGGCGAAGGCGATGACGAAGGTCTTGCCGCGAAACGCGTGGATATACGGGGCGACCGCGCGCAGCCAGTCGACGAACTGCTGGTGGTCGGGGCCGCTTCGCTCGACCGGCTCGGCGGCCGGGGCGGGCACGTCGAGGGGCGCGACGAGGTGCGCGGCAGGGGCGGGAACGGGCAGGGGCTCGTCTTTTTCGGACGGCGCGGGCGCGTCGGCTGGCGTGTCGGTTCTTGCATTCATGCCGCGGATTATAATCCCGGCCAATGTCAGCACAACGCCCCGCCAAACCTTTGCCGCCGGATCGGAAAACCGATGCCGGCCGGCCCGCGCCCAAGGCCGCCCCATCCCCCGTCCAGACGCCGGCCCCGCCTGCCGCCAAGCAGGGCCGCCAGCCTGGCAATCCGGGTGTCGCTTCCGGCTCCGTTGCGGCCGCCGGCACGCAGAATCGCCCGCCGGCGCGCCGTGACGGGCGCCGGCCACCGCCGGCCGGCACGGTCGCGGGCGCCCCCGCCGCGCAAGCCGCCCAGGC
>NZ_JBFTNF010000127.1:0-7255 GCF_056397345.1 Cupriavidus sp. 05N38
GTGTCCTTGGCCCGTCGCCATGCCGGCCGGCCCAGTGAAACCATCGTAGCAGCAGTTGTGGAACCGCATTCCAAAGTGGAATCTCTTGTTGTATTATGAAATGACGATGCAAGTAATTGTGGATTGAGGCGGCCGCCTGCCGCTGCCGCGCACCACGGAAGGAGAACGCCATGTCAGGCGTGATGGAACGAACGCTGGGAATCCTGGAATATCTCGCGACACAGGTGGAAGGCACGCCACTTGCCGCCATCGCGGACGAACTGGATATTCCGCGCAGCGCCTGCCACCGCCTCCTGACCGACCTCAAGACCTATGGCTACGTGCGCCAGTTGCGCGAACACGGGGATTACGTACTGACGACCAAGCTGGTCGGCCTCGGCCTGGGTTTCCTGGCCACGGCCGGCATCGTCGACATGGCGCAGGCGACCCTGGACCGGCTGGCGGAGACCTCGGGCGAACTGGTGCGGCTGGCGATCGTCGACGGCGACCGGCTGACCTGGGTAGCCAAGGCACAAGGCGCGCTCAAAGGCCTGCGCTACGACCCGGACATGGGCATGGACACGACCCTGTCCTGCAGCGCGACGGGGCACGCCTGGATGCTCACGATGAGCGACGAGCGCGCGCTGGAACTGGTGTCGCGGCAGGGCTACGGACAGCCCCGGGAATACGGGCCGAATGCGCCGACCACGGTCAAGGCCCTRCTCGCCTTCATCCACGCCGCGCGCGAACGCGGCTACGCGACCATCAACGAAGTCTTCGCGCCCRGCATGACGGCGATGGCGGCGCCGGTGCAGCGGCGCGGCCATCCCGCCATCGGCGTGATCAGTATTGCCGGCCCGCTGATCCGGCTCGACGAGAAGCGCATGGCGAGCCTGGGGCCCGCGCTGCTTGCGGCGGCGGCCGAACTCGCGGCGGCCAGCCACACTTCGCCGCTGTTCAACCGGGGGCGCTGAACGCAGGCGGAGCCGGCTACGCTTACGCGTCGAGCCCGAAGGCAAGCACCGGCCCAAGCACCAGCGCGCCAAGCAGGATCATCGACAGCCCGCTGTCCAGATGCTTCCACTCGTGCAGCACCGCATGCGCATCCACCTGCGCCCAGAACGGCGCGACCACCCCGAGCAGGACTGCCAGCACCGCACCGGCCAGCAGGAGCGCAGCGCGCGTGCTGCCGTCGCGGCGGCGGGAAGGGCTATCATGGGTGACGCGAATGCCTTGCATGGCCTGGCTCCTGGAATGCGGTGACGATGAATGGGTTCATTCTGACGGCCGCTCCCTGAACCAAGCCTGAGTACGGCATTCAGCTTCCGTTCAGGCAAGACTCCGCACACTGCGCCCGATGAACCCCCGCTCTCCCGCACGCCTTCCCGCCCGCAAGCCCATGCTCGCCCGCGCTCCGCGCGCGCTGCTGCCGTTGCTCGCCGCGCTCGCGCTGCTGGGCGCGGTGCCGCCCGCGCGTGCCGACAATGACGCCGACCGCGCGCGCGCCGCGGTGCAGTCCGGCCAGATCCTGCCTCTCTCGCGCATACTTGAGACAGTCTCCGCGCAGTTCGCGGGCGACGTGATCGGCGTCAAGCTCGACCGCGACGACGGTATCTGGCAGTACGAGGTGAAGTTGCTGCTGCCCGGTGGCTCGGTCGCCAAGCTCGAGTACGACGCCAGCACCGCGACCCTGCTCAAGGCCAAGGGACGCGACCTCGACCAGGCCCGCAAGAAGCCCTGAAGACACCCTGAAGACACCCCGCATACCCCCTGACAACACCTGAGCCCGCATGCGCATCCTTCTGGTGGAAGACGAAGCCACGCTCACCGCCCAGATCCACGCCAGCCTGGTCAGCGCCGGCTATGCCGTGGATACGGCCGCCGACGGCCTCGACGGCTGGCACCTCGGCGCCCAGGAGCCCTACGACGCAGTGGTGCTGGACCTCGGCCTGCCCGGGCTGGACGGCTTGTCCGTCTTGCGCCGCTGGCGCGCTGCGCAGGTCAACGTGCCGGTGCTGATCCTGACGGCGCGCGACAGCTGGACCGACAAGGTCGAAGGCATCGACGCAGGCGCCGACGACTACCTCGCCAAACCCTTTCGCATGGAGGAGTTGCTGGCCCGCATCCGCGCCCTGATCCGCCGCGCCCATGGCATGCCCGCGCCGGAGCTGGCCTGCGGGCCGGTGCGGCTGAACGCGCGCACGGGCGTGGCCACCGTGGACGGTGCCGCGGTGGTGCTGACGGCGCATGAGTTCAAGGTGCTGGACTACCTCATGCATCATCCGGGCGCCATCGTCAGCAAGGCGGCGCTGACCGAGCATATCTACGCCCAGGATTTCGACCGCGACAGCAATACCATCGAGGTCTTCGTCGGCCGCCTGCGGCGCAAGCTCGGCGTGGACGTCATCGAAACCGTGCGCGGCCAGGGCTACCGCCTGCGCCCGCCGCCCGCCCCCGCGGCGCACTGAGCCATGCGCCAGTCCCTGGCAATCCGGCTGCTCGCCGTGGCGGCAATCTGGCTGGTTGCCGCGCTCGGCGGCACCGGCTGGCTGCTCTCCACGCTGTTCGCGCGCCACGTCAACCAGACCTATGTGCGCCAGCTCGACAACCAGCTCACCAGCCTGGCCGCCGCGCTGGACTGGAGCGCCGACGGCAAGCTCACGCTGACGCGCGCGCCGGCCGATCCACGCTATGAATTGCCCTACTCCGGCGCCTACTGGCAGGCGCAGTCCGGCCGCGCCACCTTGCGTTCGCGCTCGCTGTGGGATGCGGAAATGCCGGCCACGGTGGGCAACCGGGTGGCGGGCAGCCACGCCGAGATCCGCCCCGGGCCAAACGGACAATCGCTGCTGGTGGTGTCACGCCCCATCGTGCTGGCTTCGGCCGACACGCCCGTGACGCTCTCCGTGGCACTCGACCGCACTGAGCTGAGGGCCGCGCGCCAGGCCTTCAACCGCCTGCTGGGCTGGTCCCTGACCGCGCTGGGTGCCGGCTTGCTGCTGGCGGTGGCGGCCCAGGTGAAGTTCGGCCTGGCCCCGCTGGCGCGCCTGCGGCAAGCGCTGGCCGCCATGCAGGCGCGTCGCGAAAGCCGCCTGGGCGGCACGTGGCCATCCGAGGTGGTGCCGCTGGTGACCGAGATCAACACCCTGCTCGCGCGCAACGCCGATGCGCTGGCGCGCTCGCGCCGCCAGGCCGCCGACCTTGCCCACGCCGTCAAGACGCCGCTGGCCATCCTGGCCAACGAGGCCGGACGGCTGCCCGGCGAGGCGGCCCGCGCCGCCGCCGCGCAGGTCGAGGCCATGCGCCGCCAGGTAGACCGTCACCTGGCGCGCGCCCGCGCGGCTGGCGCCGCCAGCGCGCGCGGGGCGCGCATCGAGGCCGGCCCGGCCACGGCCGAACTGGCGCGCGCACTGACCCGCCTGCACGCCGGGCGCGAGATTGCCATCGAAGTACAAGGCAGCGGGCACTTCGCCGGCGACCGCCAGGATCTGATCGAGATCCTCGGCAACCTGCTCGACAACGCCTGTCAGTGGGCCACCTCGCGCGTGCGCGTCACGCTGGCGGAGCGCGCCGGCATGCTGGACGTGGTGGTGGAAGACGATGGCCCCGGCATGCCGGAGCAAGCCCGCGAACTGGCCACGGCCCGCTTTGGCCGACTGGACGAAGCCGCCGCGGGCAGCGGCCTGGGGCTGGCCATCGTCAGCGAGATGGCCGCCCTCTACGAAGGCGGGCTGGAACTGGGCCGCAGCGAACTGGGCGGCCTGCTGGCCCGCCTCAGGCTGCCGGCGGGCCAGGCCTGAGGCGGGCGCGTACCGGGCTCAGCAGGCCGCGGTCATCTTGAAGATGCCCTGCGCGTTGCCGGCATCGAAGGACAGGTCCAGCGTGGCCGCGGCGCTTGCCGTGGCGGGCACGACATCGCGCGTGATGAACTCGTAGAACGASCCCGGCACGGTGCGCCCGACCCGCACGCCGTCCGCGCCGACGAAGCCGCGCTCCACCGGGTCAGCCTTGAACGCGGTCTGCAGCACGCGGCCCGAGCGCGAGACCTCCACCGCATCCTTGATGGGACGACCCAGCTCGCGCTGCGTATCGGCCACGGCGCGCACGTCGGCCACGCGGTCGGTGGCGTGGTTAAAGGCGTTGCCCTCGGTGGAAATCCAGGCCATCTCGGCCGATTCCTTGAGCAGCAGCTCGTAGTCGGCCAGCGCAGGTTCGGCGTGGTGGCGCGCGAAGCACGCCGCAAGCTGCGGCACCAGGCGCGCGGCGTCGGCCAGCGGCAGGCAGGCGTCGCGCTCGAGCACGGCGAGCTGCACCACGGCGTCCTCGCCGAGCGGGTCGGCGGAATCGGATACCACGCGCGACACGGCAGCCTGGAACCCTGCGCTGAAACGCTCCGGGTGCAGTTCGCTGAGGAAGTACTGGGCGATATCGTCCGGCAGGTCGGCGTGCGCGTAGGAACGGCCGGTCATGCCGATACGGTCCAGCGGATAAGTGCCGTTGAGACGGTAGCCCAGCGGGCCCAGGATGCGGGTAAAGGCAATCTCGCCGCCCGGCAGGCGGCCGCAATCCCATTTCACCGTGCGCAGCGCGCCGTGGTCGAACACCACCTGGCCACCGGCCTTGATCACGTCGCGGGTATAGGCCATGCCGGTCGGCACGCGCTCCAGGATATCGGCGAACAGCACCATATTGAGGGCCTGCGCCACTTCGGCGCGGCTGGCGGTATCGCTGCCTGCCGTCAGCAACTCCGGCGAAACATTCATCAATTGCAGTAACTCGGCTGCCTGTGCTTCACCGCAGATGGTCTCGAGAAGTCGTTGCAGATTCGGCTTGGTCATGGTCGATACGCTGGAAATCGTTTGTTTTCGGGGGATGGAGGGAGCACGTAGCTTCCCGGCGGGCTTATTGTGAGACCGCGCCGGACTTCGTACAATTGATAACTTCGCACCAACTTCCTTCCAAAAACGCACTATGCGCAAAGGCATTCCCAGTCTCACCGCACTGCAGATGTTCGAGGCCGCGGCACGGCTGGGCAGCTTCACGCGCGCAGCCGACGAGCTCGCGGTGACCGAAAGCGCCGTGTGCCGGCAGATCGCCGGGCTGGAAGCGCGCCTTGGCGTGCCGCTGTTCCACCGCATCCGCAAGCGCATCGTGCTGACGCCGGCCGGCGGCACCTACGCCGAGGAAGTGCGCGAGCGGCTGGACCAGATCGAGCAGGTCACGCTGGATGTGATGGCGCAGCGCCCGCGCGGGCGCGCCATCGAGCTGGCGATCGGGCCCACCTTCGCCAGCCAGTGGCTGATCCCGCGCCTGCCGCAACTGGCGCGCGCGCTCCCCGACCTCACGCTGCACCTGTCGGCGCGCACCGAGGCGTTCGAACTCAGCGATACCGCCTTCGATGCGGCGATCTACTACGGCGAGGGATTGTGGCCTGGCACCGAAGGCGAGCGCATCCTGCAGGAAGGCCCTTCGGTGCCGGTGTGCAGCCCGGCGCTGCTGGGGCGTCGCAAGCGGCTGGAGCTGGCGCAGATGCTGGAGCTGCCGCTACTGCACCTGACCACCCGCCTGCGCGCGTGGGACGACTGGCTGGCAGCGGCGGGCGCGGCCTTGCCGGCGCAGGCCATGCGCGGCCCACGCTATGACCTCTACACCATGCTGGCGCAGGCGGCGGCGGCCGGGGTC
The DNA here is from genome assembly GCF_056397345.1 of Cupriavidus sp. 05N38. Taxonomy (NCBI): domain Bacteria; kingdom Pseudomonadati; phylum Pseudomonadota; class Betaproteobacteria; order Burkholderiales; family Burkholderiaceae; genus Cupriavidus; species Cupriavidus sp. 05N38. The sequence goes on from NZ_JBFTNF010000127.1 coordinate 5,662, forward strand.
GGCGTGGCCCTGATACCGCGCATCCTGATTGCAGAAGAACTGGCTCAGGGGCGCCTGGTGGTACCGCTGGCCACGCTGCCGGCGGAAGCCGACAGCCGCAAGGCCTATTACCTTGCGCACCGGCGCGGGCTGGCGCCCGACGACAAGGTCCTGCAATTGCGCGACTGGCTGCTGGCGCAAGCCGTCTAGGCAGCTACGGGCACGTCGGCCCAGCCTCAGTGCGCATGGGCGCTGACCGCCTCGCGCGTATCGCGCGCCAGGCCCATGGCAAAGGCCACCTCGGCAACCAGGAAGAGCGGCCCCACCAGCAGGCCGGCCAGGTCGTCGACGAAGGCGGGCTTGCGCCCTTCGTAATAGTGGCCGATGAACTGGATCACCCAGCCCACCACGAACAAGCCGACGCCCCAGGCCAGCCAGGCGCCGGTGGACAGCGCCGCCAGCAGGCCGCCGACATAGACGAAGCCCGCCAGGATCAGCGTCATCGCCACGCCGAAGCCGGCCGACAGGCGCAGATAGAACAGGCACGACAGCGCGTACACCACCATCGCCGGCGTCAGGTAGCCCGCGCCGTCGCCCAGCGGCATGGCGGGGCGCGCCAGCAAGGTGGTGACCGCCAGGACGATCATGGGAATACCGATAAAATGCGTGAATACATTGCGCGGGTCGCGGTGATACGCCGCGTACGCCGCGAGGTGGTCGATCAGTGTTTTCACGGGGGTCTCCTGCCGGCGTGGGGGCTGCCGCTGCTTGTGACGCGGCTCGATGTGGCGGTATGGTATCGGGCAGCAAAACGCCGGTCTGTCGGGTTTTTGACACTCCCGTACCGACTGGGAGCGGCAGCACGCATAAGACGACACAGGAGACGATGATGGGCGTAACGCAACGTACGCAGCAGGCGCCGGCACCCGAGCCGCTGCACGTGCTGCGCGCGGGAAGCTGGTTCGCGGGCCTGCCGCCGGCCATGCAGGAAGCCTTGCTGYGCGACGCCGTCACCCGCAGGCTGTCCGCCGGACAGCTGTTGTTCGTGCGCGGCGACGCCTTCGACGGCATCTTCGTCGTGCTTTCCGGCACGCTGCAGATCGACGCCCACAGCGCCGCGGGCAAGGCGGCCCTGCTCGGCCTGCTGGAACCCGGCGCCTGGTTCGGCGAGATCTGCCTGTTCGACGGCCTGGCGCGCACCCATGATGCGCATGCCACGAGCGCCGCCACCGTGCTGCACCTGCAGCGCGACAAGCTCTACGCCATGCTGGCGCAGCATCCGCAATGGTGGCGCGAGTTCGGCAAGCTGCTGGCGGCCAAGACGCGCGAGGCCTTTCATTACGTGGAAGAAACCCAGGTATTGCCGCCGCTGGCGCGCACCGCGCGCCGGCTGGTGGCGATGGCGCAGGCCTACGGCGACCTGCCCGGGGTAGAGCGCCGCTCCGTCCACATTCCGCAGGAACAGCTCGGCCAGATGCTCGGACTGTCGCGCCAGACCGTCAACCACGCGTTGCGCGAGCTGGAGGCGCGCGGGATGCTGCGGCTGCATTACGCCGACATCGAGCTGCTCGACGTGCCGGCGCTGCTGGCATTGTCCTGATGCGCGGCCGAGGCC
>NZ_JBFTNF010000128.1:0-6578 GCF_056397345.1 Cupriavidus sp. 05N38
AGCAGCTATTGGCCAACGCGCACCGCTGGGCCGTGCGTCCTGGTCGGCGCCCAGATCGCAAGCACGTCGCAAAGACGTAATGGAGATAGCATGGCAACCCAATCCGACCTGCGCTTCACCTTCGCCATCGTCGGCGGGCTGGACTTTGAGGTCATCGAGTTCGATCTCGACGAAGCCCTCTCCGAGACCTTCCGTCTCGACGTGCAGTTGGCCCATGCCGACCCCGACCTCGACTTCGCCACCATCCTCGACCAGCCCGCCCTGCTCACCCTCTGGCGTGGCGACGAACCGGTGCGCCATGTCCATGGGCTGGTCAGCCGCTTCGCGCAGGGCGACACCGGCTTCAGGCGGACGCGCTACCGCGCCGTGGTCGAGCCCGGCCTCGCCCGCCTGCGTCTGTCCTCCGACTGGCGCATCTTCCAGACCCTCTCCGTACCCGAGATCCTCCAGCGCGCACTCAAGGACCACGGACTGGCCAACCGCTACGAGCAGATCGTCACCGCCGAGCACCTGCCACGCGAGTACTGCGTGCAGGCCGGCGACACCGACCTGCATTTCCTCGAACGCATTGCCCGCGAGGAGGGCTTCTACTTTGCCTTCCGCCACGACGCCGACGGCCACCGCCTGATCCACAGCGACCGCCTGTTCGTGCAGGGCCGCATCGCCGGCGGTCCCGTCCTCTACAACCCCACCCCCGGCGGCGACCAGCCCGAGCCCGCCCTGCGCCGCTTCACCTACACCGAGAACGTGCTTACGGCACGCCTCACCCAGCGCGACTACACCTTCACCCATCCCCAGTACGACCAGGAACATGCTCCGCTCGGCGCCGACCTGGACCACCAGAAGACGCATTACGCGCACTACGCCTACCCGGGCCGCTACAAGCGTGACGAGGCGGGCCGCCCCTTCACCGAAGCGCGCCTGCGCGGCCACCGCCGCGACGCCCGCCTTGCCCGCGTCGAGGGCGACGACCCGCGCCTGGTGCCCGGCCTGTCCTTCGAACTCACCGGCCACCCCCGCGGCGACATGAACCACGGCTGGCGCCCCATACGCATGCGCCACCACGGCGTGCAGCACACCAGCCAGGCCGAAGAGAGCGCCGGCAGCGAGCAAGGCACCCACTACAGCTACACCGCCGAACTGGTCCCCGACCGCGCCGAGTGGCGCGCCGAGCCCCTGCCCAGACCGTGCATCGAGGGGCCGCAATCGGCCACCGTGGTCGGACCGGCCGGCGAAGAGATCTACTGCGACGAGTGGGGCCGGGTCAAGGTCCAGTTCCCGTGGGACCGCCAGGGCAAGCATGACGAGCACAGCTCCTGCTGGATCCGCGTGGCGCAGAACTGGGCCGGCGCCACCTGGGGCCACATGGCCATCCCGCGCATCGGCCAGGAGGTGATCGTCGACTTCTGGGACGGCGACCCGGACCAGCCGGTCATCACCGGCCGCACGTACCGCTCCAACCAGTTGCCACCCTACGCGCTGCCGCACCACAAGACCCGCATGACCATCAAAAGCCAGACCCACAAGGGCGAGGGCTACAACGAGTTGCGCTTCGAGGATGAGAAGGACCAGGAGGAAATCTTCGTCCACGCGCAGAAGGACCAGAACATTCACGTCAGGCACGACGAAACCACCTTTGTCGGGCATGACCGCAGCGAGCAGGTCGAGCACGACGAGACGATTGCCATCGGACATGACCGCAAGGAAACGGTGGGCAACGACGAGCAGGTGACCGTCGGCCAGGACCGGCGCCACGACGTCGGCCAGGACGACTTCCTGACCGTCGGGCGCAATCACACCATCCGGACTGGCAAGGATCGTACCGAGGAGGTGGGCAACAACCGCCGCGACAAGACTGCCGCCAACCACTGGATCGAGATCGAGGGGCACGCTGAGACCACCGTGCAGGGCCATGACAAGCTGCAGGCCGGGCAAAGCATCGAGCGCAAGACTGCGCGCTATGAAGTGAAGGCGGCAGAGCACCTCATCATCAGGGGGCCCGGCGGCACGCTGCGCATTGACGGCAACGGTATCACCCTGGATGCGATCGCTATTCGATTCAAGGGGCCCATCTCGCACCCGGGCGGTGGCGGCGGGAATCCGCTATCCATGGCTGGCACACCCAGGGCCGGTCAAGCGTTGGACCGCGTATGCGCCATGCGCGCGGACGGCAGTTGCCCACGCAAACCTTGCCCCTGCGGAAGGACAAACGCATGAGCACCGCTGAACACGCTGTGCCAGGCTGGCCGCGGCAACACGTCAAGGTGGTCACGACCCCGGCCTGGGCGACGCTGCAAGACGGACCCCGCCCTTGGCTTTGGCTCAGTGGCGAATGCAGCGAATCGCTGGAGGCCGATGTTCGGGGGCTTACCCAGCGTTTCGACCATCAGTGGGTGTGGCTGGATACAGCGTGGCAGTACGAGTCCCCCGGATACCAGCAGGGCCCCATGCTGGTGCCGTTGGACACCACCCTGTTTAACCACTTCCTCGAAACCTGGGCACCCCAGCGCGCCGGCTTACTGCTGTTGGGACCGGATGACGAACAGGAATTGCTCGGGCATCTACGACAATTGCGCCTGATCATCGCTGCTGACGGTTTGCCGCTTACCTTCAGCCTTGGCGCATCGCGCCAACTCGAAGAGCTAGGCGAAAGCCTTCCCAACGAGCGCCTTGCCCAACTGTTTGGTCCCATCGCTCGCTTGATCTGGCGTGCCGGCGGCGAGCACGCCACCGAGTGGCTGCAAGCCGATGCGCCAACAGCCATGCCTGGCGTCGCRCTGGCCGACGGCCACCACCTCACGTTGACGCCGGAAGACGAAGCCACGCTTGATCAGGCCAGCCACGCCTGGTTCATGCGCGACACCGCGCGTCTGTTCACCTTGCGCCATCCGGCACTGGCCAGTGCGCTCACGGAGACGCAGTTATACGCGCAATTGATGGCCTTCGACCGCGAAGCCGACAGCCTGGCGTTGCTCCTAGAGCGCGATGCGCGCCACTACATGGAGCTGCGCTTCGTCTATCCCCAGGCGTTGTTCGCCCATGACACCTTGCTGCGAAACCACCTGACCCGCCGCCATGTTCCCGCTCGCCAGCGCCTGCAGGAAGCCGAGGAACGCCTGCAGCAAATCGCGTGCCCCTAGTTTGAGGATTACCACCGTGACCCTGCCCCTCAAAAAAGCACTTCAACCCGCGCATCCCAGTGAGAAGCCAAGGAATTGCGCCATTTCGCCGCCGTCGTGCCAGCGCGGCGTCCCGGTCTACCCCCTGCGCTACGGCATCGCCGACAAGGGCTTCGAAGCCGCAGTCTTCCCGACACTCAGCGTGAAAGGCTATCCGGAACTAAAGGGCAGCAAGGCGTATGGCCTGCGTGTTTTGCGTCCTGGCACCTATGTCTACCTGTTCTATTACCAGAACAGCCGCATGTGGACCCAGCATTACCAGGTCACCAGCGACGTGCGCTTCGCGCCCATCTGGTGGACCGAAGCCGACTGCCAGGACGCCGCTCCCGGCCGCTTGGCCCGCCCCGATACCACCGGTGCAAAACCCTACCTGCTCGCCCCAGAGGACAAGATTGCCGATACCGTCTATGTGCTGGCCACCGACACCATCCTCACGCATGCCACGCTTTGGCGCATAGAAACCAATGACGGTGGTCTGCGCGACAAACTGGCGACAAAGATCAAACCTGCGGGCGGCGCCACACAGACGCATGCGTTCAATGCAGTGCTCCTGGGCACCGCGACTCGCGAACTGATGCCGGCGACGTACGGCCAAGCGATGTACTACCCCTGGAGCGAAATCCAGCCCTCGCCCCCCGGTCCTGACTTCAACCGGATCATCAGCGACATGTATATCACCCTGTCGCCACGCAAGGAGGTGGTGCCACTCGGTGTTGCCCTGCAAGACCCCGTGGGTATGGTCGGCGAACTTCACTATCTGGCAGCCTCCGAAGTCAAAAGAAAAACCCGGTACGCTGGCGAGAATGCGCACAAGTTGCAGAGCGGAAGATTCATCGCCGGGTATTTTCAGGCGGCAAAGAACAGCCCGCGGGCAAGCTCTCCGGAACTGGCTAAGGCGCTCGCCAAGCAGCGCAATCTGATCGACTACACCAACGCCGTCGCCTTCCCGGACCGCTATGAAAAACGGATAGTGGCCTTCGACACCGCTATCGACATGGCGGTCAGGGACGTGTCGTCCTGGGTCGACCTTATCGAAGCTCCCGGACTACTGGGTAAAGCGCTGAGTTGTTTCGATCTGAAGATACTGCACAACGCCCGCGATTACGAAAAAGCGGTATTCAACTGCATCGGTAGCCTGGTCCACACGCAGGACGGCCAGCGGGCTCTCGCCAAGTTGACGTCGATACCTCCCGCTCAGAGCCCCTACTGGCTCGCGCTGGCGAACGGCAGCCAGATTCTGATGGCGCGCCTTCAGGAAAAGACTGCCGACATCGCCAAGAACATGTTCGACGTGGTGGACAAGTACATGGAAGAGCATGCCGCCACCCCCACTACCAATGCATTGATCGGCCTGCTGCAGGCGCTGCCGCAGAACAAGCAGGCGGATATCCTCGTGCGCCGTCTACGCCATGTCATTGAGATCCGCTTTAACGCCACCATTGTCCAGTACGACCTCAGCCTGGCGGACATGTGGCGCTTCGCCTACGAGTTCCAGGGTTACCAGACGCTCGGGAGCGAACGCTTGCGCGGTTGGAAGCGTCCCATGCCCAAGGTCACGCAAGCGGAGGCGACCGCCAGGATCCTGGTTTACGACTGGGTCAAGATTGGCGAGACGACCTACCGCGAACTGGACAGCGCGCCGATCGAGCGGCTGGCGCTTCCGCCAACGCGCCCCATCAAGGTGGAAGGCAACATCTTCATCAATACGCTGAAGCGTATGCGCACGCCTGGTGGGTACCTATTCACCGGGTTGGGTGGATGGCTTGCTTATAAGGGCATGGTGGAAGCGGGTAAGCAATTCAATTCGACCGAGCTTCAAGTATCGAACGCAGTTTCAGTGATCGGTGCTTTTAGCGCGCTCATTGCTGCTGGCATCGAAATTGTTGCTACGGTCGTCGCCGTTCGCGCGGGCGCGCGTGGCAATGTCGCCTTGGCCACCACCGCCAAAATATTCGCCACCAAGCGTGGCGTGGCGATTTTCGGCGCAGGTGGCGCTGGCATTGCGACCGCAGCGGATGCCATTAGAGCAGTCAATGCCCTCAATGAAAGTAATTCCGAACAGGCCCGCATGTACCTTGGTTCTGCCATCGCCGGCGGCGTTATGACGCTGGCGGCCTGGGGCGGCGGCACCGCGACAGCCGCTACGATATCCGGTGGCGGGGCGGCAGTGGCCGTGCTTGGCCTCACGCCCGCAGGCTGGGCCGTGGTGGGGCTTGTCGCCCTGGGGGTTGGCATCGCCTTTAATGTCGGCGTCGATATGACCAAACACGGTCCTGTCGAAATATGGCTCAAGCACAGCGCCTGGGGTGTCGATCGCCGGCATTACACAAGAAGCGAGGAACTGGATGCCATCCACGGCCTCTACTACCGCCCGCGCCTGAGCGCTGAGTGGGACAAGACCTCAGGCTATGAGATCGGCACCCTGCGCATCCATTGCCAGTTGCCCGGCACCAACGACATGCCTGCCGAACATTTCCAAACCCAACTCAGCTTCACCCTGGCAGGCAACGAGCTTGTGCCAGTCCAAGGCCCCATTGTCTATGCCGCGGGTACCAGCCCCATCGACTACCGTCGCCAATGCTTGATCACGCCACTGGGTCATACCGGCAAGGAATGCGGCTGGGCCATCCAGATGCACGAGGACACCAAGGTTGCGCTGAAATACCTGTACCTGCCCGCCCCGGTCGAGCAACCCGGGCTCGCCATCGACCAGCCTGGCGCGCCGACACCACTGGTGTTCTCCTCGGGAGGCCTGTTCACCGATCCCATCGACCCGGCTAAGCTGGAGCCAGTGGGGACGCCTCTGTGAAAGCGGAAACCATCAAGCGACTTCCGCCCAGCCTGCGTCTGGGCGGCACGCCGCTCTATCGGAACCACGCTATCAGTGAGCCGCCCAAGCCCGATGGCGTGCGTCGCGTCAATGATCAGTGCGTCGAACTGGAGACCTATGCGAATTTCACGCGGACCAGTACTGCGGGCTTTATCGGTATGTCCGTCTTAGTGACGATCGCTGCGATGTTATTCATGTTAGCCATTGTCGATAAAGAAAAGATAACCTTTCAGATGGTTGGGACTTTGGTGATCAGTGCACCATCGTTGCCAGCCATGGCCTTCCTGTTTTACTTTGCCAGCGGCGCACATCGCAGCCGTGGCGCCTTCATCCGCATTCATCGCGGCACGCGCAAGCTCTATTTCATTTTCCCCGGCACAGAGCGCCTGCACGTGCTCGACTGGAACCAACTCGAAGCCTTGGCCGGCTACATCCCCATCGTGTCTGCCAGTGGCTATGCCAGCCGGCATCCGCTGTACCTGATCGGGGTCGATTACACGATGGACCCGTCGACCGAAATCTGCGCGGCCTGCGGCAACCTGGGTCTGTTCGACGGCGATCGCTCGGCC
>NZ_JBFTNF010000129.1:0-12228 GCF_056397345.1 Cupriavidus sp. 05N38
GGCCGCGGTGGTGCGGCCGGCCCCGGTTGCCGCCGCGCCGGCTCGCGCCGAGCCGCCGCCGCGCCGCGCGCCCGCCATGGAGCCTGCCGATCCTGGCCCGTCCGGCGATGTCCCGCCGTGGGAATTCGCCGGCAGCAGCGACGTGCCGCCGTGGGAAGACCTGCCGCCGGACCTGCCGGTCATTGGTCCGTACGGCAGCGACGCCTACGGCAGCGATCCCGAACCCATGCCCGCACGGCAGCCGGCGCCACAGCGCCGCGAGCCGGCCCGGCCAGCCGTGCAGGCCGCTCCTGCACAGGCGCCGGCACCGGCACCGGCAGAGCCTGTCGCAGCCGTGCGCCTTACCCCGCCCAAGCCGCCGGTGGCCGGCGAAGACGGCACGCCGCCGGTCTTCACCGGCGCCTGGCCGGCGCTGGCCGCCAGCCTGTCGCTCAAGGGGCTGGCGCAGCAGCTTGCCTACCAGAGCGAACTGGTACAGGTGGTGGGGCGTACATTCCATCTGCGCGCGCCGGTGGCGCCCATCACCGAGGCCGGCGTGGTCGAGCGCCTGCAGCAGACGCTGGGCGAGCACCTCGGTACCGAGGTGCGGGTGCAATGCGAGATCGGCGCGGTCGCCGATACGGCGGCGGCGGCGGATGCCCAGGCGCGCGCCGAGCGCCAGCGCGAGGCCGAGGCCACCATCGAGGGGGATCCCTTTGTGCAGGGCTTGCTGCGCGAGTTCGGCGGCCATATCCTGCCCGGGTCGATCCAGCCGCGGGCGGCCTGACCGATTGAACGACTTCCATGACGGGTCGCCGGCGCCCATGACGCGCGGCGGCCCGTGGTTTCCATCCAACACGCTAATCAGGAGCTTTCCATGATGAAGGGCCAACTGGCCGGGCTGATGAAGCAAGCCCAGCAGATGCAGGAAAACATGAAGAAGATGCAGGAGCAGCTTGCCCTGATCGAGGTCGAGGGCCAGTCCGGCGCCGGCCTGGTCAAGGTGACCATGACCTGCAAGAACGACGTCAAGCGCGTCTCCATCGACCCCAGCCTGCTGGCCGAGGGCGAGGACAAGGAATTGCTGGAAGACCTGGTGGCGGCTGCCTTCAACGACGCCGTGCGCAAGGCCGAGGCGACCACGCAGGAAAAGATGGGATCGATGACGTCTGGCCTGCCGCTGCCGCCGGGCTTCAAGATGCCGTTCTGAGCCGCGTCCCGAGTCTGATGCGCGCAACGGAGCCAGGCATGATCCTCGAATCCGCAGTGCTGCCGGTACGGCCCGGCCAGGAGGTCGCCTTCGAGGCGGCCTTCGGGCACGCACGCCATATCATCGCGGGCATGCCGGGTTTCCTCGGGCTCGAACTGCATCGCTGTATCGAGCAGCCGTCCGACTACCTGCTGACGGTCCGCTGGCGCACGCTGGAAGATCACACGCAAGGTTTCCGCGGCTCTCCCGAATACCAGCAGTGGAAGGCCCTGCTGCACCATTTCTACGAGCCGTTTCCCACCGTGCTGCACCACACGCCGGTGGTGAGCATGGCCGCGCCCGACCGGCGCCCCGCCGACGGAGGCGCCGCGTGAAGAACGCGCCACCGACTTCGCTGCAGGCGCTGATCGAGGCCCTGCGGGTCTTGCCCGGCGTCGGCCCCAAGTCCGCGCAGCGCATGGCCTACCATCTGCTGCAGCACGACCGCGAAGGCGCGCGCAAGCTCGGCGACGCGCTGCGCGGCGCGGCCGACGGCATCAAGCATTGCTCGCGCTGCAATACCTTCACCGAGCAGGAAATCTGCTCGACCTGCCTGGACGAGCGGCGCGACGCCTCGCTGCTGTGCGTGGTGGAAACGCCGTCCGACCAGGCCATGATCGAGCAGACCCTGACCTACCGCGGCCAGTACTTCGTGCTGATGGGCCGGCTCTCGCCGCTGGACGGCGTCGGCCCGCGCGAGATCCACCTGGACCGGCTGCTGGCGCGCGCCACCGACCCGGCCCTGGGCGGCCCGGTTGCCGAGGTCATCGTCGCGACCAATTTCACCAGCGAGGGCGAAGCCACCGCGCACTATGTGGGCGAGATGCTGAAGGCGCGCGGACTCAAGGTGTCGCGCCTGGCGCGCGGCGTGCCGGTGGGCGGCGAGCTGGAGTACGTCGATGCCGGCACCATCGCCCGCGCGGTGATGGACCGGCGCTCGGTGTAGCCGTGCCTGCCTCCATGGGCTGAACGCAACCGCATGAACCTTGCTCGCTTCGACCTCGTCACGCTCGGGCTGTTCGTCGCTGTGGCTCGCCAGGGCAGCATCTCCGCGGGCGCGCGCCAGTCCCACCTGGCCGTGGCCGCGGCCAGCAAGCGCATCTCCGACCTGGAAGCCGCGGTCGGCGCGCCGCTGTTCTTCCGCCACGCCGCCGGCGTGCAGCTGACCGAGGCCGGGCAGGCCTGCTTCCATCACGCGCTCACCATCCTGCAGGATGTGGAGCGCATGGCCGGCGTGATGTCCGACTACGCCAGCGGCGTGCGCGGCCAGGTGCGCGTGTGCGCCAATACCTCGGCCATCACGCAGTTCCTGCCCGATGACCTGGCGACCTTCATGGCGCTGCATCCCACCATCCGCATCGAGCTCGAAGAGCAGAACAGCAGCGAAATCGTGGCTGCGCTGGTCGAGAACCGCGCCGACGTCGGCATCTTTGCCGACCGCACGCCCAGCGCCGGCCTGGTCACCGTCGAGTACCGCCAGGACGAACTGGTGCTGGTCACGCCGCCGCACCATCCGCTCTCGGAGCGCGGGCCGGTGCGCTATGCCGATACCCTCGAATACGACTTCGTCAGCCTGCCGCAGGTGACGTCGCTTGCCGCGCGCCTGCTGGAGGAGAGCAGCCGGCTGGACCGGCCGTTCCGCCTGCGCATCCAGGTGCGCAGCTTCGATGCCATGTGCCGCATGGTGATGGCGGGGCTGGGCGTGGGCGTGCTGCCGCGCATCGCGGCCGAGCCGCATGTGCAGTCGATGGGCCTGTCGCTGGTGGCGCTGCAGGACGCCTGGGCGCGCCGCTCGCTCCTGATCGGCATGCGCGATCCGGCCGGGCTGACGGTGTCGGCGCGGCTGCTGATCACGCATCTTTGCGGCGACCGCGCGCCGTTCTGAACGGTCGCTTCAAGACGGTCCCGGCGTGGTTGCGCGGCCTTGCCGCACGGCTTGTACGGTCTGCAGCCGCACGCCTGGCCAGGCCCGCTTCGCTTCGTCCTGGAGCAAGCGCCCGACCGGACAGCTTTCGCGTTCCAAGACAACCCGCTTCTCCGAATGCCGATTCCGCCATGCGCGCGGCTAGGGCAAACTGCGTCGAAACAAGGCGTGGCGCCGGCAGATAGCCAGGATGCCCGGCACGCAGCAACCGATACGGCACGGAGACCCTCCACATGGCGCGACAGATTCTCGAAGGCATTCGGGTCCTGGAACTCGGACAACTGATTGCCGGCCCCTTTGCCGCCAAGACCCTCGCCGATTTCGGCGCCCAGGTGGTCAAGGTCGAGCCGCCCGGGCAGGGCGACCCGCTGCGCAAATGGCGCATGTTGCATGGCGAGACGTCGGTCTGGTGGGAGGCACAGTCGCGCAACAAGCAATCGATCTGCATCGACCTGCGCCAGGCCGAAGGCCAGGCGGTGGTGCGCAAGCTGGCGGCCGGGGCCGACGTGCTGATCGAGAACTTCCGGCCCGGCACCATGGAAAAGTGGGGCCTGGGCTTCGAGTCGCTGCGCGCGGACAATCCCGGCCTGATCATGGTGCGGGTTTCCGGCTACGGCCAGACCGGCCCGAAGAAGGACGAACCCGGCTTTGCCGCGGTGGCCGAGGCCATGGGCGGCCTGCGCTACCTGACCGGCGAGCCCGGCCGCGCCCCGGTGCGCGCGGGCCTGTCGCTGGGCGACACCATCGCCGGCCTGCATGGCGCGCTCGGTGTGCTGCTGGCGCTGTACGAGCGCGACGCGCGCGGCGGCCAGGGGCAGGTGATCGACGTGGCCCTCTACGAATCGTTGTTCAACCTGAGCGAGAGCCTGCTGCCGGAGTACTCCGCATTTGGCGCGGTGCGCCAGCCGGCCGGCGGCGCCTTGCCCGGCATCGCACCGTCCAATGCCTATCCCTGCGCCAGCGGAGAGTATGTGCTGGTCGCCGCCAACGGCGACGCCATCTTCAAGCGCCTGATGCATGCCATGGGCCGCGCCGACCTGGCCGGGGATCCGGCGCTGGAGCGCAACGACGGCCGCGTCAGGCGCGTCGAGGAAATCGATGCGGCCATCGCGGCCTGGACCCGCAGCCAGAGCGTGGAGGATGCGCTGGCCGCGCTCAAGCAGGCCGAAGTGCCCTCGGGCCGCATCTACACGGTCAAGGACATCGCCGAAGACCCGCACTACCGTGCGCGCGGCGTGATCGAGAGCGTGACCTCGGCCGGCGGGCTGACCGTGGAGGTGCCGGGCATCATGCCCAAGCTGTCGGGCAGCCCGGGTGCCATCCACGACCGCGCGCCCACGCTGGGCGAGCATACCGATGCGGTGCTGGCGAAGGCCGGCTTCGACGCCGCCACCATCGCCGACCTGCGCGCACGCGGGGTGGTGGCATGAGCGCCGCCGCCTTCGCCACGCCGGCCGCTCTGCGCGGCCCGGCCCGCATCGAGATCAACGAGGTGGCGCCGCGCGACGGCCTGCAGATCGAGCCGGTGGTGGTGCCGACCGATGCCAAGGTGGCCTTCCTGGATGCGCTGTCCGCGTGTGGCTTTGCCCGTATCGAGGCAACTTCCTTCACCTCGGCCAAGGCGATTCCCGCGCTGGCCGATGCCGAAGCCGTGATGCACCGCATGCAGCGCGCCGCCGGCGTGCGCTATACCGCGCTGGTGCCCAACCTGCGCGGCCTGGAGCGTGCGCTGTCTTGCCGGCCCGACGAGCTCAATCTGGTGATGTCCGCCAGCGAGACCCACAACCGCGCCAACCTGCGCATGACGCGCGCGCAGTCGCAGGCGCAGTTGCTGGCGATGACCGCGGCGGCGGGCGAGGCCGGCGTGCCGGTCAATGTCTCGCTGTCCACGGTGTTCGGCTGCCCCTTCGAGGGCGAGGTCGACGCCGACGCCGTGATGGCGCTCGCCAGGTCGTTCGCCGAGGCCGGCGCGAGCGGCATCACGCTGTGCGATACCACCGGCATGGCCTATCCCACGCAGGTCGCGGCGCTGTGCGAACGCTTCCAGCGTGAACTGCCGCGGACCGGCCTGACCATCCATCTTCACAACACGCGCGGCATGGGCCTGGCCAACGCGCTGGCCGCGTGGCAGGTGGGCGTGACGCGCTTCGACGCCGCCGCCGGCGGACTCGGCGGCTGTCCTTACGCGCCCGGGGCGAGCGGCAACGTCAGCACCGAGGAGCTGGTGCATATGTTCGCCGCAATGGGCGTGGACACCGGCGTGGACCTGGGCCGCCTGCTCGACGTGGTGGCGGGCTTGCCGGCGCTGGTCCAGCGCGACACCGCCAGCCAGCTGCTGCGGGCCGGCCCGCGCCTGCGCACGCACCAGCCGCCGGCGTGGCTGGCCGGCCATTTTGCCGCGCAGGACGGCACGCAGCCCTGAGCCGTGCCCGCAGGAACCCGTTAGGCATTCCCTGGAAAAAACCCGCAAGAGCGGGTGCGCACCGCGCGGCGAGGGCCGGCGCGGGCGCAAGACAAGACCAAGCTCAAAGAGCAGCAAGCAGGAGACACCCATGCCCCGCATCCCGGCATACGCCGACACACGTTCGCATTCCTCGCAGTCCTCGCAGTCCAGCCTGTCCGCTGCCATGCGCGCTGCATCGCCCGCGCGCCGCAGGGCGCTTGCCGCCGCCGCGGCGCTGGTCGCCGGCCTGGCCGGCGCCACCGCTTCGGCGCAGGACGGCGCGTGGCCGCAGCGGCCCGTGACGCTGGTGGTGTCGGCCGCCGCCGGCGGCACCACCGACCTGGCCGCGCGCATGATTTCCGAGCCGCTGGCCAAGGCGCTCGGCCAGCCGGTGGTGGTGGACAACCGTCCCGGCGGCTCGGGCGGCATCGCGGCGCAGACCGTGGCGCGCGCCAAGCCGGACGGCTACACCCTGATGGTGCAGTACTCCGGCTACCAGGTCATCACGCCGCTGCTGACGAAGACCTCGTGGGACCCGGTGAAGGACTTCGCGCCGGTCGCCAATCTCCTGTCGGCGCCGCAAGTGCTGGTGGTGCGCCCGAGCCTGCCGGTCAAGACGCTCAAGGAAGGCCGGCATCCAGATCACCCATGTCCCATACAAGGGCACGGGCCCGGCCATGACCGACCTGCTGGGCGGCTCCGTCGACCTCACCATCACCACGCCGCCGCCGCTGATGGGGCATATCCAGGGCGGCAAGCTGCGCCCGCTGGTGGTGACCAGCAAGCAGCGCCTGCCCAGCCTGAAGGACGTGCCTTCCGCGCCCGAGGCCGGCTATCCCGACCTCGACGTGTCTTCCTGGTTCGCCATGTACGCGCCGGCCGGCACGCCCAGGCCGATCATCGACAAGCTGGCCGGCGAGATCGAGCGCATCATGCAGACCGACGCCTTCCGCAAGAAGGCCGAGGAACTGGGCGCGGAGGCGAAATTCATGGGGCCGCAGCAGCTGGCGACCTACCAGCGCGGCGAACTGGCGCGCTGGGGCAAGGTGATCAAGTCCGCCGATATCCACGCCGAGTGAGCCAGGTGGAAACCGGCGTGCCGGCGCGGCCCGAAGCAGTGGGGCGGTCGAGCGAGGGCCGGACTGTGGTCGAAAGGCGGTCGAAAGGCGGCCGAAAGGCTCGCCCTGTATCGTCGATGCCGTCGCAGCGGCACCGGGCACGGCATAGGTGTTGATCCCGATGCGGCCCCGGTGCGCATCGGATAGCATCGCAGCTTGCCGCTGCGCGGCACGGTTGCCCCGGGTACAACAGGTAGGAGAGAGCAATGTATAACAAGAAATTCTGGAAGCAGGCGCTGATCGCGCTGGCGCTGTTCCTGGCTGGCTGGCTCACCTTCGGTGGCTATGCGCAGGCGCAGGGCAAGCCCGAGAAGACCAAGGTCACCATCGCCGTCGGCGGCAAGAACCTGTTCTACTACCTGCCGCTGACCATCGCCGAGCGTCTCGGCTATTTCAAGGATGAAGGCCTCGACGTCGACATCGTCGACTTCGCCGGCGGCGCCAAGGCGCTGCAGGCCGTGGTGGGCGGCAGCGCGGACGTGGTTTCCGGCGCCTACGAGCACACCCTCAACCTGCAGGCCAAGGGCCAGCAGTACCAGGAATTCGTGCTGCAGGGCCGTGCCCCGCAGATCGTGCTGGTGGTCTCCAACAAGACCATGCCCAACTTCAAGTCCGTGGCCGACCTGAAGGGCAAGAAGATCGGCGTCACCGCGCCGGGATCGTCCACCAACATGATGGCCAATTTCGTGCTGGCCAAGGCCGGGCTGAAGGCGTCGGACGTGTCCTTCATCGGCGTCGGCGCCAGCGCCGGCGCGGTGGCCGCGATGCGCTCGGGCCAGATCGACGCGATGGCCAACCTCGATCCGGTGGTGTCGATGCTGACGCAGAAGAACGAAGTGCACATCGCCTCGGATACCCGCACGCTCAAGGACACCCAGGCGGTGTTCGGCGGCAACATGCCGTCCGGCTGCCTCTACGCATCGAGCGCCTTCATCCAGCAGAACCCGAACACCACGCAGGCCCTGACCAACGCCATGGTGCGTGCGCTCAAGTGGCTGCAAAAGGCTGGTCCGTCCGACATCGTCAAGACCGTGCCGGAGAGCTACCTGCTGGGCGACCGCGCGCTGTACCTGTCCGCCTGGGACAAGGTCAAGGAAGCGATCTCGCCGGACGGCACGATGCCCGCCGATGGTCCCAAGACCGCGCTCAATACGCTGCAGCAGTTCGACCCGGACCTGAAGGGCAAGGCCATCAAGCTGGAGAACACGTTCACCAACAGCTTCGTGCAGAAGGCCAACGCCAAGTACAAGTAAGGCTTCGCCCGCGCAACGGGAGCCTGTGGCCCGCTGCACGCAGCGGGCCTTTGCATTTGCGCGGCCCTGAGGCCCGCCGCACGATTTCACGGATTCACGTACTCCAGTCGCGCCGAGGCGCCGTGCGGTATCGACGGTGCCGCATCGCCGGGATTCGCCAAAGATTCGCCAAAGATTCGCCAAGAGCCAGCCATGAGCACTGCCGCACTTTCCCTCGACAACGTCACCTGCACCTTCGTCTCGCGCGAAGACCGCAGCCAGCGCTATACCGCCGTCAAGGACGTCACCCTCGACATCCAGCCCGGCGAGTTCGTTTCCGTAGTGGGCCCGACCGGCTGCGGCAAGTCCACCTTGCTCAATGTCGGTGCCGGCCTGCTGCAGCCGTCGATTGGCGAAGTGCGGGTGTTCGGCGAGCCGCTGCGCGGCATCAACGAGCGCGCCGGATATATGTTCCAGGCCGAAGCGCTGATGCCGTGGCGCAGCGCGCTGGACAATGTGATCGCCGGACTCGAGTTCCGCGGCATGCCGCGCGCCGAGGCGCAGCAGGAGGGCGAGGCCTGGCTGCGCCGCGTGGGCCTGGGCGGTTTCGGCGACCGCTACCCGCACCAGCTCTCGGGCGGCATGCGCAAGCGCGTGAGCCTGGCGCAGACGCTGGTGCTGGACCCGGACATCATCCTGATGGACGAGCCGTTTTCCGCGCTCGACATCCAGACCCGCCAGTTGATGGAGAACGAGGTGCTGGACCTGTGGGCGGCCAAGCGCAAGGCGGTGCTGTTCATCACCCACGACCTCGATGAAGCCATTGCCATGAGCGATCGCGTGGTCGTGCTGTCGGCGGGACCCGGCACGCACCCGATCGGCGAGTTCGTCATCGACCTGCCGCGCCCGCGCGACGTGGCCGAGATCCRCAATCACCCGCGGTTCATCGAACTGCACGCCGCCATCTGGGACGTGCTGCGCGAAGAGGTGCTGAAAGGCTACGCGCAGCAGCGCAAGGTGGCCTGACACGGCCGCCGCCGCATCGCAGGCATCTCTCCCATTCAATCCGCACTGATTTCCATTCCATTCCCATGGCATTCCGTCCCGACTCCAAGGGCATGCTGCGCTTCTGGCAGTTGCTCGTCCTCGTAGTGATCCTCGGCGCTTGGCATATCGCCACGCGTTCGCAGCAGGTTGCCTTCTTCTTCGGTGAACCGCTGATGGTGGCCCAGCGCATCTGGACCTGGTTCGTGGTCGAGCGCGATATCTACATCCACCTCGGCGTGACCCTGATCGAGACGCTGCTGGCGTTCGGCATCGGTACCGCCGCCGGGCTCGGCGTGGGCCTGTGGCTGGCGCTCAGCCCGCTCACCTCGGCCATCCTCGATCCCTATATCAAGGCCATGAACTCGATGCCGCGCGTGATCCTGGCACCGATCTTCGCCGTGTGGTTCGGCCTGGGCATCTGGTCCAAGGTGGCGCTGGCAGTGACGCTGGTGTTCTTCATCGTGTTCTTCAACGTCTACCAGGGYGTCAAGGAAGTCAGCCCSGTGGTGCTGGCCAAYGTGCGCATGCTGGGCGCGAACCGSMARCAGCTGCTGCGCCATGTCTACCTGCCSAGCGCGACCAGCTGGGTCTTTTCCTCGCTGCATACCTCGGTGGGCCTGGCCTTCGTTGGCGCGGTGGTGGGCGAATACCTCGGCTCGGCACGCGGGGTGGGCTATCTGATCCTGCAGGCCGAAGGCACCTTCGACATCAACACCGTGTTCGCCGGCATCGTGGTGCTGACCGCGGCGGCGCTGGTGCTGGACACGCTGGTGGGCAGCGTGGAGAAGCGGCTGATGAAGTGGCAGCCGCGCACGGGCGAGACCGAGCGCCTGTAGCCGCGCGTGGTACTGGCAGAACTTGGAGGGCGGCAACGATGCCGGCCCGCAGCCGGCAGAACGCCAGCGTCCCGCGCGACTTCATCGGCTACGCGAACAAGCAGGCGGAAATGAAAAGAGCGCCGGGTGCGTTGGCACCCAGGCGCTCTTTTCTTTCACGCAGTGCGCACGGCAGCCAGTGGTGGCCGCGTGCGGGACCAGGGCATGATCAGGGCACGATGACGATCTTGCCGGTGACCTTGCGGGCTTCCATGTCCTTGAGCGCCTGCGGTGCCTGCTCGAGCGGATAGCGCGCGGAGATGTGCGGGCGGATCTTGCCTTCCTTCATCCAGCCCAGCATCTGCGCCATATTGGCCTGGTTGGCCTTGGGCTCGCGGCGCGCGAAGTCGCCCCAGAACACGCCCACCAGCGAGGCGCCCTTGAGCAGCGCCAGGTTCAGCGGCAGCTTGGGGATCTCGCCGTTGGCGAAGCCCACCACCAGGTAGCGGCCGCGCCAGCCGATCGAGCGGAAGGCCGGCTCCGCATAGATGCCGCCGACCGGGTCATAGACGACGTCGGGGCCCTTGCCGTCGGTGAGCGCCTTGACGCGCTCGCGCAGGTCTTCGGTGCTGTAGTTGATCAGCGCATCGGCGCCGTGCTCCTTGCACACCGCCAGCTTTTCATCGGTGGAGGCGGCCGCGATCACGCGCGCGCCGATGGCCTTGCCGATCTCGATGGCAGCCAGGCCCACGCCGCCGGCCGCGCCGAGCACCAGCAKGGTCTGTCCCGCCTTCAGTTCGCCGCGGTCGATCACGGCGTGGTGCGACGTGCCGTAGGTGAGCGTGAATGCCGCGGCGGTCTCGAAGTCGATGCCCGGCGGCATCGGCACCACGGCACTGGCCGGGGCTTTGGCCTGCGACGCGAAGGCGCCGTTGCCCAGGTAGGCGATGACCTTGTCGCCCGGCTTGACGTGGGTCACGCCCTCGCCGACGGCATTGACCACGCCCGCCAGTTCCGAGCCCGGCGAGAAGGGCAGTTGCGGCTTGGCCTGGTATTTGTTCTGGATGATGAGGACGTCGGGGAAATTCACGCCGGCCGCCTTGACGTCGATCACGACTTCGCCCTGGGCGGGCACGAGATCGGGCAGGGTTTCGAGAACCAGCGAATCGGGCGGGCCCCAGGCTTTGCACAGTACGGCTTTCATCATGTCTCCGGTGATATGTTCTACGGGTTGTTATGTCCGTTGCCCGGCGGCGATGGCGCAAAAAGGTGCATGCGCGGTGGATGCGCGGGCCGGCGCCTGTTGCGTTGGCGCCGTATCCGCATTACGCCAGACGGGCCCGGGCAAGTGTAGCGCAAAAATAGCACGGTCGTTCTGTTAGCTTCCGCACAGATCCCCGCCGAGCCGCGCAGGAGGCGGATTTTGCGGCGCGGTCAGGGCGTGCGCAGCAGCCTTGTCGGGTACAATCGCGGCCATGCATATCCTCCTCGCAAACGATGACGGTTACCTGGCGCCAGGGCTTGCCGCGCTGCACGCCGCGCTGGCGCCGCTGGCACGCATCACGGTGATCGCGCCCGAGCAGAACCACAGCGGCGCTTCGAATTCGCTGACCCTGCAACGGCCGCTGTCGATCTTCGAGGCGAGCGAGGGCGTGCAGAAGGGTTTTCGCTTCGTCAACGGCACGCCGACCGATTGCGTGCATATTGCCCTGACCGGCCTGCTGGACGAAAAACCCGACCTGGTGGTGTCCGGCATCAACCAGGGCCAGAACATGGGCGAGGACGTGCTGTACTCGGGCACCGTCGCCGCTGCCATCGAGGGCTTCCTGCTCGGGATTCCCTCGATCGCGTTTTCGCAGGTGGACAAAGGCTGGACGCAGCTTGACGCGGCGGCGCGCGTGGCGCGCGACATTGTCGAGCGCTATATCGCCAAGCCGGCGGCCGAACCGTTCTTGCTCAACGTCAATATTCCCAACCTGCCGTTCGAACATATCCGGGGCTATCGGGCGACACGGCTCGGCAAGCGCCATCCTTCCCAGCCGGTGATCACGCAGGTCAACCCGCGCGGCGATACCAACTACTGGATCGGCCCGGCCGGTGACGCGCGCGACGCGAGCGAAGGCACGGATTTCCACGCCACCGGCGAAGGCTACGTCTCGCTGACCCCCTTGCAGCTGGACCTGACRCATCGCGGTCAGCTCGAGCAGATCAACCAGTGGCTGGCATAAGCCCTTCCACGCGCAGTCCCCGGCCGTCATGAGCACTGCCCCGCGCCGCCCGAAATTTCCCCTCTCCCTGGACGCCGTCGTCGAGCGCAAGCCTGCGCCGGCGCGTACCGCGGGCCTGCCCGCCGTCGGCGGGGCCCGCGGCGCGGCCATCGCGGCCAAGGCCGCGGCGAAGGCGCGCGCGCCAGGCTTGCCC
>NZ_JBFTNF010000130.1:0-6120 GCF_056397345.1 Cupriavidus sp. 05N38
GGATCGATGCCCTGATGGGCGCGATCGGGCTCACCGGAGGTGCCTTCTATAGCCACTTCGGCTCCAAGACTGAGTTGTTTGCAGCCATCGTCGAGCAAGAACTAACCAACAGTTCGGAGATGCTCGCAGGCGAAGAGACCGGCGAAGACCATTTCGTAAGATGCATCCGTAGCTATCTGAGCAGTTCTCATGCGCTGCATCCTGAAACAGGTTGTGCCCTACCGACCTTGGGCGCGGAAATTGCGAGGGCCGATCCAGAGGTCCGCGCCACAGTGGAGCGAGCCGCGAAGAAACTGCACAACAGCTGGAAGGATCGCCTGAACGATCAAGATGCTGCCTGGGCATTGG
The DNA here is from genome assembly GCF_056397345.1 of Cupriavidus sp. 05N38. Classification (NCBI taxonomy): domain Bacteria; kingdom Pseudomonadati; phylum Pseudomonadota; class Betaproteobacteria; order Burkholderiales; family Burkholderiaceae; genus Cupriavidus; species Cupriavidus sp. 05N38. Next base: position 349 of record NZ_JBFTNF010000130.1, read on the forward strand.
TCGCGCAATGCGTGGGAGCGATCTTGCTGGCCCGGGTTGTTGAATCTGACCGAACCAGGCAGCAGATCCTCGCATCCAGCCGCCGCTTTCTCGGACGGTCTATCGAGGCGCTCGAACCCCTGAGCAAGACCTGAGCCATGACAGGTTGGCGCCTGCGCTACGCCCAGGCGCAACGCTGTTCTGAGGCCTGCGAGCACATCGAACCCGCCATCTACCTTCCCTGACCAAGCGGGCCCAGCCCTTGCGCCGCCGAGTTCTTTCCCATCCATTTCTGTCAATCTCGCTGCAGGAGACAACATGAGCCGCATAAGCGTCCAGTTTCACTTCGATTTCGGCAGTCCGAATTCTTACCTTAGCCACAAGGTCATCCCAGGCATTGAGGCTCGCCAGGGTGTCACGTTTGAATATGTTCCCGTGCTGCTTGGTGGCCTGTTCAGGCTGACCGGAAACCGATCGCCGGCAGAGGCATTTGGGGGCATCAAGAATAAGCCGGAGTTTGGACAACTGGAGATGCAGCGTTTCATCGCCAAGCATGGTCTGACGGCGTATCGGCACAACCCTTACTGGCCCGTCAACACCTTGCAAATCATGCGCGGCGCCGTGGCTGCCCAGAAGCATGGAACCTTCGCGTCGTATGTCGATGCCGTGTTCGCCAATATGTGGGAACAAGGTTTGAAGATGGATGATCCTGCAGTGATTGCGGGCGCTTTGAACTCCGCTGGCCTGGACGGCGACAACTTCCAGAATCACATCGCGGATGCCGAGGTTAAGCTCACCCTGCTGTCGAATACAGAGGACTCTTTCAAACGCGGCGCCTTTGGCTCGCCGACCTTCTTTGTCGGCGACGAGATGTTCTTTGGGAAAGATCAGTTGCGGGATGTCGAGGAGGAAATCCAGCGCGCGAAAGCGCGACTGAAGTAAGACAGCGGGGGCCTGCACAGGGCTTCCGCACGAGACCGGAAGCCCCGCACGCAATTTTTTAATGAGGCGGGCAGTGCGTCACGCAGTGACCCGACCTGAGGCCCTCTTCAGGCAGGCCCGCTTCATGCCGAGGCGGTCTGCGTGGATCCCCTCGCAGGCCTGTCCAGGCGCACTTCCCATAGGCCATGCCGCGGCACCTTCTCGTTTGAGTACTTGCGGGATTCGATGATAGTTTCCCGCAACGCCTTCTTCTGCAGCTTTCCAGTCGGCAAGCGCGGAAAGTCCAACACAAATGCGAAGTACTTGGGCGCGCGTATCGGGCCGAGCCTTTCACGGCAAACTGCACTAAGCGCTTCGGCAAGTATCTCTGCTGCATCAGGCATTCGTTCAACCTGGATCACCGCATAGACGGACTCGCCATACTCGTCATCAGGAACGCCGAACACCGCCGCGTCCAGAACCCGGGCATCCGTAAGCAGCACCTGCTCGATTTCCTGCGGATAGATGTTCACGCCCCCCGATATGATCACGAAATCCCGACGGTCAGACAGATAGAGGTAGCCGTCGCCGTCGAGGTGCCCGATGTCACCATAGGTCCACCAACCTTGCTTGCTGCGGCTCAGCGTCGTCTTATTGGCGTCGTTCCAGTATGCAAAGCTGGCGCTCGTCTCGAAGAAAATCGTACCCGTTGCGCCGGGCGGCATCTCATCCTCGTTGTCATCCAGGACATGAATGACGCCATCGGTCGCCTTGCCGACCGAGCCTTTGTGCCGCAGCCACTCCTCTGAGGTGATGGAGCAAGCGCCGATGCCTTCCGTGCCCGCGTAGTACTCGTGCAGGATCGGCCCCCACCAATCGATCATCGCCTCTTTTGTGTCCACGGCACACGGCGCCGCCCCGTGGAGCGCAACGCGATGGCTGGAAAGATCGAACTTCGCCCGCGTGATGGGATCCAGCCGAAGCAAACGGTGGAACATCGTGGGAACCCATACACTATGAGTGACACGGAACTGCTCGATTGCCGTCAGCGCCACTACAGGGTCGAAGCGATCCATCACCACCGCGGTACCGCCCATTGCCAGCGTCGCGGAAACATTTCGGTGCGGTGCTGCATGATAGAGAGGAGAGGTACACAGGCTGACCATCATTGGGCCGACGCCAGGCTGGCCTGCATATGACGCGTCTCGTGGATCCATCGCGTCGTACGGAATCGGCGGAATGACCTTTCGCACGCCCTTTGGACGACCCGTCGACCCGGATGAATACATCATTTCCCGACCGCGCGCGGGATCGGGAATTAGCGTGCAAGCGCTTGAGCGAAGCGCCTCCTCCAGGCTCTGGAAGCCCGAAATGGCACCCCCCAACGAGTAGCAAGGCACGGTGCCAAAGTCGGACGCAGCCAGGTTTTTGCTTCCTGTCGCCGAGGTTGAGACAACGACCGCACTTGCGCCGCAATCTCCGGCAATGTAGCGCAGATCCTCCTTGCTCAGGCTTGTCGACGCCGGGGTAAATACGACCCCCGCTCGCTGACAGCCCCACGCCAGATAGAGAAATTCAGGGCAATTCCCCACGGAGAAGAGCACCGCGTCTCCGCTCTGAATGCCGATGCTGCGAAGCAAATTGGCAACGCGATTGGCCCCTTGCTCGAGTTCGAGATACGTGATCTCTACCCCTGCAGGGACGAATACCGCAGCAACTTTATCTGGTGTCGTTAGCGCGAAGTGTCGTGGATGAGGCATTCTTCAACTCACATGGTTCCGACAACAGCAGCAACAGCAGCAACAGCAGAAACTGCGGCAACTGCAGGTCCAGGCAGGAGCGCTCGGCGGCATTGCGTATGCCCTTCCCCGCCCAAGGACATGGTCAGCTTCGCGCACTGCGTCAGACACGTTCAAATAAACGTTCGTTTACCTATCTGACGTTAAGTTAAGTCTTCAGCCCTGTCAAGCCCGACTGGACGCGGTAGGTGGACGATGACTGCATCGCCTCATCGGCATCCCGCTTGACAAGCTCCGCCCCGAAGATTAACGTCCGTTCACTAAACGATCATTTTCATGGAGACGCCGTGACATCAGATAGTTCGGAGCCCAACGTCGACGTCTGGCGCCGCGCAGAAGGTTCGGACATCCGTGACCGACTCGCGGGCAATAACCAGGACGCGGCAGCGCGTGGCGTGTTCGGCGTTCCGTCCTTCTTTGTCGATTCTGAACTCTTCTTCGGCAACGACCGGCTGGAATTCGTACGTGCCGCGCTTTCATCCAAGTCAATCCAAAAAGAGGCCCTTCCATGACCAAAGGAAAACTCGCCCTGATAACGGGAGTCGGCCCGGGCACCGGGCTGGCTCTGGTCCAGCGCTTTGTGGCGGGCGGCTACCAGGTAGCCATGATCGCCCGCAACCAGGAGCGTATTGCAGAAATCGCACGCGAGTTGCCTGGCTCCCACGCCTATCCCGCGGACGTCACCGATGAGTCGCAGCTGAACAGTGCGTTGGATCGCATCCAGGCCGAGCTAGGCCACCCACAGGTATTGGTGCACAACGCTGTGGGCGGTTCGTTTGGCAACTTCCTGGAGATCGAACCGCAGGTACTGGAGGCGAACTTCCGCACCAATGTCATGGCCCTCCTTCACCTGGCCCGGCGATTGGCGCCAGCCATGGTGGAGGCAGGCCACGGCGCCATCGTCGCAACTGGCAACACTTCCTCGCTCAGGGGCAAGAGCAACTTTGCCGGCTTCGCACCGACGAAGGCTGCTCAGCGAATTCTGGCAGAGTCAATGGCCCGGGAATTGGGCAAGCAAGGCGTACACGTCGCGTATCTCCTCATTGATGCGGTGATCGACCTCGCATGGACACGCAAGAGGTATCCGGGCGCTCCGGATGACTTCTTCATCCGGCCGGCTGATATTGCAGAGGAAGTCTGGCACGTCACGCATCAGCCAAGAAGCGCCTGGTCCTTCAACGTCGAGATCCGCCCCTTCGGCGAGAACTGGTAAGGCTTCGACCAGGCATAGCGCCAGCGAACGCGACGCGATGTAGACAATCGTCGAGCAGGAATGGTGTCACCGGCGACTTGCCGCCAACGGGCGGCATCCTCGTTGCTACGGCTTTGAGTTGAGCCTGCGGCGTACATTGACCGCCTCACTGAGCATGTCCAGCACGGCCACCGAATCATCCCATCCTATGCAGGCATCGGTAATGCTCTGGCCGTATGTCAATGCGGACGGACTGTGCTCTCCCGGGGTGAACTTCTGCGCGCCGGGGAGCAAGTGGCTCTCGACCATGGCCCCGAAGATGGATCGATTGCCGCTGCTGATCTGTTGCGCCACGTCGCGCGCTACATCAATCTGCCGCTTTGGCTGCTTGTTGCTGTTGGCGTGGCTGAAGTCCACCATCAGCAAGTTGCCGAGCCCGGCAGCGTCAAGTTCCTTGCACGCGGCCGCCACGGAATCCGCATCGTAGTTGGGGGCCTTGCCGCCGCGGAGAATGACATGGCAATCCGGGTTGCCCTTGGTGTGTACCGTCGCCACCTGCCCGTTCTTGTGCACCCCCAGGAAGTGGTGCGGACGAGAAGCGGCCAGTATGGCGTCGATAGCAATCTTGATGTTGCCGTCGGTGCCATTCTTAAAGCCGATCGGTGCTGAAAGACCCGAAGCCAGCTCGCGGTGCACCTGGCTTTCTGTGGTCCGGGCACCAATTGCGCCCCAACAGATCAGGTCGCCTATGTACTGCGGCGAGATCACGTCCAGCAGCTCACCGGCCGCCGGCAAGCCGAGGCGATTGATGTCAACCAACAGGCTGCGCGCTATGCGCAGGCCCTCGTCGATGCGGTAGCTCTCGTCCAGATAGGGGTCGTTGATCAACCCTTTCCAGCCGACGGTGGTGCGGGGCTTCTCGAAATACACGCGCATCACGATCTCAAGCGAGTCGGCGTGCCGCTGCCGCTGTGCCATCAACAGCCGCGCGTACTCGAGTGCTGCCTGCGGGTCGTGGATCGAGCAAGGTCCCATGATCACAAGCAGCCGGTCGTCCTCGCCATGCTGGATGCGGGCGATGCGCTGGCGCGTCTGCGTGACCAGCGTTTCGACAGCCGTGTTCCGGATGGGGAAAAAGCGGATCAGGTGTTCTGGCGGCGGCAGCGGAACGATGTCTTCGACGCGCGCGTCGTCGGTCACGCTGGTGCGATCCGGCGGCGCTTGCCAACCCTCGGCGATGGTGGGCGGAGACTTCTGCAGATCATTCATGGCTATCTCTTGGAGCTAAGACAAAAACCGCCGGTGCGTGCCGGCGGTCCAGGTTCGGTGGCGCTGCTTCCATCCATGCGCGGTAATTTCCTCCGCCGGTGTGCTGCGAGGGGCATACGGAAGAAGTCGAATCAGGATGAGCCAATTGGAAATCGTGCATCATCGGAACCACGTGCGTCAAGTATCAGACTGCCTGGATGAGGCATTCCTCGAATGGGCTCAGAGCCAACACTGCGCATGCTTCGCCCAGCGTTTCGATGATCACGGATAGCATGAAGTTGCCGATCAGCTTCATGAGATTCGCCTGCGAGGGATCGGCTCCCACGATACCCCGGGCAGCTGAGCCTCGCCGGGCAGCGCCAACAAGGATGGCTGTCGGCGAGCACCGCCAGCGCGTCGCCATTGCATGCGCCCCGGCCATCGGTCCGACCGGCGCTGCAAATTGGTCGCTATAAATCAGCCGCCCAAAAGCAAAACCCCCCAGTACTTGCGTACTGAGGGGTTTCAAGGGAGAGCCTGGCGATTACCTACTTTCACACGGGTAATCCGCACTATCATCGGCGTGGAGTCGTTTCACGGTCCTGTTCGGGATGGGAAGGGGTGGTTCCAACT
>NZ_JBFTNF010000131.1:0-9266 GCF_056397345.1 Cupriavidus sp. 05N38
GCGTAATAGAGCGCGCTGGCGGCGCGCCGGGTATCGGCCTCGTGCGCGTCTGCGGCAGCCACCGCCTCGGCCAGCGCGGCGGCGCGCTGCCAGGCCTGCCACAAGGCCTGCCGCAGCGGCGCGGGCATCTCGGCTTGTTCCAGGCGCGCCACCAGCAATGTCTGCAGCGCGCGGTGCGCGCGCTCCTTGCCCACGGCGCGACGGATGGCGTCCAGCGCGTTGATATTGCTGGTGCCCTCCCACAGCACGCCGATATGGGCATCGCGCACCAGCCGCGCGTTGACGAAATCCTCGATATAGCCGTTGCCGCCGCGCACCTCCATCGCGCCGGTGGCCACCGCGATATTGTCGCGGCAGGCGCGCAGCTTGATCAGCGGCGTCAGCAACCGCACCGCCTGGTGCGCGGTGGCGTCGCCCTCGCCGGCACGCCGCATGGCGTCGGCGGTGGCCATGGACATCGACAAGGCGGCTTCGGCAGGCACCATCAGCTTGAGTAGTTGGCGGCGCAGCAGCGGATGCCCGATCACCTCGCGCCCGAACGCGCTGCGGTGCCGCGCCGCCTGCAACGCCTCGTTCAGGCAGCGGCGCATCATGGCGGCGGCGCGCACCGCGTGCGACAGGCGCGACAGGTTGACCTGCTCCATCATCTGCTTGAGGCCCTGGTCGAGCGCGCCGACCGGATAGGCCAGCGCGCCTTCGAGCCTGACCTCGCCGCTGGCCATCGAGCGGGTGCCCAGCTTGTCCTTGAGGCGCACGATGCGATAGGCGTTGCGGCTGCCGTCCTCCAGCCGGCGCGGCAGGGCGAACAGCCCCAGTCCGCGCGTGCCGGCCGGCGCGCCTTCGGGCCGCGCCAGCAGCAGGACCACGTCCGCGTCGGCATGCGAGCAGAACCACTTCTCGCCGTACAGCCGCCAGTGGCCGCCCTCCTCGCGGGCCACCGTCTCGATGGCGCCCACGTCCGAGCCGCCGGCCTTCTCGGTCATGAACTGCGTGCCCTTCCACAGTGCCGCCGGATCGGCCGCCAGCATGCGCGGCAGCAACTGCTGCTGCAGCGCCGGGCTGCCGAACTTGCGGATCAGGTGGACCGAAGTGTCGGTCACGCTGATGGGGCACATCTGGCCGAACTCGGACTGGACGAAGAGGTACTGGAAGGCATACTTCGCCACCGGCGACAGCGGCGCGTCCCAGCCCAGCACGCCGGCGCGGTGGCTCATGGCGTGGAACTGGAAATCGCCGAAGGCGATGTGCTCCATCTCCTGATAGGCCGGGTGGTATTCGATCCAGTCGTGATCCTCGCCCCAGCGCGTGCGCGCGTGCAGTACCGGACCGTGCTTGTCGGCCACGCTGGCCAACGTGTTCAGGCGCCCGCCGGCCAACTGGCCCATGCGCTGGAAATGCGGCAGCAGGTGCCGGTGCTCGGCGCCCGGCAGGTATAGCGCGAGCAGGTCCTGCAGGCCGCGATCGAGCGCCAGGAAATCCAGGCCGGCGCAGTCGGGCGCCAGGTGGCGGGAACTGGTTCCGGCATCGGCCGGGCGCGGACTGGTGAATTCGGCGTAGCGGGCTTGGAACGGCATCGGGGTCTCCGGCAAGAAAAAGGATTCAGGGATCGGCGGGTCCGGCGCGGCGCGCTTCAGATCACGCCGGCGCCGCGCAGGCGCGCAAGCTCGTGCGCGCCCATGCCGAGGCATTCGGCCAGCACCGCGTCGGTGTGCTCGCCGAGCATGGGCGGCCCCACGCGGTGGTCCAGCGGCGTGGCGGAGAAGCGCATCGGACTGGCCACGCTGGGACAGGTGCCGCCGAAAGCCAGCGGCAGGTCCACCCGCACGCCGCGCTCGCGGACCTGCGGGTCATCGTAGGCCTGCGCGAAATCGTTGATCGGCCCGCACGGCACGCCGGCCGCCTCCAGGCGCGCGAGCCAGGCCGCGGTGGTGTCGGTGCGCATGACACCGGCCAGCAGGGGCAGCAGCACCTCGCGGTTGACCAGCCGGCCGCTGACGCGGGCGAAGCGGTCGTCGGCGGCCAGCTCGGGCCTGCCCAGCACCGCGCAGTAGGCGGCGAACTGGCTGTCGTTGCCGACTGCCACGATCAGCTTGCCATCGCTGCTGGAAAAGACCTGGTAAGGCGCCGCGTTGGGATGCGCATTGCCGTAGCGGCGCGGCACCTTGCCGGTCGTCAGGTAGCCCACGGCCTGGTTGCTGCCGAGCGCGAGCGCGCAGTCGAGCAAGGCCATGTCGATATGCTGGCCCAGGCCACCGCGCTCGCGCCACGCCAGCGCTGCCGTGATCGCCAGGCTGGCGTACAGCCCGGTGGCCAAGTCGGCCACCGCCACGCCGAACTTCTGCGGGCCGCCGCCTTCGCAGTGCCCGCAGGCCTCGTCGGGCGCGCCGGTCAGGCTCATCAGCCCGCTCATGCCCTGGAACACGAAGTCGTAGCCCGGACGGTGCCGGTACGGCCCGGTCTGCCCATAGCCGGTGACCGAGCAATAGACCAGCGCGGGGTGGTCCGCGCGCAGGTCTTCGTAGCCCAGCCCGTAGCGGGCCAGCGTGCCCACCTTGTAGTTCTCCACCAGCACGTCGCAGGTGGCCACCAGGCGCCGCACCACGGCCTGGCCCTCCGGGCTGGAAAAATCCACCGTGACCGACTTCTTGCCGCGGTTGGCCGACGCGTAGTACGTGGAATCGCGCCGCTCCTGCCCCGCCCCGGCCGGGATCCACGGCGGCCCCCAGCCGCGCGTTTCGTCGCCCTCGCCGGGCCGCTCCACCTTGATGACCTCGGCGCCGAGGTCGGCCAGGTTCTGGGTGCACCAGGGCCCGGCCAGCACCCTGGTCAGGTCGAGCACGCGGATATGGGATAGCGGCTTGTGCATGCTGGCTTGTCTCCTGTGATTCGCCTCGGATTGCGTTTCTTATTCGGCGCGGATGTGCGCGGTGGCGATGACCTTGCCGTAGCGCGCCGTCTCGTCGCGGATGTACGTGCCGAAGGCCTCGCGGTAGTAGCCCAGCGGTTCGGCGCCGCTGCGCAGCAGGGTCTGCCGCACGGCAGGGTCGGCCATGATGGCTTCGATCTCGCCGGCCAGCGTCTGGACCACGGCGGGCGGCGTGGCGGCCGGCGCCACCAGCCCCACCCAGGCCGACATCTCGATGCCGCCATAGCCCAGCTCGGCGGTGGTCGGCACGTCGGGCAGCACGGCGGAGCGGCTGGCATTCATCACGGCAAGCGCACGCAGCTTGCCGGCGGCGATCTGCGGCAAGCCGGTAAAGGCCGGTTCGAAGGTCATCGACACTTCGCCGGCCATGACCGCGGCCTTGGCGGGCGCGCTGCCCTTGTACGGCACGTGGAGCAGGTCGATGCCGGTGCGCGCCTTGAGCATCTCGCCGGCCAGGTGCGCGCTCGAGCCGTTGCCGTACGAGGCGTAGCTCAGGCTGCCCGGCCTGGCCCGCGACAGCTGCACGACCTCGCCGACGGTCCTGGCCGCCACGCCGGGATTCACCACGATCACGCTCGGTGCGCTGGCGACCAGGGCGATCGGGGCGAAGCTCTTGAGCGGATCGTAGGGCAGCCTGGGATAGAGCCAGGGGTTGATGGTCAGCGTGGTATTGGTGGCCGCCAGCAGCGTGTAGCCGTCCGGGCTGGCGCCGGCCACCACTTCGGCGCCGACGATGGTGGCCGCGCCGGGACGGTTCTCCACCACCACCGGGCGGCCCAGGCGCACGCCGAGCCGCTGCGCGATCACGCGCGCCACCACGTCGGTCATGCCGCCTGGCGCGTAGGGCACGACGATGCGGATGGGCTGGCTCGGATATGGCTGAGCCTGGGCCCTGGCGGCGGCGCTGGCGACCAGCAGGGGGACGGAAAGCAGAACGGCAAAGATCTTCAGCTTCATGGCGGTCTCCTCGGTTCTTTTTTTGTGCCATGCGCCGCGAGTGCCGCGGGGGACGGCTGCGGCGGCCAGGCTGAAAATCATTCTCGGCGTCGCGAGTTATCTAGTCCAATATCGTTTTTTGCGCTATTTATATTGATATTGAATCAATCTACCGGGCACCCATGGACCTCAGGCAGCTGCGTTACTTCGTTGCGGTCGCGGAAGAACTGCACTTCGGACGGGCGGCGGAACGCCTTTCGATCTCGCAGCCGCCGCTGAGCTTCAATATCCGGCAGTTGGAAACATCACTGGGTTTCGAGTTGCTGCGACGCGCCTGCTGCCCTCGCGCCATGTACTGGCCGGGCATGCAGCGGTCGACCTGAGGCAATTGCGACAGGAAGACTTCATCCTGTTCCCGCGCCATTTCGCCCCGGAGTATTACGACAAGATCGTTGCGCTGTGCATGCGCGCGGGATTCACGCCATGCATCCGGCACGAGGTGCGCCATATGCTGACGATCGCCACGCTGGTGGCGCAGAACTTCGGTGTTTCGCTGGTGCCGGAATCCGTGCAGCTGATGCAGCTGCCCAACCTGGCCTGCCGGCCGCTGGCGAAGGAGGGGCGGCGCTCCGAGCTGCACGGCATCTGGCGCGACGACGAACAGGCCCCCGCCGTGCTGGGCTTGCTCGCGGCGCTCGAGTCCGGCGCGCCGGGCGGCGCGGCATCCGGTGCCGCCGGAGCGGAAGCAGCGGAAGGAGCCGAAAGCGCGAAAAGCGCGGCCGATGCGCGCGCGAGGCGAGGCGGCAAGCGCTCCGCCTCGCGCCTTGCCTAGGCTGCCGGCTTGGTCAGGTGCCGGCCCAGGATGACCAGGTCGCGCTCCACGCCGTCGAGCACGGCCACGCGCGGCAGGTTGCCCCAGCGTTCGAAACCCAGCGAGGCGAACAGGCCCAGGCTGGGCTCGTTGTGGCCGAAGATGAAGCCGAGCAAGGTGTGCACGCCGATCTGCGGGGCATGGCCGATGGCCTTCTCCAGCAGGTGCCGGCCCAGGCCCTGTCCGCGCCGGTCGGCATCCAGGTAGATGGAAACCTCGGCGGTGGCGCCGTAGGCCGGGCGGCCGTAGAAATCGGAGAAGCTGAGCCAGCCGGCCATGCGCCCTGCGCTGTCCTGCGCAACCCACAGCGGGCGGCGCTCGGGCGGATGGGCATCGAACCAGTCCTGGCGCGATGCCACCGTGACCGGCTCGGTGTCGGCCGTGACCATGCGCGAGGCGACCGTGCTGTTGTAGATGGCCACGATGCCGGGCAGGTCCTGCGGCTCCGCGTTTCGAATCGTGAAAGCGATATTACTCATGCTCGTTGCTCTTGCTTCTTCTTTAACGTCTTGAAATCAATGCCATGGACGCGAAAGCCAATGTTTCACCTGACATGCCGGCGCGGTCGCCTACAGCGTCTGCGTGGGCCGGCCGGACTCCATGGCCTTGCCCAGGATCTCTTCCACCGCGCGGCGCAGGTTGCGGCCGTTGTCGTCGTCCGGCAGGTGGATGCCGATACCGGGCGTCTTGTTGGGCGTGCCCACCGGCGTGATCCAGGCCACCTGGCCCGCGATCTGGTATTTCTGCGGCCGGTCCAGCAGTGACAGTACGAGGAATACCTGCTCGCCGAGCCGGAACGGCCGGTTGCTCGGCACGAAGACGCCGCCGCGCTGCAGGAACGGCATATAGGCGGCGTAGAGCCCCGCCTGGTCCTTGATGGAGAGCGAAAGCACGTTCGGCCGCGACGCCGCGCCCGGCGCGGCGCCCGGCACCGTCGGCGCGCCTATCGCGCCTATCGCGCCGGCCGGCGCCGCGCCCAAGCCTGCGGCGCCGGGAGCGCCTTGGCCCCGGTCCCCTGCTGCTGCTGTGTTCATGACTGACCCCTTGTTGCGAACCGCGGCCTTTTGGCCTTATTGGAATGACTGACCTGGACAACTACAGCAAGACAACGACAGCGAGACAACTGCAGCGCGACAATTGCAGCGACACGACTACGCCGATACGACTGCCGAAACAGCTACCGAAACAAGCTACCGAAACAACTGCCGGTACTCGAGAAACACCGCCTCCATCACCAGCCGCGCGGCGAGCGGATGATTCTCGCTGCGGCGGTGGTTCGCCAGCCGTGCCAGGAAGGCCTGCAGGCGATGCGCATCGGTGGCTTGCGCGCAGCGCGCGACCGCAGCCTGCTCGCGCGGGAAATAGCGCGGCGCCTGTGCCGCCGCCAGGCATGCTGACAGCAGATCGTACGTCCAGCGCTGCAAGATGCCAAGCACCGCGGGCACTGGCATCTTCTGCAGGTGCTCGGCCGCGCCCAGCACATCGAACCCGGCGCCCCCGCCGAGCTGCGCCACCAGCCAGCGCTGCAGCGGCTGTTCCTCGGCCTCGGCGGCGTGCAGCGCGGTCAGCGGCGAGCCGCCGGCCAGCGCGAGTTGGGCCTCGGCGTCGCCCACGCCCTGCCCGCGCAGCCAGGACAAGGCCTCGGCCGGCGTCGGCCGTTGCACCGAGAACTGGCGGCAGCGCGACAGGATGGTGGGCAACACGCGGTCCAGCCGGTCGGTGACCAGCAGGAACACGGTCGACGGCGGCGGTTCTTCCAGCGTTTTCAGCAAGGCGTTGGCGCCTTCGTTCTGCAGGGCATCGAGCGGATACACCACCACCAGCCGCAGGCCGGCGCGGTGGGTGCCAATGCCCACGGTATCGATCAGGGCGCGCACCTGCTCCATGCGGATGACCTTGCTTGGCGCCTTCTTCTTGCCGCTGTCGTCCGTTTCCGCTTCGCCCGCGGCTTCCATGGCCTCGGGGCGCACCACGGTGAAATCCGGGTGGTTGCCCTGGCTGAACCAGTGGCAGGCCGCGCAGCTGCCGCACGGCTGGCCGTCGGCGCGCGGCGTGTCGCACAGCAGCCCCTGGGCGAAATGCAGCGCCAGGTCGCGCTTGCCGATGCCTTGCTGGCCGTGGATGAGCAGCGCATGCGGGAGCCGCTCGCGCAAGCCGGTCAGCCGTTGCCAGTCTTCTGTCTGCCAGGGATAAAGCATGCGAATCAGGGAGTTAGGTGAAGGACTTCATCAGCTTCTTGCGATATCAGCAAGGCATGATAGTGCCACTGAATCAAAGCGTTGCGAGAATGTTTTCAAGTTCCGCCTGAATCTCGGCAATGGTCCGCGTGGCGTCGATCACGCGGAAACGCTGCGGCGCTTCCGCCGCTCGCCGCAGGTATTCCTGGCGTGTGCGCTCGAAGAAGGCGCGCGACTCGGCCTCGAACTTGTCGGGTTCGCGGGCGCCGGCCAGGCGTGCGCTGGCAGTTTCCAGCGGCACGTCGAACAGCAGGGTCAGGTCGGGCTGCAGGCCGTCCTGCACCCAGGTCTCGAGGACCTCGAGGCGGGCACGCGGCAGGCCCCTGCCCCCGCCCTGATAGGCGAAGGTGGCGTCGGTGAAGCGGTCGGAGACGACCCAGTCGCCACGCGCCAGCGCAGGTTCGATGATTTCCGCGATGTGCTCGCGGCGCGAGGCAAACATCAGCAGGGCCTCGGTTTCCAGGTGCATCTTGCGGTGCAGGAGGATCTGCCGCAGGTCCTCGCCCAGTGGCGTGCCGCCGGGCTCGCGCGTGGTGACCACGGCTGCGCCGCCGGCCAGGCGCGCGCGCAGGCGCTCGGCCACCCACTCAATGTGGGTGCTCTTGCCGGCACCGTCGATGCCTTCGAATGTGATGAATTTTCCGCGCATGGGGAGAGACTTATTTGCCGCGCTGGTACTTGTCGACCGCGCGGTTGTGTTCGGGAAGCGAGTTGGAGAAATGGCTGCTGCCGTCGCCGCGCGCCACGAAATACAGCGCATCGGACGGCGCCGGCGCGGTGGCGGCGGCCAGCGAAGCCAGCCCGGGCAAGGCGATCGGGGTGGGCGGCAGGCCGGTACGCGTGTAGGTATTGTACGGGGTGTCGGTCTGCAGATCGCGCTTGCGGATATTGCCGTCGAAGGCTTCGCCCATGCCGTAGATCACGGTGGGATCGGTCTGCAGCATCATGCCCTTCCTGAGGCGGTTGACGAACACGGCGGCGATCATGGCGCGCTCGCCGGGCTGGCCGGTTTCCTTCTCCACGATGGAGGCCATGACCAGGGCCTCGTATGGCGTCTTGTACGGCAGGTCCGGCGCACGGGCGTTCCAGGCATCGGTCAGGCGCCGCTGCATGGCGCGGTAGGCGTGGCGATACAGTTCCAGGTCGCTGCTGCCGCGGGCGAACAGATAGGTATCCGGGAAGAACATGCCTTCCGGCGCCGGCTCAGGCGCGCCAATGGCCTTCATCAGCTCGGCGTCGGACAGGCCGCGACTGTCGTGCCTGAGCGCCGCGTGGGCATCCACGGCGGCACGCATCTTGCGGAATTCCCACCCTTCGATCACGGTCAGCACATAGTGCGTGACCTCGCCGCGGGCGATCTTGCCGATCATCGACAGCGGCGTGGCGCCGGTCTCGAACTCGTAGCCACCGGCCTTGAGATCCCCGCCGTGTCCGCTCAGCCGCACCAGCAGGGCAAACAGGCGCGGATCCACCGGCACGCCGCCGCGCTGGATCTGGCGGCCCACGCTGGCCACGCTGGAATTGGGCTTGATCACCACCTCGACCGGCGAGGCCGGCAGGTCGAGCGGGCGGTTGGCCCACCAGGCCAAGGCGCCCGCGGCGGCAATCGCAAACACCACGGCGACCATCAGCAGTCGCAGGAAAATACGTTTCATGTAGGGATGGAAATAGCGGCGCCCCGTGCGCCCGCGCGCGCCGCGGCAACAACGGCGGCCCGCGGCAAGGACGGCGGGCGCGCCGGCCGAAATGGCGACAGGCCCATATAATACCGGGAGCCTTGCGCCACCACGAGCGTGCGCAGCATGTCGCACCCGTCATCCGGCGCGCCCGCGCGCCACTTGCCCAGCCTAACCGGCCCATACCTGCCATGAATTCCCCTGCCCCAGACCTTGCTACCCAGTTCGAAGCCGTGCGCCAGGGCGGTGTTGTCTGCCGACCCGCACAACTGGGCCTGATCCGGGTTGCCGGCGACGACGCCGGCAGTTTCCTGCATACCCAGCTGACCAACGCCATCGACGACCTGGCCACCGGCACCGCGCGCCTGGCCGGCTATTGCTCGCCGAAGGGCCGCCTGCTCGCCAGCTTCCTGGTCTGGCGCGACGAGCAAGGCATCGTCCTGCAGTTGTCGGCTGACATCCAGGCCGCCATCCAGAAGCGCCTGGGCATGTTCGTGCTGCGTGCCAAGGCGCGCCTGACCGACCTGACCCCGGCGCTGGCAGTGATCGGCGTGGCCGGCCCCGGCGCGGCCGCCGCGCTGCAGGGCGCCGGACTGCCCGCCCCGGCCGCGCCCTGGCAG
>NZ_JBFTNF010000132.1:0-5309 GCF_056397345.1 Cupriavidus sp. 05N38
GCGCGCCATCGATCTGCAGATGAATCACGGCAAGACCACCATCATCGAGATCATGTGCACCCGCGAGCTCGGCGACCCGTTCCGCCGCGATGCGCTCGCCAAGCCCGTGCGCACCCTCGACAAGTACAAGGACTTCGTCTGAGTCCCTGAGTCCCTGAGTCCCTGAGCACGCCGGAGGCGGCCCGCGCCGCTTCCGGCCCTGTCGCTGCGGCGACTGTCCCGCAGCGACAGAACTGACGCAACCGAACCGCCGCGACCGAACCCCTGAGCCCGACCCAATGAAAGCGATCAACCGCATCATCGAGCGCGCCCGCGCCGCGCCCCGGCGCATCGTGCTGTGCGAGGCCGAAGACCCGCGCATCCTGCAGGCCGCGCAACGCGCCAGCCGCGAGGCCATTGCCCGCATCGTGCTGGTGGGCGACGCGGCGCGCATCCGCCAGGCCGCCGCCGGCGACGGCATCGACCTGGCCGGCATGGACCTGATCGACCCTGCCACCTCCGCGCTCACACCGTCGTTCGCGCACAAGCTGTTCGCGCTGCGCGGCAGGAAGGGCATGACGCTGGAGCAAGCGAAGCGCGAGGTGCTCAAGCCGCTGTGCTTCGCCAACCTGATGGTGCGCCTGGGCCATGCCGACGGCTCGGTGGCCGGCGCGGTGCACACCACCGCCGACGTGGTGCGCACCGCCATCCAGATCATCGGCATCGATCCCGCGTTCAGGCTGGTGTCGAGTTTTTTCCTGATGATGCTCTGCGAACCGTTCCATGCCTTGAAGGGCGGACTGATCTTTTCCGATTGCGGGCTGGTGGTGGACCCCGATGCCGGCGAGCTGGCCGAGATCGCCATGGCCGCGGCCGACAGCGCGCAGAGCCTGCTGATGGATGCGCCGCGCGTGGCGATGCTGTCGTTCTCCACCAGCGGCAGCGCCAGGCACGCGGCGGTCGACAAGGTGGTGGAGGCAACCCGCCTGGTGCAGGAACGGCGCCCCGCGCTGGCGATCGACGGCGACGTGCAGCTCGACGCGGCCATCGTGGCCGAGATCGCCGCGAAGAAGATCGCGCATTCGAAGGTGGAAGGCCGCGCCAATGTGCTGGTCTTCCCCAACCTGGAAGCCGGCAATATCGGCTACAAGCTGGCCGAGCGCGTGGGCGGCGCCAAGGCCATCGGGCCGCTGCTGCAGGGCCTGCAGCAGCCGGCCAACGACCTGTCGCGCGGCTGCAGCGCCGACGACGTCTACTACGTGATCGCGGTCACGGCGGTGCAGGCCCAGGCCGCCGCCGCGCAGACACGGCCCCCCCAGCCCGCCGGGAACGCCATGGCCGCGTCACTGCCATGAGCACCGAACACCTGCTGCCGCTGCTCGCGCTGATGGGCGCGGCAAGCTACTTCCAGACCGTGACCGGCTTCGGCCTCGGCATGATCGTGATGGGCGCGACCAGCGGCCTCGGCCTGGCGCCGGTGGCCAGCGTGGCCATGGTGGTCAGCCTGGTGACGCTGGCCAACAGCGCGGTGGCCCTGCCCGGCAAGCTGCATCACGTCGACTGGCGCGCGGTGGGCGCGGCCACGCTGGGCATCCTGCCGTCGGTGGTGGCGGGCGTGCTGCTGCTCGACTACCTGAGCAGCAGCGCGTCGGGCATCCTGCAATGGCTGCTGGGAGCGGTGGTGCTGTATGGCGGCCTGAGCGCGGCGCTGCGCCCCGCCCCGCTGCGGCAACGCTCCGGCGACCGCAGCTTCTTCATGAGCGGCGTCTTCGGCGGCCTGCTCAGCGGCATGTTCGGCGTCTCCGGGCCGCCGCTGATCTTCCAGTTCTATCGCCAGCCCTTGTCGCTGGTGGAAATCCGCTGCGCGCTGATCCTGGTGTTCACGGCGACTTCCGTCACGCGCACGCTGTTCAGCGCCTGGCAGGGGCAGCTCGGCGCCGATATCTGGCTCGAGGCCGCGCTGGCCGTGCCCGTGGTGGCGCTGACGACGATCGCTGCGCGGCGCTATCCGCCGCCGCTTTCGGCGCTGGCGACGCGGCGCATCGCCTTCGGCGTGCTGGTGGTGATCGGGGCTTACCTGATGCTGCCGGGGCTGCTGCGGCTGGCGGCGATGGGCACGGCTTGCTGTAGCGCCTGAGCGCGGGGCAGGCCGTTCGCCGCCCCGCGCCATGCGCACGTCCGTTCCGGGCGACGGTTCCGGCCGGCGGTTCCGGGCGGCGGTTCCGGGCGGCGGTTCCGGCCGGCGGTTCCGGGCGGCGGTTCCGGGCGGCGGTTCAGCCGCGCCCGCCGATCCATCGCACGATCTCGGCGAACACCGGCATGGCCGGCGCCACCGACAGGTCCAGCGCCAGGCAGCGGCGGTAATAGGGGCTGAGGTCCAGCCCGACGCCCAGGCCCAGCACTTCCACGCCGCGCGGCGTGTCGTGGCGCGCCACCACTTCCTTCAGGTGGTTGTCCAGGTACCAGGCATCGTTGGCATGCCCCGTGGCGGTATCCATCGGGCTGCCGTCGGAGATCACGATCAGGATCCGCCGCGTCTCGGCGCGCGCCAGCAGGCGCGCGCAGGCCCATTCGACAGCCTCGCCGTCCACCCCTTCGCGGAACAGGTCGGCCTTGAACAGCGCGGCGATACCGGCGCGGGCGCGGCGCCAGGGGCTTGCCGCGTCCTTGAACACCATGTGGCAGGTTTCGTTCAGGCGGCCGGGATGCGCGGGGCGGCCCCGCGCCAGCCAGTCGAGCCGGGCGCGGCCACCGTTCCAGGCGCCGGTGGTGAAGCCGAGCACCTCGCTGGCCACGCCGGCCTGGTCGAGCGCGCGCGCGAGCACGTCCACCAGCATGGCCACCCGCTCGATATGCGCCTTCATCGAGCCGGAGCAATCGATCAGCAGGCTGACCGCGCAGTCCGCCTGCAGCTTGTGGCGCTCCAGGCGGAACAGCCGCCGCTCGGCCGGCGAGCTGACCAGTTGCGCCAGGCGCCGGCCATCGATGCGGCCGTGCTCCTCGCCGAACGACCAGCCATCGCGCTGCGGCACGGCCAGCGCCGCGCTCAGCGCCCGCGCCAGCCGGGCCACATGGATGCTTTGCTCGGCAATGCGGCGGTCGAGACGTTCGCGATACTCGGCAAGCAAGGCCTTGCGGACCAGCTTGCCGGGCGCGATCTCGCGGTCGTAGCGGGTGGTGTAGGCGCGATAGCCGCCGGCCGCGGCCTGCAGCACGCGGCTGGTGCCCGTCGCCGCCGGGGCCATCGCCTCGTGCTCATCGTCCTCGCAACCGAGCGCCAGCGAAAACGCCACGCGCACGGCTTGCTCATCCTGCTCGTCCCCGGTGCCGTCCTGCGCCTGCGCCGCGCGGGCAGAGCGCAACATGTCGCCAAGCAGCCTGGCGATCGCCAGCGCATGCGCGGCGAACGCGCCCTGTTCCGCGCGATGCCGGCGCAAGCCCGCCAGCGGCACGCCGAGCACCGGCACGATGGCGGCCCGCGTGGCTTCGATCAGGTCCTCGGTGTCCGGCAGCACCGGCCAGCCCGAAAGCCGCGACCACGCGATCTGCGCCACCGTGTACAGCAGGATGCCCAGCTGGGTCTCGGCCAGGCCGGCGCGATGGAAGGCGCGCGACCAGGCTTCGAAGCGGTGCCTCAGGTTCTGCGCCAGGCCCGGCATGCCGGCCGGCGGCAGCGACTCGCAGCGCAGTTGCTCCAGCAACTCGAACACCAGCCGCTCGACCGGATCGCCCGGGCACAGCTGGCGGTGCAGTTCCGGCTCGGAGCGCGCCAGGCGCAAGGCGGCGCCGTCCGCCGCGCCGCGCAGGGATGCAAAGTCGTCGGCCTGCGCATCGGTGCGCATGTGGGGCGCGTGCAGCGGCAGCGGCCGGGTGCCCCGGCACAGGCGGCCGACGCGATAGTGCAGCGCGGCGTCGCCGGTGAGGGCGCGCACTGCTGCCGCGCACAGCGCTTCGCGCTGCTGATGGCGGCGCGCCGCCTGGCGGTCCGCCGCCATCAGCGCGGCTCCGGCGCGGCTTCGCGCGCGGGATCCAGTTCCCGCCCGAAGCAGCGCTGGAAGTACTCGGCCACCACCGGCCGCTCGGCGTCGTCGCATTTGTTGAGAAAACTCAGCCGGAAGGCCAGCGCCGGATCGCGGAAGATCTGGCAGTTCTCCGCCCAGCTGATCACGGTACGCGGCGACATCAGCGTGGAGAGGTCTCCCGTGGCAAAGCCCTTGCGCGTGAGCTCCGCCACGCTCACCATGGATTCGACCAGCGCGCGCCCGGCCTCGCCTGCCAGTTCCGGCACCCGCGCCAGCACGATGCCCGCCTCTTCCGCGCGCGGCAGGTAGTTCAGCGTGGCCACCACGTTCCAGCGGTCCATCTGCGCGTGGTTGAGCATCTGCGTGCCGTGGTACATGCCGTTCAGGTTGCCCAGCCCCACGGTGTTGGTGGTGGCGAACATGCGGAAGGCGGGATGGGGATGGATCACGCGGTTCTGGTCGAGCAGCGTGAACTTGCCGTCGCGCTCCAGCATGCGCTGGATCACGAACATCACATCCGGGCGCCCGGCGTCGTATTCGTCGAAGATCAGCGCCACCGGGCGCTGCAATGCCCAGGGCACGATCCCTTCCTGGAATTCCGTGACCTGCCGCCCGTCGCGCACGACGATGGCGTCCTTGCCGACCAGGTCGAGCCGGCTGATATGCCCGTCGAGGTTCACGCGCACGCACGGCCAGTTCAGGCGAGCCGCCACCTGCTCGACATGGGTCGATTTGCCGGTGCCGTGCAGGCCCTGCACCATCACGCGGCGGTCGCGGGTAAAGCCCGCCAGGATCGCCAGCGTCACTTCGGGGTTGAAACGGTAGGCCGGATCGATCTCCGGCACATGGTCGTCGCGTTCGCGGAACGCCGGCACCATCAGGCCCGAATCGATGCCGAACAGGGTGCGAGCCGCGACCATTGTGTCCGGCTTGCCCATCACGATTTCGCTCACTTCGCTCTCCTCCGCACCTTGTCGTCGCGGCGGCGCGCATGCGCCGCCAGCCGCGGGTCACCCGCGCTTTGACCTATCTTAGTACGGTTTCTATTTTAGAGACAAATCATTCCGTTTATTGATTTTCCCTATTGACCATCGCGAACTACCGACCTACAGTTCGTCAAACACACAGTATCCGGAACAAATCGTTCCGTTTTGAATTCAAGCCCGGAGACCCACCACCATGAGCGAACACCTCCCCGAATCCCTGCGCCAGGCCACCACCGACGCCCCCGCCACCACCGGCCCGCAGGCCATGACCCCCTCGGAAGCCTTTGTCGAAACCCTCGCCGCCAACGGCGTCACCGACATG
>NZ_JBFTNF010000133.1:0-5170 GCF_056397345.1 Cupriavidus sp. 05N38
ATCCTGGCGCGGCCGCTGCCAGTTCTTCCACGGCCTGCGCGGCGAAGCGAAACGGGCACGGATTCGCCAGTTGCTCGATCTGGTGCGGCTGCCGGCCAGCGTGGCGCAGCGCACGCCCGGTGGCCTGTCCGGCGGGCAGAAACAGCGCGTAAACCTGGCCCGCGCGCTGGCGGCCGAGCCGGAGCTGATCCTGTGCGACGAGATCACCTCGGCGCTGGATACCGTGGTCGGCGCGGCCATCCTGGACCTGATGGCCGAGCTGCGCAAGGAACTGGGTGTCTCGTACCTCTTCATCAGCCACGACCTGCACACCGTGCGCTCGATCTGCGACGAGATCGTGGTGATGCAGCATGGCCGCAAGCTGACCCAGGTCGCGCACCAGGACTACGACCGCGGTCCGCACCACCCCTACTACGCGCTGCTGGCGCGCTCGGTGCCCGAGCTGCGCCGCGGCTGGATCGATGAAGTCGATCTGCATAGCGACGGCACAGTGCCCGCCGGCGTCACCGCCTGACCCCTTTCCTTAGGAGAATTTGTTCATGCCTTTGTCCCTCCAGAACCAGACCTTGCTTCCCGGCCGCAACTTTATCGGCGGCGAATGGTGCGGCGCGGCCGACGATCGCACACTGTCCGTGGCGGACCCTGCAACGGATGAAGTCTTTGCGGCGGTACCGGATAGCGGTGCGGCGGACGCACGCCGCGCCGTCGATGTCGCTCACGCAGCGTTCCCAAGCTGGCGCAAGACCCCTGCCAAGCACCGCGCGCAGATCATCAAGCGCTGGAACGACCTGATCGTCAGCCACGTGGAAGACCTTGGCCGCCTGATCTCGCGCGAGCAGGGCAAGCCCTTGGCGGAAGGCAAAGGCGAGGTGCTCTATGCCGCGAGCTATGTCGAATGGTTTGCCGAAGAAGCCACGCGCGCCGATGGCGACGTGATCGCCGCGCCAGTGCCCGGCCGACGCATGCTGGCACTGCGCGAGCCGGTCGGCGTCATCGCGGCGATCACGCCATGGAACTTCCCGGCAGCGATGATCGCGCGCAAGATCGCGCCGGCGCTGGCTGCCGGCTGCACGGTGGTGTGCAAGCCTGCCGAGGATACGCCGCTGACCTCGCTGGCGCTGGTCAGGCTCGCCGAACAGGCGGGCGTGCCGCCGGGCGTGCTGAATATCGTCACCGCCTCGCGCGAGCGCGCGGCCGAAGTCGTCGATGTATGGCTGGACGATGCCCGGGTGCGCAAGATCACCTTTACCGGCTCGACGCCGGTGGGCAAACACCTGGCGCGCCGCTCCGCCGATACGCTGAAGAAGCTGTCGCTGGAACTGGGCGGCAATGCCCCGTTTATCGTGTTCGACGATGCAGATCTCGATGCCGCCGTCGAAGGTTTGATGGCCGCCAAGTTCCGCAACGGCGGACAGACTTGCGTGTGCCCTAACCGCATTTACGTTCAGGACAAGGTACACGACGCCTTTGTCGAAAAGCTTGCCGCGCGCGTCGGCGCGCTGGTCGTCGCCCCCGCCACGAACCCGGCCGCGCAGATCGGCCCGATGGTCAACGCGCGCGCGGTCGACAAGATCGAACGCCATGTGAAGGACGCGGTCAGCCGTGGTGCCCGCGTGGTCGTCGGCGGCGAGCGAATCCGCAACGAACAGTGCCCCGGGCCGAACTACTATGCGCCAACGGTGCTGGTCGATGTGGATGCCGCGATGGAGTGCTCCTGCGAGGAGACCTTCGGGCCGGTGGCGCCGGTTACGCGCTTCAGTACCGAGGCCGATGTGGTCGCGGCGGCCAACGCCACGCCGTTCGGGCTGGCAGCGTATTTCTACTCAAATGACGTGCGGCGGATCTGGCGCCTTGCCGATGCGCTTGAGTCGGGCATTGTCGGTATCAACGAGGGCGCGCTGGCAGCGGAAGCGGCCCCCTTCGGCGGCGTGAAGGACTCCGGCTACGGACGCGAGGGGTCGCGCCATGGCCTCGAAGAGTACATGCATATCAAGTACGTCTGCCAGGGGCTGCTGGACTGATAACGCTCCGCTTCCTATCGAGCGGCCGGCGCAAGCCGGCCGTTTTGCATGGCGGGCCTTGCCGGCAAAGCCTGCCATGCATCCCCGTCGAAGGAACTGCTGTTCATCCCGCCACAACAGGATTCGCTGCTGATCGACCCCTCGCATTCGGTCAAAGCGCTATCCGCCTCGTCCCTATACTGGTCCCGCTGATTGCCCGCAAGCGTTGGCGATATGACCCCGGCAGGCTTCGGCCATGCCGCGAACGAACTCCATGACAGCAATGCCCCAACGCCAGCCGAGTGCCCTCGCGGACCCTAATGCAAGCTGACCGGACGCGAACCGCGCCACCTCGCAGAGATCCTTGCCGGCTCCAACCCTTCGCAACCACACCGCGACCCCGACTTCGCGGAAACTGAAAGAGGCGTAACGCAATGACCCAGTCCAACCAGGCCCATATCGCGGCCCGCACCCAACATGTTCCGCATGGCGTCGTCACCGCCCATCCGATCTTTGCCGACAGGGCCGAGGGTTCATTCCTCTGGGATGTGGAGGGACGTCGCTATATCGACTTCGTCGGCGGTATTGGCGTGCAGAATATCGGCCATAACCACCCCAAGGTCGTCGAGGCAGTGCGCAAGCAACTGGGTCGCGTGACGCACGCAGCGTTCCAGGTGGTCGGCTACGACGTCTATGTCGAGCTGGCCGCTCGGTTGAACAAGCTGGTCGGCGGCGCCGAGCATTACAAGACGCTGTTCGCGACAACCGGCGCGGAAGCGGTGGAGAACGCGGTCAAGATCGCGCGCGCCTGTCGCAATGTGCCGGGAATCATCGCGTTCCGCGGCGGCTTCCACGGGCGCACGCTGCTCGGCTCGACGCTGACCGGCATAAGCACGCCGTACAAGCAGAACTTCGGGCCGCTGGCCGGCGACGTCTATCACACGCCCTATCCCGACGAATTCCGTGGCTTCTCGGGCTCGGATGCGATCCGGGCGCTGGAAGATCTCTTTGCCACGCAGATCGCCCCGAACCGGGTCGCGGCCATCATCCTCGAACCTGTGCAAGGCGACGGCGGCTTCCTGCCTGCTGGCAACGAGTTCCTGCAGGCCCTGCGCGCGCTGACCCGCAAGCATGGCATCGTGCTGATCCTGGACGAGATCCAGGCCGGCTTTGGCCGTACCGGCAAGATGTTCGGCTTCCAGCATGCGGGCATCCAGCCCGACCTGGTCACGGTCGCGAAGAGCCTGGCCGGCGGCATGCCGCTGTCCGGCGTGGTCGGGCGTGCCGAGATCATGGACGCGCCGGCACCCGGCGGCCTGGGCGGCACATATGCGGGCAATCCGCTCGCCTGCGCCGCTGCGCTGGCGGTGCTCGACCTGTTCGAGGAAGAACAGTTGCTCGCCAGTGCGCACGCCCTGGCGGAAACCCTGCGCGCAGGGCTCGACCAGCTCGCGCGCGAGTTCCCCGCCATCGGCACCGTGCGTGGCGTTGGCGCGATGCTGGCGCTGGAGTTCGTAAAGGACAGCGACCCGTTCCAGCCCGACGCGGCATTCGCCCAGGCGGTGATCGACCGCTGCCGCGAACGCGGCCTGCTGGTCATCAAGTGCGGCGTGCATCGGAACAATGTGCGGCTGCTGGCGCCGCTCAACACCTCCGCGGAAACGGCGCAGGAAGCCCTGGAGATCCTGCGCGCCGCCATTGCCCAAACCAGCGACGAGGCTCGCTAACACGCAGGGTTCACCGGGTCCGGCCAACGGCACGCGGCCCGATCGCAGTATGATTGGGGCGCCTCCGGATCGGAGACCGCCCCAACGAGTGCTGCCGTGATAGCGAGCGCGACCGTGGCGGCGCCACCGGGAGCCGCCGTTTCGAATCTTCCTGCTGCCCAACGGGGACACCGTCTTCAAGGGCTTCGTCGACCAATGGCTGCACCTGGCCAGGGCAGTCGGTGACTACGAGGTGCATGCGGCCAAGTGGCTCGGCAAATAAACCTGGCCCAACCGCACGGGGCGCAGGCGGAAACCTTGCGAAAAAGGCCCGCCCGCCCCGTCAGGCATCGAGCCACACATGCTCCGCAAACGAATAGCCCATCAGCCCACCCAGCGGGATCGGTGACAAGCCCTTGAGCTTCGATGAATGTCCGTCGATGCTGGCCAGGAACAGCGGGATACCAATGCCGGCGTCCTCGTGGATCATGGTCTGCATGTCGGCATACATCTGGATGCGTTTGGCGGTGTCGGTTTCGGCCCGCGCCGCCAGCAGCAGCTGGTCGAACTTGGGGTTCTTCCAGCGCGATTCGTTCCACGGCGCATCGGACTTGAAGAACTGCGTGAGAATGGTGTCGGCGCTGGGGCGCGGGTTGACATTGCCGAAGCCCACGGGGCTGTTGAGCCAGTGGTTCGACCAGTAGCCATCGGCAGGCATGCGCTTGATGTCGATGTCCAGGCCGACACGCTGCGCGGTCTGCTGCAGCACCGTCGCCATCTCGACCGAATACAGGGCGGCGGGCGAGGTCACCATCGGCACCTTGCCCGTCACGCCCGATTTGCGCAAATGGTACTTAGCCTTGTCAAGGTCGAAGGCCAGCTGCGGCAGGCCCTTGAAAAAGAAGCGGTTGGTGGGGTCGATCGGCTGATCGTTGCCGAGCACCGCATAGTCGAGCGCGATGGCCTTCTTCATCTGCGCGCGGTCTTGCAGGTACTTCATCCCCATCACAAAGTCGGGGTTCATACCTGGACCCGCGTCCTTGCGCATGATCAGGTCTGTGTACTGCCCCGATTGCGTGATGAGGGTGCCGAAGCCCGGCGTACCCTTGACGCGGGCCACGGAGCGCGGGTTGACAGAGCCCACCAGATCCATGCCGCCGGACAGCAGCGCGTTGACGCGCGCGCTCTCATCGCCGATACCGACGAACTCGATCTCGTCGAGGTAGGGCTTTCCCTGTCTCCAGTACGCATCGTTGCGCACCACCACAGTGCGCACGCCCGGCCTGAACTCCTTGATCTTGTAAGGCCCGGTACCRATGCCGGCACTGAAGTCGGTGGTGCCGTCCTTGACGATGAGGAAGTGGAAGGTGCCCAGGATCACCGGCAGGTCGGCATTGGGGCTGGTGAGCACCACCGTGACCTCGTTCGGGCCGGTGGCTTTCACGCTCTCGATCTGCTCGGCCA
>NZ_JBFTNF010000134.1:0-5055 GCF_056397345.1 Cupriavidus sp. 05N38
TGACGATGAGGAAGTGGAAGGTGCCCAGGATCACCGGCAGGTCGGTGACGATGAGGAAGTGGAAGGTGCCCAGGATCACCGGCAGGTCGGCATTGGGGCTGGTGAGCACCACCGTGACCTCGTTCGGGCCGGTGGCTTTCACGCTCTCGATCTGCTCGGCCAGCACCTTGGCCTTGGAAGCGGTGGCGGGGTCCYTGTGGCGCATGATCGAATACACCACGTCGGCCGGGGACAACGCCTTGCCGTCGTGGAAGGCCACGCCCTTGCGCAGCGTGAAGACCCAGGTCTTGGCATCGGTGGTGTTGAACGATTCGGCCAGGGCAGCCCGCGGCGTCAGGCTCCTATCGAGCGAGGTCAGCCCGTTGTAGACCATGTTGCAGCGCACGTAGTCGTTCTGGTTCGACTGCTTGGCCGGATCGAGCGTATCGGAGGCGGCTCCCGTGGCAACGGCCACGCGGATACGGCCACCACGCTTTGGCGTCTCTGCATGGGCCTTGGCGGCCATGCCAGCCAGGCTGCCGGCCAGCGTGGCCTGCATGCCGCCCGCCAGCAGCATCGCCAGCACGTCACGCCGCGTGGCTCCGCGCTTGAGCAGATCCATCACACGAAGGCTTTCGCCGGGACCGACAATGCTCTCGAACTCATTACCGCTATCGTTCATGGTTGGTTGTGCTCCTGATTATTCTGAGAGGGAAACAGCGGGATCGCGGCGAAAGCTCAGCAGGTGCGCAAAGCTCAAGCAAGCCGGTCCTTGAGCTGGTAGTACAAGCCCACCGCAGGCAGGAACCACGGCGGGCCAAAATGCCCGGGAATGGCGGGCCAGTCGCGCTCGCGCCACGGATTGGCAGCCGCGTCGCCGGCCATCACCGCAGCCATGCGCTCGCCCATGTGCACCGACATCTGCGTGCCATGCCCGCTATAGCCCATGGAGTAGAACAGGCCGTCGTGCTCGCCTGCATGCGGCAGGCGGTCCTGCGTCATGTCGACCAATCCGCCCCAGCAATAGTCGAGCCGGACGTGGCCGAGCTGCGGGAAGATCTGGGCCAGGCCGGCGCGCAGGATCTCCCCGCTGGCAGCATCCTGCTGCGGGCTGGAGACGGCAAAGCGCGCCCTGCCGCCGAACACCAGCCGGTGGTCGGGCGTGAGGCGGAAGTAATGGTGAATGTTCGCCACCGTGACATAGGTACGGCGTTTGGCCAGCAGTGCCCTAGCGCGTTCGACGCCCAGCGGCTCCGTGGTAACGATGAAACTGCCGATCGGCACGATGCGACGGCGCAGCCAGCCGAAGCTGCCGTAGCCGCCGTGGCGCGATGCCCCGGTAGCGAGCAGCACCTGCCGGGCCAGCACCGTGCCGCGCTCGGTGTGCAGGCGGTGCACCTGGCCTTGCACACGCTCGATGCGGAGCACGCAGGTGCCAGTGTGGATCTGTGCGCCATGGCGCTGTGCTGCCACGGCCAGTCCTTGCGCGAAGCGGCCCATATGCATCTGGCCGCTGCGCTTGTACAGCAGGCCGCCGTGAAAACGCTCGCTCTGCACCTCGGCACCCACGCGCGCCGCGTCGAGAATTTCCACGTCGGTATCCACGCCGTCGACGACCAGGCGCTCGGCGCTGCGCCGCAGCGCGTCCATCTGGTGAGCCTTGGTGGCGAGCTTGAGCTTGCCGTTGCGCTGGAAGTCGCAGGCAATGCCCTCGTCGCGCACGATACGCTCCACGGTATCGACCGCGTCGTCATAGGCGTGGTACCAGCCGCGGGCGCGTTCCACGCCCACCCTGGCAGCCAGCTCCGCGTAGTCCACCGCCAGCCCGTTGTTCACATGGCCGCCATTGCGCCCCGAGGCCTCGGGCGCCACGGTGGCGCCGGCCTCCAGCACCACCACGCTGGCGCCACGCCGCGCCAGCGCCAGCGCCGCCGAGAGCCCCGTGAAGCCGCCGCCGATGATGGCCACATCGACCTGCGGCGGCAGATTGTGCGCGTCCAGTACCAGTCTTGGCACCGAATCGTTCCAGTAGGAATCAAGCTTCATGGTGGGGATGGAACTGTGGAAGCTCAATTCAAAGGCCGACGACGCCGGGCAGGCCACCGATATCCTGGATCTCGGTGTAGCGGTACGCCGCGTTGCCCGGGCCGTGACCACGGTTCACGAAAACCTTGTTAACGATGCCGATGTCGTCAGCCGACATCAGGTCGTAGCGCAGGCTCGACGACACGTGCAGCACATCCTCCGGGTTGCAGCCCAGCGAGTCGAGCATGTACTCGAAGGCCTTCAGGCGCGGCTTGTAGGCCTGGGCCTGCTGCGCGGTGTAGACGCGGTGGAACGGCGCGCCGAGCATGGCCACATTCTTCTGGATCTGGGCGTCCGAGGCGTTCGACAGGATCACCAGCGGAATCTCCTTGGCCACCTTGGCCAGGCCAGCGGGCACATCCTCATGCGGGCCCCACGTCGGCACGGCGTCGTAGTATTGCTGGCCATCGGTGTCGAAGTACTGGATCTTCCACTTCTTGCACAGGCGGCGCACGGCGTTCTTCAGCACCACTTCGTAGGGCTGCCAGTCGCCCAGTACCTCGTCGAAACGGTAGGCACTGAAGTCGGCGATGAACTGCTCCATCTGCTCGGCAGGGATGCGATCTGCGAACAGTTCGCGCGTCATTTCGCCCATGCGGAAACGCGTAAGCGTGCCATAGCAGTCGAAGGTCACGTACTTGGGACGGAAGGTCATGGTCTCTGATCCTCAGGGTTTTCCGGTCGGCGACCGGGGTGGAGCCGCGCATTGTCCGGCGCAGGCGACAGAATTATTTCGAAAGGATTAAAGCACGCGGCCGCATAGCGTTTATATGGAAATGAGGCCGTGGCACGCGGCGAAACTGCGGTTTGTCATGGGTCCCGCGGCAGGTCATGCGGTTGGCACCGCAGGGGTGCGCAGGCGAGTGATGACGCACCGCTAACGCGCCGCAGCAAAATCGATCAGCACGCTTTTGAAGCGCAAATTTGCCTCTACGGCCTGGCGCCCCAGATCCTTGCCGATGCCCGACTGGTGGTAGCCGCCGGTGGGAATCACAAAATCCGAACTGCGCCCGTAGCGGTTGATCCACACCGTGCCGGCGGCGATGCCGCGCATGGCGCGCAGCGCTCTTCCGATATCGGCAGTGTGTACGCCGGCGGCCAGGCCGTAACGCTCGTGCGAGGCGAGCGCCAGGCCCTCTTCTTCGTCGTCGAACGTTTGCACCGTGAGCACCGGACCGAAGATTTCCTCCTGCACGGCAGGATTGTCCGCCCGCACGCCTTCGATCAGCGTGGGCTGGAAGTATGCGCCGCCCGGCCCGCCGTCGAACAGCCCGCCGCCGCTGCGCACCTGCGCGCCCGGGCAGCACGCGCGCTCGACGATGTCGAGGATGCGCGCCGCCTGTGCTGCCGAGATGATGGGCGGCAGCGTCGCCGCGTCATCCCAGGTCGCACCGGGCCGCAGCGCGGCAAAGCGTGCCGCGATGCGCTCGACCAGCGCCTCGGCAATGCCGCGCTGCACAATCAGGCGCGAGCCCGCGACACATACCTGGCCTGCATTGCCGGTGATGGCGCCGGCAATGATGCCTGCCAGCCGATCGAGGTCCGGCGCGTCATCGAATACCAGTTGCGGGCTCTTTCCGCCCAGTTCCAGCGTGACTGGTTTGGGGCCATGCGACGCGCAACTGGCCATGATCGCGGCGCCCGTTTGCGTCGATCCCGTAAAGGTCATTTTCGAGATCAGGGGGTGGCGCGTGAGCGCATCGCCCGTGGTCCGCCCGTCGCCCTGCACCACGTTGAACAGGCCCGGCGGCACGCCCGCCTCGATCGCCAGCTGGGCCAGGCGCACAGCGGAGAACGGCGTCAGCTCGGAAGGCTTGAGCACCACCGCGTTGCCGGCGGCAAGCGCCGCGCCCACCTTCCACGACACCATCACCAGCGGGAAATTCCATGGGGTGATCGCACCCACCACGCCATATGGCTCGGCCACCACCATGCCTAGGTGATCGTGCTGCGTGGCCGCCACGTCCCCACCGACCTTGTCGGCATATTCGGCGAAGAATCGCAGGCCTTCGGCGGTGAAAGGCACATCCCAGGCCGAGGCAGCGTGCACCGGCCGCGTGGAGCACACCGCTTCGAGCGGCGCGAGACCCTGCACATCGGCTTCGATCAGGTCGGCCCAGCGACGCAGCACGCGCGCTCGCTCGCGCGGGGCACGGCGCGCCCAGTCGCTGGTACGCCACGCCTTCCACGCGTCCTGCACCGCCGCATCCACAGCGGCGGCGTCAGCCAGCGGCAGCTCGGCATGCACCTGGTTATCGGAGGGGCGCCGCACGGGGATGCGGCCGGCATCAGGCACGAGCCGCCCGCCAATGAAATGGCCCGAGGGAACGGAGACTGTCTGGGGGTCGAATATTTGCACGGAAGGAGGGGCGCCGCGTGCCGGCACCGATAGTGGATTCATGCCTCCATGCTAGACAAGAAGTCTCAGCATTTGTCTCCGTTACGGACCGCGCTACCGCATCGAATTGCGAAACTGCCACCCGAGGCGGACGATTCTTGCATCCCTCGGATAAACCCGAGGGCATTCTGGCTCCGCGCGAACGATATGGCCCAGGATAAGTCCGATCGATCACCACAACGACATCGCCATGCACTGCGGCATGGCGCCGGACCAATGGCTGGACAGCCTTGGCCTGCTGCGCGAGGCTGCCGGAAGCCCTCTGCCAAACAATCTGCTGCCACGGCCCGCATAACAGCAGCGTGCTTCGCTCAGTCCCCTGAATGCAGCACCACGCCATGTGCCACTCGCCCTAAGCTTGAGGCACAGGCCAGCCTGTTGTGAAGTCCGCAAAGCCCATTCAGTCAGTCCGGTCAGCCCATTGTTTCCAAACCAACGCCGAGCCGCCGCCCATGCCCGACAACGCTCCCCCACTGCCCGCGCGATTCCTGCGGCTGGCAGAATCCGACCGCCCCGCCATCACCCTGCGCATCGATGGCCGCAGTGCCACCGCCCTGGCGGGTGACACCCTTCTGGTCGCACTGCTGCTGAAT
>NZ_JBFTNF010000135.1:0-4340 GCF_056397345.1 Cupriavidus sp. 05N38
TCTCGGCCCAGCGGGCGAGGTGATCGCGGGAGAGCTTGCCGCTGGCCCAGGCGACGCTGAAGGGGGCCTTGTTGGCTCGCGGGAGAGCTTGCCGCTGGCCCAGGCGACGCTGAAGGGGGCCTTGTTGGCACTCTTGCCCTTGATGGCGTTTTCGAGAGCGGCACGGAAGTCTTCGCGGTTCATGAGTTCGGGCATTGGGGGGGCTCCTGGTAAGGGTTCGCGCTTGGGGTGGGCCACGGAGGCCCTGCCGATGAATCAATATGTAGATTGTATACTATCTACCAAGCGCGACAAGGTCAACGAATTTTGCGGGTTTTGTTTTGCGGGTTTTGTCGAGGTGCCGGCCGAAGCGTGGCTTCAGGCGGCCCTGGCCTCACCCGCTTCCAGCAGCTTCCGGTAGGCAAAGCCCGCCAGCGCCACATCTTCCAGCCCTACGCCGACCGATTTGTAGATCAGCACGTCCGCATCGCTCTCGCGGGGACGCACCTTGCCGGTTACCACGTCGGCCAGTTCCACGATCTTGTCGGCCGGCAGCACGGCGGGGTCGGCCAGCACGATGTCGCCGGCCTCGCGCACGGATTGCGGGCGCCATTCCACCACCAGTTTGCTGGCGCGCGCGAGCGCCGCATCGTCCAGTTCGCGCGTATGCGGCAGGCTGGAACCGATGGCCGCCACGAAGGCGCCGGGCTTGATGGCATGGCCGGAAAACAGCGGGGTGGTGGAGCGCGAAGCGGTGACCACGACGTCCGCCTGGGCGACGGCCTCGTCGGGTTCGGCAAAGGCCACGGGGATGCCGCACCACGTTGCCAGGCGCTCCGGGGTGGCGGCATCGGCATAGGGATCGGATAGCAGGATGCGCTTGAGCGGCAGGGCGGCGGCGAGCTGGCGCGCATGTTGCACGCCTTGCGTGCCGGCGCCGAACAACGCCAGTACCTCGGCGTCCTGGCGGGCCAGGTGGCGCGCGGCCAGCACGGAGCAGGCCGCCGTGCGCAGGCGGGTGATGGCGCCGGCATCGAAGGACGCGAGAGGGCGGCCGTCCTCGGTGGAGAAAATCAGGATGACGAAGGAGAACTGGCCCTTGATGGTGGTGTAGACCTTGGCGCCGGCTACCTGCTGCTGCGGAATGACCGCGCCGAGCGTCGACAGCTTGACGCCGCCGGCCTCGGTGCGAATGCGCTCCTGCATGGCGGCCTTGCCTTCGCCGAAGCTGCGGAAGGCGTCCAGCATGACTTGCTGGGCATCCGCGGGGGTGACATGGCGGTCGATCATCTCGTCGGTGATATGCAGCATGGTGTGTTTTCCTGTTGATGTTCGCTGGCGCGGGGCGCGCCGGATGGATGGAATGCGTGGGGTGGATGCGGCGATCGCGTTGGAGTTGGAGTTGGCGTTGGCTCAGGCGGGTAGGGCAAGCTTGACCAGCACGCCGACGGCGCCGGCGGTGCAAAGGGCCAGCAGCAGCTTGCGCACGGTCTTGGCGGAGAAGCGGTTCTTGAGGCGGTTCGAGATCGCGAAGCCGAGCAGCAGCATCGGGGTCAGGCTCGCGCTGAGCCACAGGTCGGCCAGCCCGAAGCGTCCGGCGGCCCACAGCATCGCCAGCGAGAACGCCGCGCCCGCGCACAGGATGCAGCCGATGGTGGCGCGCAACTGTGGCGGCGGCAGGTGCTGCATGACGATGGCAAAGGGCGGGGCGCCGGCCGAGGTCACGGTGCCCATGAAGCCGGATGCGGCACCCGCCACCGCCATGTTGAGGCCGGACGCCCGCACCCGCCAGCCGAGCAGGCTGAGTGTCACGGCGGCCAGGATCGAGAGGGCGAATATCAGTGCCAGCAGGCGGGCCGGCAACTGCGTCATGGCGGCCACCGCCACCAGCGTGCCGGCGGCGCGCCCCGCCAGGGCATTGCCGGTCGCGCGCCAGGCAATCGAGCGGAACTCGCGCACCGCGCCCAGCAGCGATACCAGCCCGCCCATGGCGAGCAAGGGGCCGGGCGCCAGTTGCGGGAAAAAGAGCACGGCCACCGGTGCCGACAGCATCGAGAACCCGATCCCGCCGACGCCCTGCAAGCAGGCGCCCAGGAAGATCAGCGCGCCCATCATGCCGAACTGCAGGGCGGTTATATCTGCGGGAAGGAAGGCATTGAGGGTCATGACGGGTCTGGGTGGCCGGCAGTTGATCGGTTAGACCGGCAGGTATTCTGCGGTCTTGGATGGTATATTGGTATACAGTCTACATAAATTGTGTGGGGAAGGCATCCGTGATCGGTGCGCCTGAGTGGGGTTATCCCGCAAAAAGTGCGTAAAGGCCCCGTTAAGGCGCACAAATACAAGGGTTTGCACCAAGACAGGGGCATTCCCTAGTCTCCACAGATTTATCTTGTTCTGATCTAGATCAAGAATATAGTATACGTTCATCGGGGCAGACATAGCCCCACGGGAAACAGTACAAAGGTCTCTACAGATAAAGATCCAAGGGGAACACATGCAACACGAAGCAGTGATTGGCGCGGCACACTGGATCTATCTACTGGGCGTGGCGGTCATCGTCCTGACCATGATCCTGCGGGCCAACGTGGTCGTACCGTCGATTCTCGGTACGTTCCTGGTGGTATTTGCGCTGACCGGCAGCCCGGTTTCGGCGCTTGGAGGGATCTTTTCGGCGAGCCTGGTGGCGGCCAAGGAGTTGTTCAATATCTTCCTGGTCATCGCCTTCATGACGGCGCTGCTCAATTCGCTCAAGACGCTGCGCTCGGATATCCGGATGGTGGAGCCGTTCCGCGTGGTGATGAAGAACGGGCATTCCGCCTTCTTCATCCTGGCCGGCATCACCTACGTGATCTCCCTGTTCTTCTGGCCCACGCCGGCGGTGCCGCTGGTATCGGCCATCCTGCTGCCGGCGGCCATTGCGGCCGGACTGCCGCCGCTGGCCGGCGCCATGGCCATCGCCATCGCGGGGCAGGGCATGGCGCTGTCGTCCGACTACGTGATCGGCGTGGCGCCGGGCATCAGCGCCAAGGCGGCCGGCGCCGCGGTCAGCGCCGCCGTGGTGGCGGATCGCGCGCTGGTGTTGTCGATCATTACCGGCGGCATCGCGCTGGCCCTGGCCTACCTGTCGATGCGCAAGCACATCGTGCCCGCCAGCGGCGCGCTGCTGACCAACTGGCAGGCCCGCGCCAGTGGCGCGGACGCCGGGATCGAGCAGGCCGGCACGTTCGACAAGGCCGAGATCGCGCGTGGCACGGAGCACACCGAGCCACTCGCCACCGACTCGAACATCGAGCGCAGTCTGGCGATGGTGGCGCTGCGCCGCGTGAAGTGGTCGAAATGCTTCGCCATCGTGACGCCGCTGGCCTTCCTGGCGGTGGTGGCGGTGATGGTGCTGCCCAAGATGGGGGCGGGCCTGCACGACCTGAAGGGCGGCGACGCCGCGGCGCTGGTCGGCGGGGTGGCGGCGTTGCTGATGATGCTGGCCACGCTGGCAGCCGAAGGCCCGCGCAAGATGCTCGATGTCTGCCCCGAGCACATCACGGACGGCTTCGTCTTCGCCTTCAAGGCCATGGGCTCGGTGCTGCCGATCGCCGGTTTCTTCTTCGTCGGTGCCGGCGAGACCGCCGCGCAGATCCTGGGCGTGAGCCCCGACAAGGCGCCCAGCCTGCTGTTCGAACTGATCCAGGCTTACCAGCACATGATCCCGGACAACCATGTCCTGGTCGCCTTCGGCGTGCTGGTGGTGGGCATGATCACCGGCATCGATGGTTCGGGCTTCGCCGGGCTGCCGCTGACCGGCACCCTGGCCGGCGCGCTGGGGCCGGTGGTTGGTTTCGATTCGGCCACGCTGGCCGCCATCGGGCAGATGGGCGCGGTGTGGACCGGGGGCGGCACGCTGATCGCCTGGTCCTCGCTGATCGCGGTGGCCGGTTTTGCCCGGGTGCCGGTGCTGGATGCGGTGCGGGCCTTGCTGGTGCCGGTGCTGATCGGGCTAGGCGTTTCCACGGTCTGCGCGATGCTGATCTGGCGATAAGGCGCGTCCGGTCCTTCCCCCACAACTGCCTGCATCCGAGGGCGGCTGCGCCAGCCGGCGCAGCCGCCCTTGTCGTCTCTGCGGCGTCCTCGCTCCCTCCCGAAAAAACTGGTCTTGCCCCGCAAAAACGCATTGACCCTTTCATGACATGTAGATAGTATACAATCTACATATCGATTCATCGGCAGGGCCTCCGTGGCCCACCCCAAGCGCGAACCCTTACCAGGAGCCCCCCAATGCCCGAACTCATGAACCGCGAAGACTTCCGTGCCGCTCTCGAAAACGCCATCAAGGGCAAGAGTGCCAACAAGGCCCCCTTCAGCGT
>NZ_JBFTNF010000136.1:0-4156 GCF_056397345.1 Cupriavidus sp. 05N38
ACGTCGAGCAGCAGGAAACGGATGCCGGCACAGAAGTGGTGGAGGTAACCCCAGCCCCAGATCAGGGCCAGCAGAACCAGCTTGACGAAGCCGCCGGACAGGAGCGCCGAGAACTTTGCGAAACTCAGTTCGGAGGTGACGCTTTGCTCGAACAGATAGAGCACGAAAGGAAGGAGGAGGAACATCAACGCACCGCTTGCGCGATGCAGGATGGACACCTTGCCGGCCCAGGGCAACCTGTAACGCGCTAGCTGCGTGACATGGATGTTCCGGAACTCCGGCCTGGCTTGTTTGACGGCTTCAGCCATGCGAGACCCCATTTTGCGGTAAACAAAAAACGAAACTACTCAATGCCCTGCATGCAAATGAATGCAGTTGGAGCAAATCCACATAATTTTAGCGCCTTTGTTGCGCGGCGCACCAATAATTTTCAGCTATCGCGCACCAACATGCCGTGCCCGACAATCGCACGCGGCCTCGCCACGGCGTAATAATCCCACTTCGCGCAACAGCGGCGGCGGCCATGGCCGCGGCAACAATAACCGCCAGAGATTCCCACACGGCAACTCAGCTCAAATCGTTCTGATAATAGTGCCGGGTGGTGACATACAAGCCGCGCCGGACTTCGACGGGGCGGTCGCCGTAGGTAAACGACACGCGCTCGACGGACAGCAGCGGCGCGCCAGCCTCCACGGAAAGCAAGGCTGCGGTGGCGGCGTCGGCGGACACCGCGCGGATCTTCTCGGAGGCCCGGATCATGCGCGTACCGAACTCGGCCTCGAACAGCGCATACATCGGCCCCTTCCATTCGGTCAGCTTCTCGGCCGTCAGCCCTTTGAAATTGGTGCCCAGCAGCCAGATCTCGTCCAGCACGGTGGCCTCGCCGGAGAAAAACAGCACGCGGCGGATCTGCACCACGCTGTCGCCGGTGCGGATATCGAGCAGGCGGGCGATCTCGGCGGGCGCGCGCAGGCGCTTGCACTCCAGCACCTGGCTGGCGCCATAATGGGGCTCGCCCTCATCGGGGACGAGTCGCAGGAACCGGAACTTGACGCCATCCTCGTGATGGGTCGTGACGAAGGTGCCCTTGCCCTGGCGGCGCGCCACCAGGTTCTCGGCGGCAAGTTCGTCGATGGCCTTGCGCACGGTACCCTGGCTGACCTTGTAGCGGGCCGCGAGGTCCATTTCGCTGGGGATCATGTCGCCCGGCTTCCATTCGCCGGACTGCAGGCTCTGGGTGATGAGCGCCTTGATCTGCTGGTAGAGTGGGCTGAACGTGGGCGAAACCGCGGCCGCCACAGGCGACTGCGTGCCGGCGCCGGACGCAGCGGCGCCACTATCCTGCACTGCAGCAACGGCAGTACCGACGAGGGGCGTGGGCAGGGATGACATAGGCGAATTTCACCACAAAACGGCAAAGGGCGTCCAGCCCGGCATTAAATGTCTTATGTCTTATATAAGACATATGAATTGACATTGCGCGGAGGCGCGCCTACACTCCCGCTGGTTTCACGCCGGCACCACTCTGGATACGGCACCCCTCTTCGCAGTAGACTTACGCTTTGTCGCACCCCATGACCCGTAGTGRCTCCTCCCAGTCGGCATCGCTCCCAGCGCGCCGGCGGATTGCCGCCTGCCGCCGTGGCGACAAACTCGCACCCGGTGACGTACGGACCACCGTCCGGCGCGACACCGTCCAGTTTCCCCCTCTTTACGTTTGGAGATCTACTCATGGCTAAAGCCCCAATGCGCGTCGCAGTCACCGGCGCCGCTGGCCAGATCGGCTATTCCCTGCTGTTCCGCATCGCCAATGGCGACATGCTTGGCAAAGACCAGCCGGTCATCCTCCAACTGCTGGATCTCCCGCAAGCCCAGGCCGCCGTCAAGGGCGTGGTGATGGAACTGGAAGACTGCGCGTTCCCGCTGCTGGCAGGCGTGGTGATCACCGACGACCCCAAGGTCGCCTTCAAGGATGCCGACGTGGCCCTGCTGGTCGGTGCCCGTCCGCGTAGCAAGGGCATGGAACGCAAGGACCTGCTCGAAGCCAACGCCCAGATCTTCACGGTGCAGGGCAAGGCACTGGACGAAGTCGCCAGCCGCAACGTCAAGGTGCTGGTGGTCGGCAACCCGGCCAACACCAACGCCTACATCGCCATGAAGTCCGCGCCGAGCCTGCCGCGCGAGAACTTCACCGCCATGCTGCGCCTGGATCACAACCGCGCGCTGTCGCAGATCGCCGCCAAGACCGGCAAGCCGGTTTCGTCGATCGAGAAGATGTTCGTGTGGGGCAACCACAGCCCGACCATGTACGCCGACTACCGCTACGCGACCGTCGACGGCCAGAGCGTCAAGAACCTGATCAACGACCACGCCTGGAACAACGACGTGTTCCTGCCGACCGTCGGCAAGCGCGGCGCCGCCATCATCGAAGCGCGCGGCCTGTCGTCGGCTGCCTCGGCCGCCAACGCCGCCATCGACCACGTGCATGACTGGGTGCTGGGCAGCAATGGCAAGGTCGTCACGATGGGCATCCCGTCGAACGGCGAGTACGGCATCCCGGCCGACACCATGTTCGGCTACCCGGTGACCACCGCCAACGGCAAGTACGAGATCGTCAAGGGTCTGGAGATCGACGCCTACAGCCAGGAAAAGATCAACATCACCCTGAAGGAACTGGAAGAAGAGAAAGCCGGCGTGCAGCACCTGCTCGGCTGATCCTCCTCAGATCTAGTCCCAGGCAGCGCCAATGATCAGGCCGGAGCCCCGCAACGATTCACGGATCGGCGCGGGCTCCGGCTTTTTTCATGGGCGCGCCGCCCGGTCCCCGGACACCAACCCAAACCAGAATACCTAACGTGCATCCCTCCGAGGTCTTGTTCCAGGGCGAAGCCATTCCGGCCCAACTGCCGGTCTGCGACCACTATGCCGGCAACGAAAAGCTGATGCTGAAATCGCTCGCCCTGCAGCAAGAGCTTGGGCCGGTCTTCGACATCACCTTCGACTGCGAGGACGGCGCCGCGGTCGGCCTCGAGCGCGAGCACGCCGAGTTGTGCGCGCATCTGATCAACGGACCGCAAAACCGTTTCAACCGCGTGGGCGTGCGCATTCACGACCCCGCCCACCCGAGCTGGCGCGAGGACATCGACATCCTGGTCGGCAGCGCCGGCGCGCGCCTGGCGTACGTGGCCATTCCGAAGGTGGCCGACGTGGTGGAAGTCGCGCGCGTGACCGACCACGTCAACCAGGTGGCGCGCGCCGCCGGCATTGCGCGTCACATTCCGATCCATGTGCTGATCGAGACGCATGGCGCACTCGAACAGGCGTTCGACATCGCCCGCCTGGTGCAGGTCGAATGCCTGAGCTTCGGCCTCATGGATTTCGTCTCCGCCCACCATGGCGCCATCCCCGGCGAGGCCATGCGCTCGCCGCAGCAATTCGAGCAGCCGCTGATCCGGCGCGCCATGCTGGAGATCTCGGCCGCCTGCCACCGCCACGGCAAGGTGCCTTCGCACAATGTCAGCACCGACATCGAGCAGCCCCGACGCGCCGGCGAGGACGCCATGCGCGCCCGCACGGAGTTCGGCTACCTGCGCAAGTGGAGCATCCACCCGGGCCAGATCGACCCCATCGTGGCGGCATTCCGCCCGAGCGGCGCCGAGATCGGCGCGGCCAGCGAGATCCTGCTGGCCGCCTACGAGAACAACTGGGCGCCGATCCGCCACCAGGGCCAGTTGCACGACCGCGCCAGCTACCGCTATTACTGGTCGCTGCTGCAGCGCGCCCACGCCACCGGGGCGGAACTGCCCTGCATGGTGCTGGACCGCTTCTTTGCGTGAGTTCGATGTTCGCCGTTGCTGTAACCCGGATTCTTACCCGATCCATTGACCCGGGCCATTGACCCGGGCCCGATTGCCCGGCCCCGCATCCGGGCGGCAGCTTGACCGCCGGGCGGGCCAGCAGACAGACAGGAGACGCGATGCCAGAGCAGCAGCAGCAGCCAGTCCAGCAGGACGCCCCGAAGCCGAAGAAATCCGTCGCCCTGTCGGGCGTTGCCGCCGGCAATACTGCGCTCTGCACGGTCGGCCGCACCGGCAACGACCTGCACTACCGCGGCTACGACATCCTCGACATCGCCGAGACCTGCGAATTCGAGGAG
>NZ_JBFTNF010000137.1:0-4595 GCF_056397345.1 Cupriavidus sp. 05N38
AAAGAATCGCGCGCCTGTCCCTTCCGCTTGAAGACAGGGCGATAAGCATTCTTTCCCYTTTTYACGTCGTCGAAGAACTTGCTCCAGGCCTTGCTCAGATTGGCAAAGGGCTGCGCATGCGAGTCACGATGCATGTCCTTCAGCCAGGGAAACTCGGCATATTTGAATGCGTTGAATTGCTTCTTGAGTGCAAGTGTATTCGGCTTCGAGCCCGCCTCATACTGTCGATTCCACTCGGCAAGGGCCCAATTCCAGACGAAGCGAGCCGTGCCACAAGCTCGGCGGAAATAGTCCTCCTGCTCCGCTGTCGGTTTGAGTTCAATCCGGTGTGCGATCAACATCCAACGCTTCCTGAAGCTTCTTCTTATAGTTTCTCAGGCGAAAGCCGCTCCTGATTCAATACCAGTATCTCGCAGCCGTTTGTTTTTGCATAGTGCTCAAACCACTCAAAGCCAAACCGAGTCGGCCTGTCGCGGTACGCAACTACCAGGACTTTTATCTCACGCTGGCCGATTTCGTTCATCAATGTCAAGAATCGCTTACGCTGAAAATTGAGTCCTCCTCAATCTCCTCCATGACTTCGACGTTTGCAAGCCCGCGCGCGACAACAAACTCCCCCATCCCCCGTCTCTGGTTGGCTAGATCCGGCTTCTGAGCGGCACTGGACCGACCCTCGCGCTCCCATCGCTGCAAGTCTTCACAGACACGTCGAGCAAGTCGACAGCCTTTCCAGTGCTATATGTGCGCTCCATGACGACGATTATACATATTCGCGCACTTATTTAAGTACTAGAGTCAGTCTCGAATACAAGTGGGAGATTTGAGTACATCCTGAGAGAACCGCTGTGCGTTCGAGTCAAACATCGCTCTCGAAGCAAGCTCTGGCCTGATTGAAGATCTATTAGCAGAGGCTGTGGCCGGACAAGGGCGAAGCTGCTACGGGAAAGCCGCCTCATACCTGGTCCGAGGGAGCGACCACGCTGCTGCCGGTACGCGTGCCGGCACTTCCGCCACATGCTTGGCCAGGGCGCTTAGGTACACTTCGGATCAGGCGCATCCCAATAGAAAAGGCGATTGAGGGTCGTCAACGGGCAGCGGCGAGGTCGTCAAAGGTGCCGGTCGGAGCCCTCAGCCATTCACTTACCCGTCCGATCCGGCATAATGCCCGACGCACCATGGCGCTACGGGATTGAACTGGGTAATGCAAATGAAGCCGCACATGTCTCGCGAAGAGACCTCACAAAGCATGGACGGGGGCGACGACTGCCCCTTGCGCTGGTTCGACGCGGATCGGGGGGCATTCGAATCGCTCGAGCGATTGATCGCCGAACATCCGGCGGATTTCTTTGCGGGCGAGCGTTTTGATCCGGCTGGCGCGTGCGCCACACGCGAGGCGGAGTTCGCGTCGGTTGAGCTGCCCGAGACGCCGACATCGCCGCAAGCGCATGCCGATCATCTGCTCAACGACGTGTTTCGGCACGTGATGCCCGTGGCGTCACCAACGTTCGTCGGACACATGACGTCGTCGCTGCCGTCGTTCATGCCCTCGCTGGCCAAGGTGGTGGCAGCGCTGAACCAGAACGTCGTGAAGCTCGAGACGTCGGGCGCGCTGACAGGGCTCGAGCGCCAGGTCATCGGCATGCTGCACAAGCTGGTGTTTGCCCAGGACAGCGCGTTCTATGCGAGATGGCTGCACGATGCCGATCACGCGCTCGGCGCGATCTGTTCTGGCGGCACGGTCGCCAACCTCACCGCGCTATGGGCGAGCCGCAACAACTTGCTGGGCGCGCGTGATGGCTTCGCCGGCATCCATCGCGCCGGACTGATGGCTGCACTACGCCATTACGGCCATGACGGGCTTGCAATCGTCGTCTCGGAGCGCGGGCACTACTCGCTGCGAAAGGCCGCCGATGTCCTTGGCATCGGGCGCGACAATCTCGTGCCGGTCGGGGTCGATGCAGACGGTCGCATGCGCATCGACCTGCTGCGCGACACCATGCGTGACCTGCAGCAGCGCAACATCCGGCCGATGGCGATCGTCGGCATAGCGGGGACGACAGAGACGGGCGCGGTCGATCCGCTCGACGCGATTGCGGATGTTGCTCAGGAGGCCGGCTGCCATTTCCACGTGGATGCCGCATGGGGCGGCGCAACACTGCTGTCGGAGCGCGAGCGCTGGCGCTTCGCGGGCATCGAGCGTGCCGATTCCGTCGTCATCGATGCGCACAAACAGTTCTACGTGCCGATGGGTGCCGGCATGGTGCTGTTCCGGAGCCCGGCGTGGACGCAGGAAATCATCCAGCATGCGAACTACATCGTGCGCAAGGGCTCGGTGGACCTGGGGCGCCATACGCTCGAAGGATCGCGCGGCGCGGCGGCAGTCATGCTCTACGCGAACTTTCATCTGCTCGGTCGCAAGGGGTTGGCGCAGTTGATCGATCGTAGCATCGATAACGCCCGCTACTTTGCATCCCAGATTGCGCAGCAGCCGGATTTCGAGCTCGACAGCCACCCRCAGCTTTGCATCCTGACCTACCGCCATGTRCCCGAGACCGTGCGTGCCGCGCTGGCAACGGCTTCGGCCGACAGGCGCGAGAGGATCCTGGACGCGCTGGATGCGCTGACCATCAGCATTCAGGAAATGCAGCGCGATGCCGGCCGCTCGTTCGTATCGCGCACGCAGTTGATGTCGACACAGTGGGGAGGCCGCCCGATTGCCGTTTTCCGCGTGGTGCTGGCCAACCCGGATACGACGCATGCCATCCTGCAGGACATCCTCGACGAACAGCGCGCGCTGGCGGCGGCCAGCCCATGCATGGCGCCGCTGATGGCGCTGGTGGGCGCGCCGGACGCCGCGTGAGGCATTTGGAGCTGGCGGGCGCCATTCGTCGACGATGCGTCGCTGGTAACAGTCCTCCGAGTACCGTCATTGACTGACTCGTAGAGTCGGTGGGCTCTTCGGCAGTTAGGCGACTGCAGTGTCAATGGGCGACTGCAGTTCTGAAGCGACCGGCCAATGACCGGCCGTCAGGCGGTGCAACGCCTCTTCGGGTTGCACCGCAAGTATCGCAAAGGAACAGGATCATACTGACGAGAGAGTTGATCAGCACCGGCGCTTATCTGGACTCGTTCCAGGATCTGCCCGGCCAGCCCTCCTGGTCGCGTCGGCGCATCGAAGCCTCGATGCGTGAAGCGCTCGCGCAACGTTCGCATGGAGAACCCGTCTGACTGTTCGCCTATGGATCGTTGATCTGGAATCCACTGCTCAGGTTCGTAGAAAGGCAGTCTGCCTTCCTCCAGGGTTGGCATCGCAGTTTCTGTATTCGGCTGTTCGCCGGACGGGGCACCTACGAATGGCCAGGACGGATGCTCGCCTTGAAAGCGGGCGGTCAATCCGCCGGCATGGCCTTCCGGCTGGCCGAGAACGATCTATCGGAAGAGCTGGGACTCGTATGGATCCGCGAGACGGTTCATGGACTGTACCGCCCGAACTGGGGAACGATTCGCCTGGCTTCTGGCAAGGCCTACCGGCAAACCAGCGGTCGGGGTGCCACCGCCACGGGCGATTCTGATTCCCTCTAGCGTGACCGCTCAAAAGTACCGGGCTTCGCCCTCTTCCATGTGGTTGCCATCCGCCCTCATTGCGAGTTGGGAGGCTTTGGCCGCGTGGGTGGCGGCCTGCTCGAGCAGGGGCGCGTGCGCCTTTGGGACAACGAGCATCGTCAAACCCAGTCCTTCCAGCGCGCGTAGTGCGTGCTCCAGATTCACCCCTTTGCCGTTCTCCAGCTTGGATAGCATGCCGACGGAAACGCCGCAATGCCTGGCCGCCTGGTCAATTGGCATCCCCTCAGCAACCCGTGTCGCCCGAATGCGATCACCCAGTTGGTCGATGGTACGGATGGCAGCCCGCGATGGTGGCGCGGCATCGGCTAGCGGTCGTGGCATGGGAGGAGGTCCGGAGATTTGGGAGACTGGGAGATCCAGCACTGGGGCGGCTCTCCCGATTATTTCATCATCGTGAAAGTATATCAAATGCCGCGCCCTCGCCTGCGCCGCCGCCAGCTCAGCGCGTAATTTCCGCGAGCGTCTGCCCGGCAGACTGGCTGGCGGCATTGCAGGCGTGGCTGCCTGTAAAGCCGCGTCTGGCATAGCTCGTTCACGCTCCCACGTTACTTGGGCATCCCTTCATACATGCTGGTGACGTCATCCATCACCTGAAGAATACGCTCGCTGGTCGT
Organism: Cupriavidus sp. 05N38; assembly: GCF_056397345.1. Taxonomy (NCBI): domain Bacteria; kingdom Pseudomonadati; phylum Pseudomonadota; class Betaproteobacteria; order Burkholderiales; family Burkholderiaceae; genus Cupriavidus; species Cupriavidus sp. 05N38. The sequence continues at coordinate 4,239 of NZ_JBFTNF010000137.1, forward strand.
GGCGATGTTTCTCAACTGTTCCGCGCGACTGACCCCGGTCTGATTGAGTGCCTCTTCAAAGAACAGCCACTGGGAGCCGGCAAGCTGCAGTTCGCGGCGGATTGCCTCAGTGTTTTGCGGCGCCGCGGTGAGGAGCCCCTGCGCGGCTGCGAATTCCCTGGTAGCCGTGTCCAGATCCTGCGCCATCTGGGGGGAAGTAATGCCCCAGGCGCGGAACATGCTGATCTTGGCGATTCTCTGCGAGAGCATCCGCTGGCGGCCGGCAACGTTGATCAGCTTACCCGTCATGGTGCCGGCATGTTTCTCGAGCAGGAGGGTTCCCTGTTGCGCAAGCTTCAGCACGTCCTCGCTCATTCC
>NZ_JBFTNF010000138.1:0-3826 GCF_056397345.1 Cupriavidus sp. 05N38
CGCGTTCGTCGCGCCCGGGCCGGAGGTCACCATGAATACGCCGACTTTTCCGCTGGCGCGCGCGTAACCGGCGGCCATGAAGCCCGCGGCCTGTTCATTGGCGGGTACCACGAGCTTGATCTGACGCTCGGGGTCTCCCTCGTGCATTTCGTTGAAACGGAAAACAGCGTCGTAGGTCGGCAAGATGGCGCCGCCGCTATATCCAAATACGGTATCGACGCCCTCTTCGCTGAGGACACGCAGGATGATGTCGGCACCCGACATCGATTCGCTTGCGTGCGCTGGCTTCAGGGAGATGGGTGAAACTACGTGCGGGTTTCGGGTCACGGCTGGCTCGCATGGAAACCGGCGCTGACAATATCAGCGACCAAGATCAAAGGGCGATTTCCCATCCAACTCGAGAACAGCGTATGTTCGGCACCAGCTCATGGACGATGGCTTCGACGGGTTCTCCGCCCTGGCCCAGTCCACCCAGCACTTTCTTGATGTGCTTCTGGAAGAATTGTGAGGATCGTGGCAACCATTCTGCCAACGATCGGAGCCGCGCGCTCAGCCAAGAAGATCATCTACCGGCCAAAAAGGGCCGTATCTGGGCCACGATGACCATGACCTCGCCATCCGGGCCATCGCCGTCGCATCCGCGCGGGAGGGAATGCGGCACCGGATGGGCTTGCTCCGTGCCTCAACGGCGCGGCGTCAACAGCGCCGTGGCGATGGTTCGGGCGACGTCTTCGCCAAGATCCTCCCTGACCAGCGCCAGGGCCAGATGGACACCGGCGCTCACGCCGCCCGACGAATACAGGTTACGGTCCTTCAGGCAGCTTAGATTGGTCATGACGTGTACCAGGGGATGCTCGGTTGCGAGCCGTTGCGCGTCGCGCCAATGCGTGGTCAACCAGCGGTGGTCGGCAAGACCGGCACGCGCGAGCAAGAAGGCGCCGTTGCATACGGATGCGAGCCTTCCCGCCCTACGCCCGGCATCGCTGAGCCAATCCACCACTTCCCGTTGCCCATGCCTCAGGCCGATGAGCGGGGACCCGGGCACCACGATAATGTCGAACGGAGCACGCACATCCGACACGCACTCCGTCGTGCCCACCGCCACCCCGTTCGAGCATGCGACAGACCCGGGCGACGGCCCGACGAGATGCTGTTCATAGAACGTTCCGCCGCACAGGCAGTTCGCCTCGTGAAACACATCCATCGGGCCAGTCACATCGAGTAACTGGAATCCGGCGTACAACATCATCGCAACACGCATGCTCCGTTACTCCCCGAATGCCCTCGAAACAAGCGCAGCCCGCCTCGCCGCGTATGCGGCGTGGTAACCGGGTGCCAGAGAGGTTTGACGATCCTGAATCAACGTGATGAATCCGTCCTTGCTTGGGGTCCGGTCCCTAATTCGACCGCGACAATTGGCGAGGCGGCGGCAGCCCCATCCCGGCTACCCCAAGCCGCAACCAGGGCTGATGCGTTTCCAGGTGCACCCGGGTCAGGTTCCCAGCCGCAGTCCCGAAATCAAGTCTAGTCAGTCCATATGGCGGCACGAACACGCAGGTGCGCCGTGTCTGGCCAATCGATGCGGAATTTGGGCCACGTCGTATCACCGGCACCGCCGCGCCTCCGATCGTGCCTGTCGCATTGCGCGTTGGGCACCCCTTGCGCTTCGCCGCCTGAGCTTCAGCTTTCGAGCGAACCGGGCGCCGCGCGCCAGTCACGCTGCCTCGATCGAGGATGACCGCAAAGGACAGCCAGCTCGCGCAAGTTGCCCATTCCGATTGGCTCAAAACAGATCAGAAATGGCCAGCACCAATCGCTTCCGCGACGGCGCGGAGCGGGTCTTCGTGATCGTTCCCGCCCGTGCAAATCGGCTTTATTGGTCAAACCGAAATGGACTATTCCAGGTGGTTGCGATTTCCATGGAGTCCACAAGTTACTTGGCAAAATTCACGCACTTGTTGGCCGAATACCTGATCCTCCCAGCCTTTAAGAAACACTCTCCGTGCCATACAGTGAATGCACCAACTGCTTGACTGCGACACGGAAATCAACCCGTCGTCATCGCCAGTTTCGCGCATTTTCCACATAACGTCGTGTGGTCAACGGAAAGAAGGAGTACCTCATGTTTTCTGCAATGCTTGAAGTCAACCCGATACCCGAACAATTCGATGCCTATCTCGGCATGGCGCAGATGCTGCGACCTGAACTCGAGAAGATCGATGGGTTTATCGACAACACCCGCTATGCAAGCCTGACGCGCGAGGGGTGGCTCCTCTCGCTGTCGAGCTGGCGCGACGAGAAGTCGCTGGTGCGCTGGCGTACCACGACGAAACACCACAAGGTCCAGCAGGCGGCGCGCGATCGGGTATTTGCCGACTATCGCTTGCGCATTGGCCAGACCGTCAGGGATACCCACGTGMCCGCCGGGCAAGTCTTGCTCGAACAGCGCCTGGATGTCACTGAGACAGGCGCCGGCACGGCGGTGACGCTGCTCGATGCGACGCGCGCGCCGGACTGGGTCAGGCAGGCCGGCGCGGAATCGGTCGCGAAGTCGCTTGGACTTGAAGCGGGCGCGTCGGGCCTCGTCGCCTGGGATGTGTTCGACGCGCTGATGACGCCGGGAGACGTGATCGTGGTGGCGACGTGGCACGACCAGGCAACCGCAGAAGTATTCGAACGCGACGCAAAACTGCCAGAGGGCGTGCGCCTGCGGCACATCCGCATCGTCCGGGCGTACGGGATGTTTGATCGCCGGGAAGCACCGCAATACTTTGAGGAAGTACAGCCTCGGGCGTAAGGCAGTCGCAGCCCGATATCGGCATTCGGGGTTCGGCGAGCACATGGCCCTTGACGGCGATTCGCAGATGCAATCACCTACTGAACACGCGTAGCTAGCGAACCCCTATGACCACCACCAACCCTTTGACAACCGGAGCCGCGCAGCCAACGCCCGCACAGGCCACGCTATCACATCGTCTCTCTGTGGGCCTGATTGGGACCTTGCTCGCGTCGCTATCTGCAATACGCAATGAACAGGTCACTGCGCTGGCAATGACCCATGATTTGAACATGGGCGCTACTCCGCCCTCTTCCCACTAAGGGAGATTTCCATGTCAGCCGCCACCCGATCCCGCCTCAGAACCGTTCGCATTGCCGTGCTTGTCGTCGCGGTCGGCATCGTTGCATGGGCTTGCACAAGGCTTGCTGGCAACTCGGATACCGAATCCACAAACGATGCCTACGTGTCGGCCGACTTCACGCTCGTGGCGCCGCGTATCGCCGGCCAGGTTTCAGAGGTACTGGTCAACGACAATCAGTGGGTCAAGGCCGGGCAATTGATGGTGCGTATCGATGACCGCGATTTCCGGGCCGCATTGTCGAGTGCGCAGGCGGACGTGGCGGCAGCCAAGGCATCCATAGCAAACTACGACGCCGAGATTGCGCGGCACCCCTCGCTCGTCGAGCAGGCGCGCGCCACGCTTCGCTCCGACGAAGCGTCGGTCGAGTTTGCGCGAGCGAACGCCTCGCGCTACCAGAATCTCTCCGAAGCAGGAGCGGGAACCACGCAGGAACAACAACACGCTTCGAGCGCGCTCGCCGAGCAACTTGCGCGGCAGTCCCATGACCGCGCCGCGTTGAGCACGACTGAGCAGAACCTCGACGTGCTGCGCACGCAACGCGACAAGGCGGCCAGCACGTTGATGCGCGCCGAGGCGGCTCAGGAATTGGCGAATCTCAATCTGTCCTATACGGAAATCCATGCACCGGTGGACGGCAAGGTTGGCAGGCGCTCGGCGCGGGTCGGCGCATTTGTGACGCCCGGCGC
>NZ_JBFTNF010000139.1:0-3592 GCF_056397345.1 Cupriavidus sp. 05N38
TGACGATGAGGAAGTGGAAGGTGCCCAGGATCACCGGCAGGTCGGCATTGGGGCTGGTGAGCACCACCGTGACCTCGTTCGGGCCGGTGGCTTTCACGCTCTCGATCTGCTCGGCCAGCACCTTGGCCTTGGAAGCGGTGGCGGGGTCCCTGTGGCGCATGATCGAATACACCACGTCGGCCGGGGACAACGCCTTGCCGTCGTGGAAGGCCACGCCCTTGCGCAGCGTGAAGACCCAGGTCTTGGCATCGGTCGTGTTGAACGACTCGGCCAGCGCCGGCCGCGGCGTCAGGCTGCCATCGAGCGAGGTCAGGCCGTTGTAGACCATGTTGCAGCGCACGTAGTCGTTCTGGTTCGACTGTTTGGACGGATCCAGCGTATCGGACGCGGCCGCCGTGGCGGCTGCCACGCGGATGCGGCCACCCCGCTTGGGCGTCTGTGCATGGGCCTTGACCGCCACGCCGGCCAGGCTGCCAGCCAGCGTGGCCTGCATGCCGCCCGCCAGCAGCATCGCCAGGACGTCACGCCGCGTCGCCCCGCGCTTGAGCAAATCCATCACACGAAGGCTTTCGCCGGGGCCGACAAGGTTCTCGAACTCTTTACGGCTTTCGCTCATCGTAGTGCTCCTGGTTGGTCTGGAAAGGCCGGCGGGTGCGGACTTGTCACGACGCACCGCGAATGACTGCAGGTCATTCATGCTAGTCAAGAAGGCTCAGCATTTGTCCCTGTTACAGCCTGCGCTACCGCATTGAATTGCAAATCCGGCACCTCCGGCAGACGAATCTTGCAAGTTACGGATAAACCCCAACTCGTTCTGGCTCGACCGAACGATGTCGTTCAAGATAAATGCCGGTGCCAACCTTTCTTCCCGAGGACAACGCCCATGTTTGCCCCGCTTCCACATGCCCAGGACACCATTGCTGACGACGGCGTGGTGCTGCGCCCGATGACTGCCGACGACCTGACGCGCGCCCACGCCCTGTCGCAGGAACAGCGCTGGCCCCATCGCCTGACCGACTGGGAGCAGATGTTCGCGCACGCCGAGGGCATCGTAGCCGAACTCGATGGCCAGTTCGTCGCCACTGCCCTGCGCTGGCGCTGGGGCAAGCACCACGCCACCATCGGCATGGTGATCGTCACGCCGGCGTGCCAGGGCCGGCGCATCGGCTACCGGCTGATGCGCGCGCTGCTCGAAGGCCTGGACGAATGCACCGTGCTGCTGCACGCCACGGCCGATGGCCGCGGCCTGTACGAGCGCCTGGGCTTCGCGCGCACCGGCGAGGTTTGCCAGCACCAGGGCACGGCCCAGCCTGCCCCGTTGATCGCCCTGCCCGACGGCTGGCGCCTGCGCCCCGCGGGCCACAACGAGGCCGGTGCGCTGCACCGGCTCGACGCGCAGGCGCGCGGCATGCCCCGCAAGGCATTGGTCAACGACCTGCTGGCCAGCGCCGAGGCCTGCGTGGTGCTGGACTTAGAAGGCGAAGCGCGCGGCTTCGCCATGCTGCGCCGCTTCGGGCGCGGCCATGCCATCGGCCCGGTAGTAGCGCCCGGCGCCAATGGCGCCAAGGCGCTGGTCGCATACCTGACCGGCCTGAATGCGGGCAACTTCACGCGTATCGACATCGACTGCGCCAGCGGGCTGGRTGAATGGCTGGACAGCATTGGCCTGCCGCGCGTGGACGCGCCCACGACCATGGTGCGCGGCGCACCAATCGCCACGCCTCCAGGGGCGCCGGCGCCGTTCGCACTCGTGACCCAGGCCATGGGCTAAAGACCCGCCAGGTTGCTGGAAGCGCACTACCAAACAATCTGCTGCCACGGCCCGCATAACAGCAGCCTGCTTCGTTCAGCCCCCTCAATGCAGCATCACGCCATGTGCCGCCTGCCGTAACCTTGAGGCAAAGGCCAGCCTGTTGTGCTGCGCACACGAATTGACGCGAACGGACCCTGCCATGACCCAACTCACTGACCTGCCCCAGCTCGCCGCGCTTGAAGCCGCCGATCGCGCGCACCTTATCCACCCTGTGTCGCCCTGGCGCGTGCACGAGCAGCGCGGCCCCACGGTGCTGTCTTCGGGCCGCGGCGCGTGGCTGACCGACGCCAACGGCCACGAAGTGCTCGACGCCTTCGCAGGGCTGTGGTGCGTCAACGTGGGCTACGGCCAGGAAAGCGTGGTGCAGGCCGCCGCCGAGCAAATGCGCCGCCTGCCCTACGCTACCGGCTACTTCCATTTCAGCAGTGAGCCGGCGATCCGCCTCGCCGACAAGCTGGTGCAGATCACGCCCCGCTCGCTGAACCACGTATATCTCACTCTGGGCGGCTCCGAGGCGGTCGATACGGCCGTGCGTTTCATCACGCAGTACTTCAACGCCACCGGGCGCCCGTCGAAGAAGCACTTCATCTCGCTGGAGCGCGGCTACCACGGCTCCTCGTCGACGGGCGCCGGCCTCACCGCCCTGCCTGCGTTCCACCGCGGCTTTGACCTGCCGCTGCCGACGCAGCACTACATCCCCTCGCCTAATCCCTACCGCGCCGCCGATCCCACCGATGCGCAAGGCATCATCGACGCCTCGGTGGCGGCACTGCGCGCGAAAATCGCCGAACTGGGCGCGGACAATGTGGCCGCGTTCTTCTGCGAACCGATCCAGGGCTCGGGCGGCGTGATCGTGCCGCCCAAGGGCTGGCTCAGGGCCATGCGCGACGCCGCGCGCGAGCTGGACATCCTCTTCGTGGTCGACGAGGTCATCACCGGGTTCGGCCGCACCGGCCCCATGTTTGCCTGCGAGGCCGAAGACGTCACCCCGGACATCATGACGCTGGCCAAGGGCCTCACCGCCGGCTACGTCCCGATGGGCGCGACGCTGATCTCCGACCAGGTCTATGCCGGCATCGCCGACGGCGCACCCGGCGCAGCGCCCATCGGCCACGGCGCCACGTATTCGGCCCACCCGGTCAGTGCGGCAGTGGCGCTGGAAGTCCTGCGGCTGTATGAGGAAGGGGGCATCCTGGCCAATGGGCAGCGTGGCGCGGCAACCTTCGCAGCCGGACTGGATGCGCTACGCAGTCATCCGCTGGTGGGCGACTCGCGCCATCGCGGACTGCTGGGCGCGCTGGAACTTGTCAGCGACAAGGCCAGCAAGCGCGGCTTCGACGCATCGCTGGGGCTGTCCGACCGCATTGCCGCGACCGCCTACGGCAACGGCATCGTGTTCCGCGCCTTTGGCGACAATATCCTCGGCTTTGCCCCAGCGCTGACGTACACCGAAGACGAATTCGAGCTGATGTTCGCGCGCGTGAAGCAGACGCTTGACGACGTGCTCGCCTTCCCCGAGGTGCGTGCCGCGCTTGCGAGCTGAGATTGCAGCAGTCAGCCCATTGTTTCCAAACCAACGCCGAGCCGCCGCCCATGCCCGACAACGCTCCCCCACTGCCCGCGCGATTCATGCGGCTGGCAGAATCCGACCGCCCCGCCATCACCCTGCGCATCGATGGCCGCAGTGCCACCGCCCTGGCGGGTGACACCCTTCTGGTCGCACTGCTGCTGAATGGCCGGCGCGTGCGCGACAGCGAATTCGGCGACGGCCCGCGTGCG
>NZ_JBFTNF010000140.1:0-3407 GCF_056397345.1 Cupriavidus sp. 05N38
GTAATGACCTGTAATGACCTCGGGTCTAGCCATCCTCGGGCGTCTCCATTGCATTCAACCGGGCAGGCTGAATACCATGGACAGGCCCTCAGGCGGACATTTGAACTTTGCTAGAACCGGACATTACAACTTTGCCGCTACATCCAATGTTCGCATAATTAGTCTTATGTTAAATCATGTAGCGAGCCGCAAATCATGTTGGCGCGGCCATCCAGGATTTTCCTCGTTATCGCGGCAACCGCCGGCAAGTGACCGGCGCCCGTTGAATGCGGAAGCCCCGGCTCAGCCTGCCTCAACACGGTTGCGCCCATCGGCCTTGGCGCGATATAGCGCCGAATCGGCTCGCGCCAGCAATTCGTCAAGGGTCGCTTCCCCGGCCTCGATGCTGGCCAACCCCAGGCTTGCCGTGCAGCCGGGCTGCCCTGCGATGGCCGATTGCTGCTCCACTGCCTGCCGCACGCGCTCGGCCATTGCAAGCGCGGCCTCCATGCCGGTACGCGGCAGCAGCACGACAAACTCTTCGCCGCCAAAACGGCCGAGATAGTCCGTGTAGCGCAGCGCCCGCCCCACGGTTTGTGCGAAATGAGCCAGCACGCGGTCACCCACCAGGTGTCCGTGCTGGTCATTGATGCGCTTGAAGTGGTCGATATCCATCAGCAGCAACGACAGTGGCTGGCCGCTGCCGCGCTGGTTATTCAGTTCGCGACTCCCTGCGTGCAGCACAGCCCGGCGGTTCAATACCCCTGTCAGGTCATCGCGTTGCGCCAGGTACTCGAACTCCGCGCGCAACCGCTCGCTCACGGTCAGCAGCAGGCCAAGGCAGACGAACAGCGACGCGAAACAATACGCTGCAATGTACGTGGTCTGAATAGCCGAAGGGGAAAACCGCGGAGTATTGACGGTATCCTGCAAAAGCGTCGTCGCTGCCCGCACCAGCAGGACCAGCCCCTGGAAAGCGAGGACAACTGCCATGAAGCGCGGCGCAAAACCCCGGCCGTGCTGCCAGGTCATCCGCGCATGAGTCAGGCATATTGCGGCCAGCACCGTGGTAAGCAGCAACACGCGAATCCGGTAGTCGGGATAGACCAGCAGGAACCAGGCGATGCCGGCCAGGCAGCCAATGCCCACGCCGAGCCAGTATTTCCAGGTGCAGGGCACCCCGTAGAAGCGCTGGCTGCCGAAGTAGAACAATGCGCAGCCCGAAAGCAGCAGCGCGTTACCGCCAAACGCGACGAGCACGGCCGGCCACTGCCCGTCCATCGCATAGAAGGCGGCGGAAAGCGCGCAAAGCAGCGGTGCGAGCGCCCAAGGCAACAAGCCTTTGATGGAGGCAGGATAGGCGCGGCGAAAGGCCAGCAGGATGATGCACAGGGCGATATTGATCATCCCCGTCATCGCCGACATGGAGCGCAGGTCCAGGTTCAGCATTGGTCAGCCGTGGAGATACAGGATTGACCGTGGCCGGTGACCGGTCGTGATACTGTAGGAAATGCAGTCATGTGAGTATGCCTGTTCAAGCTGGCATTGCACCCTGCACGGCTAGCCGTGGCAGGTGGAGATTCGGCAATCCCACCGCAGGGGCAATGCATTGGGAAACCACGGGCGCAAGACCTACCTGCGCCCGTGTAAGGCAGGGCGAAGCATACGCGATTTGGGGACCGGTACACCGGGCGGCGCGCCATGCACTACCCTTCGGTGACCCCTCGCCTGGCGCATCGCCTGGCGCACCGCGTTACCGCGTTCTTCAGGACGTCAGGCCTTTGGCGCGGAGCCAACTCAGCCACGCTTGATCTTCGATCTCGTACGAGCCCCGCGACTCTTTCCATACGATCTCACGCTCACGAAGGGCGTCAATTGCATTTTGAACCGTCGCAGCGCTGACGCTCACATGATCCGGCACAAGGGCCTTGTACGCGGAAATGGCGCTCTCTCCGAAGGGAGAGAATTGACCATCCTTGTCAGCCATGACACGCACTACCGCCTGCTGAAGTGGCGACAGTGATGTGAAGTCGCTTTCGACGTCATGCCACAAGCGTTCCTGGACGAGCGTCGCGTCATCCTTGAGCCGGGCACTGAGGTTTGGCGATTCGTTCGCCAGTGCGATCGTGCCAATCAGGTGGCGCAGCATCTCCGGGCGATGCCCGACCATCACGAAGGCTTCGTAGACGGCCTCCGGCTCAAACTGATTGCCCGCGGCGAGCGCCCTATTTACGCTCTTGGTGAATTCGTCGGTAAAGTTTCTATCGAGCAGCGGGAACGGCGTCACCTGGGAACCGTAGAACGGCATGCGCGAATTCATGACCAGGTGCGCGAGTTTGTCCCGGCTTGAGCCGGTGAAGACCAGCATGAGGTCCGGGGCCTTGCCCGAAACGTTCATCGAGTCGCGCGCCGCCTTCAGGCCGAACATTGCCTCGACGCCCTTCTCCGTGGTCAGAGCATGCTGCGCTTCATCAACGATCAAGAGAACGGGTTTCCTGGCGGCCTTGCGCAGCGCCTCAAGGGTCTGCGTGAGCGTGACGCCCGCTGGTAGTCCCGTGGCGGTGAGGTCTAACCCAAGGGTGCCCATGACGGTGACCTTGGTGAGGCCGACAGCCTTTGCGGCTTTGCTCACGACACCGGTGTGATCGGCAATTTTGTGCTTGATGGCGTCGGCGATCAGCTCGCCCGGGTCATGCGCCTTGTTCGACCACAAGTCGACGTACACGGTGACCCAGTCGCGCTGCTCGGCGGCCGGCGTAAGGTCCTCGCGCAGGAAGGTGGACTTCCCTACCCGACGCGGCGCCGCGAGGAACAGGCCCGAGCGGGCATCCTGGACTCCCTCCCCGGCCAAGGCAGCGCAGAAGCTTGCCGCCAACGCGGGTCGGCGAAACGTGTAGCGTTCGGAGGCGGCGGACGGCTTGGACATGTGTCTTCCTGGTGCGATTATCACCATTTATCCTATCTGGATAATTTATCCTTCGCAAATAAATAATGATAAATGCCTGGTGAGGCATATGTGTTCGGGGGCCAGGGCGTCCTGGCACCTCCGGGGAAGGATCTGGCAGCAACACTTCGATGCGCTTGGCCGGATGCACACGCAGCAGCTTGAGCGCGCCGCGGATTTAGCCGGCCGCTTAGCTGAGCGGACTCCTTCCGCCGGACCGAAAAACATTCAATTATTTTGACTAACTATGACAGTGATGGGCCACTTTCCGCGGTCTGACGCTGGTTATAGTTCTGCACATGGGCAGCGCAACAAGGCAACGAAGCAAGCCAGGCGCTACCGGATAAAACTCAAAATCATTGAATCACCTTAATTGGAGAACATCGTGTCGAACGCCAAACTGCAAGTCCTGACCCCGCGCAACAGCCAGCTGATCGTCATCGACCACCAGCCCCAGATGGCCTTTGGCGTGCAGTCGATGGAC
>NZ_JBFTNF010000141.1:0-3355 GCF_056397345.1 Cupriavidus sp. 05N38
CCCGCCGCCACGCGCTGTCCTGGCTGGACCGCCACCGTCACGATCGAGCCCGGCATGGGCGCGGCGATATGCAGCGGATTGCCGGGCTCGGCAACCGGACGGCTGCTGCGCACCACGCTCGCRTGCGTGGTACTACGCTGCTCGACCAGCGTTGTGCGCGATTGTCCGTTGAGCTCGAACTGGACCTTGATGACCCCCTCTTCGGCGTCAGGGTGCGTGCCTTGCAGCGAGACCAGCAGCGTCTTGCCGGCGGCGATGTCGATGCCSACTTCTTCCTGCGGCTGCAGGCCRTACAGRAAKGCCGGCGTCGGCACCACCGAMGTATCGCTGTAGCTGCGCACATGGGCGTGGTAGTCCGCGGCYTGCTTCGGATACATCAGGTACGAAGCCAGCTGGCGGTCGTCGAGCGCCTGCTCGCAGGCCGCTTCGCCKGCGGCGCGCGCWGCGTCGAGATCGACTGCCGGTATCTGGTCSCCCGGCCGGTAAGGCGCGGGCGGCTCGCCGCGCAGCACCTTGCGCGAGAGCCCGGCGGGGAAGCCGTCRGGCGGAAAGCCCAGTTCCCCCTTGAACAGCGAGACCACCGACTCGGGGAAGGCGATCTCCTTGGCCGGATCGCACACATCGGCGGCGCTCATATCGTTGGCCACCATCATCAAKGCCATGTCCCCCACCACCTTGGACGTCGGCGTCACCTTGACGATGTCGCCGAACATCTGGTTGACGTCGGCGTAGGCGCGCGACACCTCGGTCCAGCGATGCTCGATGCCGAGCGAGCGGGCCTGCTCGCGCAGGTTGGTGTACTGGCCGCCCGGCATCTCGTGACGGTACACGTCGGCGGTGCCTGCGCGGATCTCCGATTCGAACGGTGCGTAGTAGCGCCGCACCCCTTCCCAGTACATCGACGCTTCGTGCAGGCGTTCCAGGCTCAGGCCSGGATCGCGCTCGCTRCCSGCCAGCGCCGCRGCGATGCTCGACAGGTTSGGYTGCGAGGTCAGGCCGCTCATSGCRTCGAGCGCGCCGTCCACCGCATCGCAGCCGGCCTCGATCGCAGCCAGTGCGGAAGCGGCCGAGATGCCGCTGGTGTCGTGCGTATGGAAATGCACGGGCAGCCCGGTCTCTTCCTTGAGCGCCTTGACCAGCGCCGCTGCCGCCTGCGGACGGCAGATACCGGCCATGTCCTTGATGCCCAGCACATGCACGCCSGCCTGCTTCAGCTCGCGCGCGATGCCGACGTAGTACTTCAGGTCGTACTTGGATCGCTTCGGGTCGAACAGGTCGCCGGTATAGCAGATCGCGCCTTCGCACAGCGCGCCGCTYTCGCCGACGGCATCGATCGCCACGCGCATATTGCGCACCCAGTTCAACGAGTCGAACACGCGGAACACGTCCACGCCCGCGCTGGCGGCCTGGCGCACGAAGAAGCGCACCACGTTGTCCGCATARTTGGTGTAGCCGACGGCGTTCGAGCCGCGCAGCAGCATCTGGAACAGCACGTTGGGCACGCGCTCGCGCAACTGCTCGAGGCGCTGCCACGGGTCTTCCTTCAGGAAGCGCAACGCCACGTCGAAGGTGGCGCCGCCCCAGCACTCCAGCGAGAACAGCTGCGACAGCTCGCGCGCATAGAACGGCGCGATCGGCAGCATGTCCGCCGTGCGCATGCGCGTGGCGAACAGCGACTGGTGCGCGTCGCGCATGGTGGTGTCGGTGAGCAGCACCTGYTTCTGCTCGAGCATCCAGCGCGAGAACTTCTCCGCGCCGAGCTCGCGCAGGCGGTCGCGCGTGCCATACGGCAGCGGCTCGCCGGTATCGACAGCAGGCATCACCGGACCGGGCAACGGCARCGAGGGCAGCGTKCGGCCACTCATCTCCGGATGCCCGTTCACGCTGACCTCGCCCAGGTAGCGCAGCAGCTTGGTGGCGCGGTCCTGGCGCTTGGTGAACGCCARCAGTTCCGGCGTCTTGTCGATAAAGCGCGTGGTGACGTCACCCGAGCGGAACSCGGGRTAGTTGATGACGTTYTCGAGAAACTGCAGRTTGGACGCGACCCCGCGGATGCGGAACTCGCGCAGCGCGCGGTCCATGCGCCGGATCGCCTCGGGGGCGGTCGGCGCCCAGGTGGTGACCTTGACCAGCAGCGAATCGTAGTACGGCGTGATCACCGCGCCGCCATAGGCRGTGCCGGCATCGAGCCGCACGCCGAAGCCCGCCGCGCTGCGGTAGGCGGAGAGCCGGCCGTAGTCCGGCAGGAARCCGTTCTCGGGATCCTCGGTCGTGATCCGGCATTGCAGCGCATGCCCGTTCAGCGAAATCCCCGCCTGCTCCGGCACGCCCGCGGCGCGCACRACGATCTTGCCSTCGGCRTCGCGCGTGTTCTCGGTCACGCCGATATGGCCGCCCTCGGTGATGCGGATCTGCGCCTTGACGATATCGACCCCGGTGACCATYTCCGTGACCGTGTGCTCGACCTGGATGCGCGGATTGACTTCGATRAAGTAGAACTGGCCGGAGTCGGCATCCATCAGGAACTCGACCGTGCCCGCGTGCGTGTAGTTGACCGCGCGCATCAGCCGCATCGCCGCCTCGCACAGCGCGGCCCKGCCRGCGTCGTCGAGGTACGGCGCGGGGGCGCGCTCCACGACCTTCTGGTTGCGCCGCTGCACCGTGCAGTCGCGTTCGAACAGGTGCACCAGGTTGCCGTGGGTGTCGCCCAGCGCCTGCACTTCAACGTGGCGCGCGTTGCGCACCAGTTTCTCGACATAGACCTCGTCGTTGCCGAACGCGGCCAGCGCCTCGCGCCGGGCCGCGGCCAGCGAGCCTTCCAGGTCCTGCTCGCTTTCCAGGATGCGCATGCCACGCCCGCCCCCGCCCCAGCTCGCCTTGAGCATCAGCGGGTAGCCAACGCCCGCGGCCAGCCGCTTGCAGGCATCCAGGTCGTGCGGCAGCGGGTCGGTGGCCGGCATCACCGGCACGCCYGCCGCGATGGCCGCGTTGCGCGCCGCCACCTTGTTGCCGAGCTTGCGCATGACGTCGGGCGACGGCCCGATCCAGCGGATGCCGGCGTCGATCACCGCCTGCGCGAACTCCGGGTTCTCCGACAGGAAGCCATAGCCCGGATGGATGGCATCCACCTTCGCGTGCCGGGCAATGCGCAGGATGTCGTCAATGTCGAGGTAGGCCGCCAGCGGCTTCTTGCCTTCGCCGACCAGGTAGCTCTCATCGGCCTTGAAGCGATGGAGCGCGAGGCGGTCTTCCTTCGAATAGATCGCCACGGTCCGGATATTCATCTCGGCAGCCGCGCGCATCACGCGGATGGAGATCTCGGAACGGTTGGCAATCAGCAGGGATTTGATCGGGG
>NZ_JBFTNF010000142.1:0-3312 GCF_056397345.1 Cupriavidus sp. 05N38
GTGCGGCTCCCGCCAGGCCGGAGGCGGGCGCGGCGCGGTCCGCAAGCGCGTCGGGCGCGCGCAAGGCAGGCTCTCGCGGGGTGCGTGACTCGGTCTCCGGAGCCGGCCCGGATTGTGCCTGTCGCGCCTTGGCCGCGGCCGGTGGCGCCGGCGCTTTCGCATCTTGCGCGGCTACCGGCGCCGGACCTGGCGGCGCAGCCGTTGCCGCGGCTTGGCCGGCGGCAGCCGGTTGCGCCTGCACGTTTGCGGCAGGTGCCGGCTGCCGCCCGGCCGGCGCTTGCCCTGGCTGCGCGGTCTTGCTGTCCGCCACGGCCGCAGTCTCAGCCTGCTTCTCCTGCGTCTCCGGCTTCTCCGGCTTTTGCGTGGTGCGGGGCGTGTCCGGCAGCAGCAAGGCGCCGTCCCGCAAATCGAGCTGGCGCAGCACCACCTGCAGCGACAGCGCCGCGACGCCGAGCGTGGCTGCAAGCACGCCCAGCGCGGGCCACCAACGGCGTGCCGCGCGTCCTGGCGCAGGCTTTGCCGGCGCATCGCCGTCTTGCTGCGCGGCTTCGGCCTGTTCGCGCAGCCATGCCTGCGCCGCCGCGCTGACCGGTGCGCCAAGCACGCGCTGCGTGTCGTCGCCGCGCCGTACTTCGGTCAGCACGGCCGCGCGCCGCGCGGCCTGTGCCGCCTGCAGGCGCGCGGCTTCCTCCATCACGGCAGCCTGCAGTCCGGGCGGCGGGGCGAACACCGCATCGGCTGCCGGCCGGGGCGATCCGGGCGCGGGGGGCACGGCGGGCGCGGCGGCGTGTGCCTGGCGCGCGGCCTGCGCCGCGCGCGCCACCGCCATCACCGACGCTTCCAGCGAAGGCGGCGGCGCAAACGGCGGCAGCGTGCGCAGCAGCGCCGCGAGCCGGTCTTCGCCGGCAATGAATCGCTCGTCCGCGCTCATGGCTGCCGCTCCTGCGGCGCCACGGCCGCCAGGCTCTCGCGCAGGCGCGCAAAGGCGTAGCGCAGCCGGCTCTTGATGGTTTCGAATTTCTCTCCCAGCGTCTGCGCGATCTCCTCCACGCTCATCTCGCTGAAGAAGCGCAGCACGATCACTTCCCGCTGCGCGGCCGGCAGCGCCATCAGCGCCTGCCGCACGCCTTGCAGATTCTGCCGCAGGCTCGCCTCGGCCTCGGGGCTGAGGTCGTCGGCGGGCAGGGCGAGATGGTCTTCGTCGAGCGTATCGCGCTGGCGCTCGTAGGCGCCGCGCAGCGTGTCGAGCCAGGTGTTGCGCGCGATCTGGAACAGGAAGGTGCGCAGCGCCGCGCTGGGCTGGTAGTCGCCGCAGCGGGTCATCAGCTTGACCCAGGTCTTCTGGGTCACGTCCTCGGCCTCGCCCGTGTTGCCCTGGCACAGCCAGGCCACGTAGTTGTACAGTGCGGCGTTGTGGCGGCGGAACAGCTCGGCCACCGGCTGCTCGATCAGGCCGTTGGCGACCAGCAGCATGAGGTCGGTGTCCGGCAACGCCGACAGGCTGGAGGCGGGTTGGTCTGGCATGCCGGCAGGCATGCGGTCGGGCGGGGCGCCGGGCGCGGAGGCATTCATGCGCGGCAGTATATGACAGCGCCCCGTGCCGCCGCGAGCGCGCCCCGCCGGGTGCGATGCAGCACGCGCCTGCGTGGCGCCCGCCGTCATCGCACCTCCGTCATCACTCCGCCTTCAGCGCTGCGGCTGCGGCGCGGGGCCGTCGCCCTGCGCCAGCGGCGCGCGCGTCGACAGGGCCTGTGCCAGGTCCACCAACTGAATGAACTCGCCGCGATAGCCGAAGCGGTCGCCGCCGCGCGCGCCGAGCGCCAGCGCGCGCGCATCGGCATAGCTCCAGGTGCCGACATGGCTGCCGCCGCGCAAGGCCTGGCCGAAGCCGGCCACCGCCGTGGCGAAGCGGAAGGCATCGTCGGCCTGCGCCAGCGGACGCACCGCGCCGGCCGGCACCGCCAGCTCCAGCAACTCGCTGGCCTGGGCCTGCGCGCGCTTGTAGCGCAACTTCACATGGGCCAGCTCGCCGGTGCCGCTGTTCGCGCCTTGCGGCTGCGGCTGGTAGCGCAGCGGATCGAGCAGGCCGGGCTGCCCTGCCAGCGTCAGCTCATAGAGCGCGGTCACCGTATGCCCCGCGCCGATATCGCCGGCGTCGACCTGGTCATTGTTGAAATCCTCGCGCCTGAGCGCGCGGTTTTCGTAGCCGATCAGGCGGTATTCCTTGACCGTGGCCGGATTGAACTCGACCTGGATCTTGACGTCGCGCGCCACCGTGGCAAGCGTGGAACTCATCTCCTCCACCAGCACCTTGCGGCCTTCCATCAGGTTGTCGATATACGAGTAGGCGCCGTCGCCCGCATCGGCCAGCTGCTCCATGAGCTGGTCGTTGTAGTTGCCGGTGCCGAAGCCCAGCGTGGACAGCGACACGCCCGACTTGCGCTTCTCCGCGACCATGTCCTTGAGCTGGCGGAAGTCGGTGATGCCGACGTTGAAGTCGCCGTCGGTGGCCAGCAGCACGCGGTTGATGCCACCGGCGATAAAGCTCTGCTGCGCGGCCTGGTAGGCCAGCGCGATGCCGCTCGCGCCCGCGGTGGATCCGCCCGCCACCAGGGCGTCGATGGCCGCCGAGATGGCGGTCTTGTCGCTGCCTGGCGTGGGCGGCAGCACCACGCGCGTGCCGCTGGCGTAGGTGACCAGCGTGATGCGGTCCTGCGGGCGCAGCGCGCCGGTGAGCAGCTTGAGCGATGCCTTCAGCAGCGGAAGCTTGTCGGGCGAATACATCGAGCCGGACACGTCGACCAGGAACACCAGGTTGGCGGGTGGCAGGCTTTCGCGCGCGGCGTCGGCGGCCTTGATGCCGATGCGCAGCAGCACATTGCTGGCGTGCCAGGGGGCCGGCGCGGCCGCGACGTGCACCGCGAAGGGCCGGCCATCGCGCGGCTGCGCGTAGTCGTAGGGGAAGTAGTTGACCATTTCTTCCACGCGCACGGCATCGGCCGGCGGCAGGCGGCCTGCGTTGAGCATGCGGCGCACATTGCTGTAGCTGCCGGTATCGACATCGATGCTGAAGGTGGAGACCGGCGCCTGCGCAACCTGCTGCACGCCGTTCTCGTCGATGGCGGCGTAGCGCTCGCGCTCGGGTTCGCCACGCCAGGCTGGCTGCGGGGAGGGCGCGATCATCGCCATGGGCGCGGGTGCCGCGGGCAGGTGGCGCATCGCCGGCGCGCGGGCATCGGCAGCGGCGCCGGCGAACGCTTCGGCCCGGCTGGCCTTGGCCGCGGGCCCGGTGGTGGCGGGCGTGGCGGGGGT
>NZ_JBFTNF010000143.1:0-3160 GCF_056397345.1 Cupriavidus sp. 05N38
GAGACACCATGAACCTGTTCATCTTGCGTCTGCTGGCGCGGCGCATCGGTCTGGCGCTGATCTCGCTACTGGCCGTCTCGGCCATCGTCTTCGCCATCACCGCGGTATTGCCCGGCGATGCCGCGCAGGAACAGCTCGGCCAGGACGCCACACCCGAAGCCCTGGCCGCGCTGCGTACCCAGATGGGCCTCGATGTCCCCGCGCCCGTGCGCTATGCGCACTGGCTGGGCGGCATGGCGACCGGCAATGCCGGCGAGTCGCTCGTCACCCACATGCCGGTGTCCGAGGCCATCGGCAGCCGCCTGCGCCAATCGCTGCTGCTGGCCGGCCTGACTGCGCTGATCTCGGTGCCGGTAGCACTCGGCCTCGGCATCCTGGCGGCGGTCTTCCGCGGCACATGGTTTGACCGCAGCGTCAGCCTGGGCGCGGTGGCGGTGGTCTCGGTGCCGGAGTTCCTGGTCGCCACGCTCGCGGTGCTGCTGTTCGCGGTCCACCTGCGCTGGCTGCCGGCGCTCGCCTACATCGGCACCGACGATTCCTGGGACAAGATCGTGCGTTCGCTGGCCATGCCGGTCCTGAGCCTGTGCTGCGTGATCGTCGCGCAGATGCTGCGCATGACCCGCGCGGCGGTGATCGACCAGCTCAACGCGCCCTATATCGAGATGGTGCGGCTCAAGGGCGCCTCCTCGACCCGCATGGTGCTGTTCCACGCCCTGCCCAACGCCATCGGCCCGATCGCCAATGCCGTGGCGCTGAGCCTGTCTTACCTGCTTGGCGGCGTCATCATCATCGAGACCATCTTCAACTACCCRGGGATCGCCAAGCTGATGGTGGACAGCGTCGCCCAGCGCGACATGCCCGTGGTCCAGGTGTGCGCCATGATTTTCTGTTGTGCGTACCTGATCCTCGTCACGCTTGCCGATGTGTGCGGCATCGTCGCCAATCCGCGTCTGCGCCACCGCTGAAGCCTTGAACGCCATGCAGGAGCTGCAACCCATGTCCCCTACCTCCAACACGCACGCCACCTCCGCCGTGAGCGCCCCCGATAAAAGCTGTCGCCGCCCGCGCCTGCCCAAACTGGGTATCACCGGCTGGATCGGCTGCCTGATCCTCATCGGTTGGCTGATTGCCGCCATTCTCGGCCCGATCCTGATCAGCCATGACGGCACGCCCACGGCCGAGATCCAGGTCTTCGGCCCGATCAGTGCCCTGCACTGGCTCGGTACCGACTACCTCGGGCGCGACATGCTGACGCGCGTGATCCTGGGCGCGCGCTATACCGTCTGCGTTGCGCTGGTCTCGACCCTGTGCGCCAGCGGCATCGGCATCACGCTGGCACTGCTCGCCACCGTCAGCGGGCGCTGGATCGATGCCGGCCTCAGCCGCGGCCTCGATACGCTCACGGCGATCCCCAGCAAGATGTTCGCACTGATCATGGTCGCGGCCTTCGGCTCCTCGGTGTGGATGCTCGCGCTCACGGCGGCGATCATCTACGTCCCGGGTGCATATCGGATCGCGCGCTCGCTGGCGGTCAACATCAACGCGATGGACTACGTCACGGTCGCCCGCACCCGCGGCGAAGGCACCGCCTACATCATGCGCCAGGAGATCCTGCCCAACATCCTCGGCCCGATGCTGGCCGACCTGGGGCTGCGCTTCGTCTACGTCGTGCTGCTGCTCGCGAGCCTCAGCTTCCTGGGCCTGGGCATCCAGCCGCCCGATGCCGACTGGGGTTCGCTGGTGCGCGAGAACATCGGCGCGCTGTCTGAAGGCAGCATGGCCGTGGTGGCGCCGGCGCTGGCCATCGCCAGCCTGACCCTCGCCGTCAATCTTGTTATCGACAACCTGCCGGGTCGCTCGGCACGTAACGGAGTCAAATAATGGGCACGTCCGTAAAGGTCAGCAATCTGCGCATCACCGCAGGCCAGGCGACGTTGGTAGATGGTGTGGACTTCGAGATCGAGCCCGGCAAGGTGCTGGCGCTGATCGGCGAGTCCGGCTCGGGCAAGACCACCACCGCGCTGGCGCTGATGGGCTTCGCGCGCCACGGTTGCGAGATCGCCGGCAGCATCCGGGTCGGCACCACCGACGTGCTGCACCTGTCGCCAGGCGAACAGCGCCGGCTGCGCGGGCGCGAGATCACCTATATCGCCCAGAGCGCGGCGGCCTCGTTCAACCCGTCGCGCACCATCATGGACCAGGTGGTCGAACCGGCGCTGATCCACCGGCTCATGAATCGCAAGGCTGCCGAGAAGAAGGCGGTCGCGCTGTTCCGCGAACTGGCGCTGCCCGACCCTGATTCCATCGGCGAGCGCTACCCCCACCAGGTCTCCGGCGGACAGTTGCAGCGCCTGATGGCCGCAATGGCCCTGATCACCGATCCCGACCTGGTGATCCTGGACGAGCCGACCACGGCCCTGGACGTCACCACCCAGGTCGAAGTGCTGCGCGTGTTCCGCCGCGCGGTGCAGGAACGCCGCACCACGGCGGTCTATGTCAGCCACGACCTCGCCGTGGTGGCCCAGGTGGCGGACCACATCCTGGTGCTGCGCGATGGCAAGATGCGCGAGCTGGGCGAGACCGACCAGATCCTGTACCAGCCCGCCGACGACTACACGCGCTGCCTGCTGGCCGCGGCGCGGCCGACCGAGCGTCCCGGCGCGCCGGTGGACCCGGACAAGAGCCCCCTGCTGCTCGAGGTCCGCGACCTGTCCGCCGGCTACGGTGCGGTCGATGCCCACGGGCAGCCGGCCGCGAAGATCCTGGAGGGCGTGGGCCTGAAGCTGTACCGGGGCCAGGCGATCGGCGTCATYGGCGAGTCGGGTTCGGGC
This sequence comes from Cupriavidus sp. 05N38, assembly GCF_056397345.1. NCBI lineage: Bacteria > Pseudomonadati > Pseudomonadota > Betaproteobacteria > Burkholderiales > Burkholderiaceae > Cupriavidus > Cupriavidus sp. 05N38. The sequence continues at coordinate 2,832 of NZ_JBFTNF010000143.1, forward strand.
AAGACCACGCTGGCGCGGGCCATCGCCGGCCTGGTGGCGCCCTGCCACGGCAGCATCGCGTTCGACGGCCGCCCACTGAAACCGACGGTGGCCAAACGCAGCCACGACGAGCTGCGGCGCATCCAGATCGTGTTCCAGATGGCCGATACCGCGCTCAATCCTGCACGCACCGTCGAGGAGATCCTGGCGCGGCCGCTGCAGTTCTTCCACGGCCTGCGCGGCGAAGCGAAACGGGCACGGATYCGCCAGTTGCTCGATCTGGTGCGGCTGCCGGCCRGCGTGGCGCAGCGCACGCCCGGTGGCCTGTCCGGCGGGCAGAAACAGCGCGT
>NZ_JBFTNF010000144.1:0-3145 GCF_056397345.1 Cupriavidus sp. 05N38
GCGGCGAACCATCAGCTCCTTGATCTTGCCGATGGCCTTGGTCGGATTCAGCCCCTTCGGGCAGACGTCGACGCAGTGCGGCGAACCATCAGCTCCTTGATCTTGCCGATGGCCTTGGTCGGATTCAGCCCCTTCGGGCAGACGTCGACGCAGTTCATGATGCTGTGGCAACGGAACAGGCGGTACGGGTCGTTCAGGTCGTCCAGGCGCTGGCTGGTGGCCTGGTCGCGGCTGTCCGCGATGAAGCGGTAGGCTTGCAGCAGGCCGGCCGGGCCGACGAACTTGTCCGGGTTCCACCAGAACGACGGGCAGGACGTCGAGCAGCTCGCGCACAGGATGCACTCATACAGCCCGTCGAGCTCGTCACGTTCCTCGGGCGACTGCAGGCGCTCCTTCTCGGGCGGCGGCTCGTCGTTGATGAGGTACGGCTTGATCGAGTTGTACTGCTTGAAGAACTGCGTCATGTCGACGATCAGGTCGCGCACGACCGGCAGGCCGGGCAGCGGGCGCAGCACGATGCGGTCCGGCAGCTCGCGCATATTGGTCAGGCACGCCAGGCCGTTCTTGCCGTTGATGTTCATCGCGTCCGAACCGCACACGCCTTCGCGGCAGGAGCGGCGGAACGAGATGGTCTCGTCCAGCTTCTTCAGCTTGACCAGCGCGTCGAGCAGCATGCGCTCGTGACCGTCCAGCTCGACCTCGTAGGTCTGCATGCGGGGAGCTGCATCCTTGTCCGGATCGTAGCGGTAGACTTCGAAAATACGCTTCATTTCTGTGGGTCCTGTTTAGCTCTTCGACGCGGTGCTTAGAAGGTCCGKGCCTTGGGCGGAACGCTTTCCACCGTCAGCGGTTCCATCTTCACCGGCTTGTAGTCGAGGCGATTGCCTTCGCTGTAGAACAGCGTGTGCTTGAGCCAGTTCTGGTCGTCGCGGTTCGGGAAATCGCTGTGCGCGTGCGCGCCRCGCGATTCCTTGCGGGCAGCCGCCGAGATCATGGTTGCCTTGGCCACTTCCACCAGGTTGGCCACTTCCAGGGCTTCCACCAGTGCGGTGTTGAAGACCTTGGACTTGTCCTTCAGGTGGATGTTGGCAGCACGCTCGGTCACTTCCAGGATGCGTTCGACGCCTTCGTCCATCAGCTTCTGCGTACGGAACACGCCCGCATGCGACTGCATGTTCTTGCGGATGTCGTTGGCCACGTCCTGGGTGTACTCGCCCGACGACGACGAYTCCAGCTTGGCCAGGCGCGACATGGCGCGGTCRGCAGCATCGGCCGGCAGCGGCTTGTGCTCTTTCTGCTTGATCGCGGTCGCGGCAATGTGGTTGCCGGCCGCGCGGCCGAACACCACCAGGTCSAGCAGCGAGTTGGTGCCCAGGCGGTTGGCGCCGTGCACCGACACGCASGAGCATTCGCCGATCGCGTAGAAACCGTTCACGACATCGTTGGGGTTGCCGTTCTTCGGCGCCACGACCTGACCATGGATATTGGTCGGGATACCGCCCATCTGGTAATGGATGGTCGGGACGACGGGAATCGGTTCCTTGATCGCATCCACGTTGGCGAACTTCATGCCGATTTCGCGGATCGACGGCAGGCGCTTCATGATGGTGTCCGCACCGACGTGGGTGAGGTCCAGCAGCACGTAGTCGCCGTTCGGGCCGCAGCCACGGCCTTCCTTGATTTCCTGGTCCATCGAGCGCGAGACGAAGTCGCGCGGCGCCAGGTCCTTCAGCGTCGGCGCGTAGCGCTCCATGAAGCGCTCGCCGTCCTTGTTGCGCAGGATACCGCCTTCGCCGCGYACGCCTTCGGTGATCAGCACGCCCGCGCCGGCCACGCCGGTCGGGTGGAACTGCCAGAACTCCATGTCTTCCAGCGGCACGCCTGCGCGCGCYGCCATGCCCAGGCCGTCACCGGTGTTGATGAAGGCRTTGGTCGACGCGGCGTAGATGCGGCCGGCGCCGCCGGTGGCGAACAGCGTGGTCTTGGCCTCGAGGATGTAGACCTCGCCGGTTTCCATTTCCAGCGCGGTCACGCCCAGCACGTCGCCGTCGGCGTCGCGGATCAGGTCCAGCGCCATCCATTCGACGAAGAAATGCGTCTTGGCGCGCACGTTGCGCTGGTACAGCGTGTGCAGCAGCGCGTGGCCGGTACGGTCGGCCGCGGCGCARGCGCGCTGGACCGGCTTCTCGCCGTAGTTCGAGGTGTGGCCGCCGAACGGGCGCTGGTAGATGGTGCCGTCGGGGTTGCGGTCGAACGGCATGCCGAAGTGTTCGAGCTCGTAGACCACCTTGGGCGCTTCACGGCACATGAATTCGATCGCGTCCTGGTCGCCCAGCCAATCGGAACCCTTGATGGTGTCGTAGAAGTGATAGTGCCAATTGTCCTCGCTCATGTTGCCGAGCGAGGCACCGATGCCGCCCTGCGCCGCTACCGTGTGCGAGCGCGTGGGAAACACCTTGGAGAGCACGGCCACGTTCAGGCCGGCTTCCGCGAGCTGGAGGGATGCGCGCATCCCGGCGCCGCCCGCCCCGACGATGACCACGTCAAAGCGACGACGCGGCAATCCTGTCTTGACTGCGACCATTTATTACACCCTCCAGAGAATCTGAGCTGCGTAGCCCGCGCAACCGACGAGCCACAGAATCGTAAGAACTTGCAGCACGAGGCGCACGGCCATCGGCTTCACATAGTCCATCCAGATGTCGCGTACGCCGATCCAGGCGTGGAACAGCAGCGACAGGATGGTGAGGAACGTGATGATCTTCATCCACTGGTTGGAGAAGAGACCTGCCCACGCTTCGTAGGAAGCGCCGTTCGAGAGCAGGAAGGCGACTGCCAGCACGACGGTGAAGACCACCATGATGACAGCGGTGACGCGCTGCGCGAGCCAGTCTTTCAGACCGTAGTGCGCACCGACGACAAGACGCTTGGGACCGATATTATTCTTTGCCACCTTGACTCTCCTCAAAACAGGCCGAACAGCTTCAGGCCGAAAATCGCGGTGAGCAACAGGCTGATGACCATCACGGCGACAGCGGACTTGGCCGAGGCCGGCTTGGTCACGCCGACGTGCACGTCGAGCAGCAGGAAACGGATGCCGGCACAGAAGTGGTGGAGGTAACCCCAGATCAGGGCCAGCAGAACC
>NZ_JBFTNF010000145.1:0-5432 GCF_056397345.1 Cupriavidus sp. 05N38
CGCCAGGCCAACGAACCAACGAAACAGCATGTTGTACGCCAGGCCAACGAACCAACGAAACAGCATGTTGTAGCGCATTTGCTCCATCAACATGCGCTCGCTGCGCACGGAGTAAAACACTTGCAACAGCAGTGCACGCAGCAACTTCTCTGGGGCAATCGAGGCACGTCCGCTGTCGGCATAGATGGTGCTAAACAGCCCGTTGAGGTCCTTCAGTGCGTCGTTGACCAGCAGCCGGATTGCCCGCAATGGATGATCAGCGGGGACGAGGTCTTCCAACTTGACCGTCGTGAACAACGTCTATTGCATCTCATCCATTCCACGCATCGCATCCGCCACCCGAGTTTATGAACACGATATCCATAACGTCTGGCACCCAATCCCCGTTTACTCGGGGGCCAAATTCAACAGCCTGCTAAAGCACGAGGTCAGGACGCAGCGTCGATGAAGTGGTTGGTGATTCCCTCGAGCAAAAAGACCGCCGCTGCTTGACACGGGATGTGCGGGAGTGGCAGCGGCGGGGCCGTCCATCAAAGTAATGCAGATAGGAAGGTAATGGAGCGTACGAAGCGTCGCTATTAGCCGTTTGGCTGAGCACCTTCGCTCGGTGTCGGCGCGCGCCTAGGGCCGGGGCGTCATGCCATCGGCTGATCCTCGCATTGTCGGAGATGGGTGCGAGTGAGTCCGTCGGCGGAGGTAAGGGTCAGGATCAATTGTGTAAGGAGGCCGCCCCCTCCGGGCCTGTCCACAGGGTGGAGTTGGAGACGAACTCGGTTGCCATCTGCATCGGTGTACGCGTACTGCTCCGCCCCTGCATCGGGCAGGCGACCACCGCTCAATCCCTGCGCCTGCGCGGCGAGGACGGCAGACCGGGCGTAGTGCTGCTGACAGGCTTGGTCTACCACCCCGCATAGCTTCTGGAAGACGGCCTTGGCAGGCGGCTGGGGGGCTGAAAGAACGTTGAGCATAGTGACTCGGGCGCCGGCGGCGCGCTAGGTGGGGTAATAAGCCTGTAGCGTAAAAGTCCTGAAAACGCGTACTGGCAGCTCTCGCAAACGTATTCCTGATGGATTGTCATCGCCCCCACCGCGCACGCGCCGAGCGTCACCTTGGTCGACTCGCAGGACGGGCAAAAGGTGACGCGCAGGGCAATCACGCGCGCTTTCCATTCGCCGGGATCAAGCATGATCGCCTCCTAGGCGCTCCCACTCATGCGCCCCTGACAGTGCTCGCGCGCCCAAATCGCGCGGGCGACCTGCTCGAGGCGATCGGCTTCACGCTTGGCCGCCATTACCTGGTGTTCTAGCTCACGTTCTGCGTGGCTGCCCGCCTTCGCGTCGAGCAGCCGGTAGAACAGCTCTATCCACTGGCTCTCGGCCACCTCCCAGGCGGAAAACTCGTCCGGCACGACGCGAGGCGCGTCAATCAGGAACCAGTCAACGGTCATGGATGGTGCCCTTAAGGGAATCGGTAAAGCAATGTGGCAGAAGTACTGGAGTGCGTCCATCAGGCAAATGAGTTAGTCGGTAGCGCTGCCTGCCATGGTGAGGAGTTGGAGCCCCACTTCAAGACCCGCGGTCGAACCGCTGGGCCGGCACCGCGCCCGGCCGTTTCACCCGGATCCAGTCCTGGTTCCGCTTGCCGCAGGCGTAGACGCTGCCCGCGCGCTTCCCTACTATGCCMTCCAGCTTGAGCGCGAGGGCGTTGTCATAGAGCCATTCCCCAACCATCCACCGCGGCCACGTAGAGTAGGCCGGCCGGCGGTGACTTCCCCAGGAGGCGGTGCAGCGCGACCTTGCGCTTCTCGATCGGCTGCGTGCGGAAGTCCCGGTCGCCGGCCACGAGCAGATCGAAGATGCAGTACGCCACCAAGTGGGCACCCTCGTGCCAGCCGCGGCGCGCCACGCGCCGGTGCAGCCGGTCGAAGTCGCTGATGCCAAGGTCGTTCAGGGCGCCCACCTCGCCGTCCACGATGTTGCCTGGCGGCAGCTTGCCCAGCGCCTCGGCGATCTCCGGGAACCAGCGCGTCGCGTCCGCGCCACCGCGCGTCTGCAGCGCCGGCGAGCCGGGTGGCGGCCAGCAGCCGGTAGCCGTCGTACTTGATTTCCCAGTGCCACTCGCCGGTGGTCGGGATCGCCTGCCGGTCGGTGAGCAGCATGTGCGAGAGGTCAGCGAGGGCGGGGGCTGGCGCTTGGGCCGGCATGGCTCAGCCCGGAATGTCACCCGGGTCGTTGCTTTATCTCGTGATGAGAGACCAGTTGGAAGTCTGCCCACTTTCGTGTCGGGTGATGTCGCAACCCGTATCCGGACCATTACGGTCTGACATTTGCTTTCTCCAACCTCCTTTACCCACCTTGCCAACAGCTTTTCTTCGCAGTCGGTCTGCCCAGTGGGCAGCGAGATGGGCTTACCCTGTTCCGCTATGGCAGCGGGATGGCGAAGGTTCTCTCTTTACCCCGGCAGACACTATGTTCTGCGTACGCCCACTACAGACTGGGCGCACCCGTTCGCGTAGCTTTTGCCCTCAGCCTGTCAGCATTGAGGATTTGAATGATGGGAATGTAGCGCGCGTGCAGCATACGAGATCCTGCTGGCGGCGGCAGCTGCGGCCTTCCGGTAACCGGCGGCAGACACAGCAACGGGAGTGGAGCCCCTTCTTGTGTCTGCGCATCCCTCTCGATGCTATGGCTGTGGATACTCTCCTGTTTCAGCAACGCCGGACGTCGTTCGCGCTCGGCGATCCACGTTCCACGGTGCTCGAATCCCGGGCTTGAGAAGTTCACTGACCTTTGAGAGCACGCGGGCCAGGGACTCCCGGAGCGCCGCCAACGTGGCGTGTTCGCTGGAGATTTCTGATACCCGACCACCATTGGCAAGGATCATTATGGCGTTGTCATCGGCTGAGGTCAGTGGATCCAGCAATGCCAACACCGGAGCTTCGGGGAAAAGAACCTACGGTAGCTGTAAGGGGGCGCCAACAGCCTGTCGGTACGGTACCGTTCCGGCCCGACCACTTTACATTATCGCTTTACATTGGATCCGGTTCGGATTCCGCTTGCCGCAGGCAAAAAGAAGCCACTGACCGGGGGAGGTAGACAGGAGCAGTGAAGACTCAAGGGCCATTTCCAGTGAGCTGGTGTCAGAACAATACTGAGGCTGATGGATCGCCATCGGCTCTTGGGATGGCGCTGTGATCCGCGTTGCGGGCGACTGGCGCGGCCTCGGCGGCCTTGCCGTCGGCCGGATAGAGCCGCTGAAGAGGGGGCCGCGCGGGGCGGCTAGTTAATGCTGTCTCGATGTGGTGCAGATCTGACCATCACGGTCATGTACAAGCAGCTCGACGGCCTCTTGTGCCGCAAGCTGGACACCGGCGGTGATCGCATCCGCCTGGCTATCGTGGCGCGAACGGATGCCGATGGAACCCTCGCGTTTAATAGCCCAGCCATCGCCATACGGCAATACATGGAAATTTGAATTCCCGGGCATCTAGATCTCCCGTACTGGTTTCCTTCAGTGTTGGCCGGCCTTGCGTCATCCACAATGGGGCGTTGTCTGACATGGCGCCACTATGCGTCCACGTCTGCCCTTGGGGCTCGTGGCGTTGCCTCGGCATCCATGAGCTCGGCCGGGTAGGGCTGCATGAAGCTGCGTGTCCACTCCGGATCCCGGCACGTCAGCCAGTCATCCCACTCCGGCCGCGGCACGATCACGATCACGATCACGATCATCCGTTTTTCCTTGCCCGGGGCGTGGAAGCGGTTCATCAGCGGGTGCTTGTCCGAATTGATGGTCAGCATGGTGAAGCTGAACAGCTGGCTGCCGCCTTCGTCTACCCAGTCGCACCACAGGCCGGCGATCGCAAACTCGGGCTCGTCTTTCAGCCAGATCTTCCAGCGGACCGACTTGGGCCCGGCCTCGTAGTTCGGCTCGAAGAAACTGCAGCCCGCTAATGGGTGTCGCCTCAGTCATGCAGCCAACGGCTGTATTTCTTTTGTCTGTGACGCCATGGCCACCACCGAGTCCCGCTCAGGGTTAAGCGTCACGGCGCCGACGGGCGTCCAGTCACGCGTGCTGCCTGACCAGCGAGCCGGGTGGCGTTCGCGGGCCTGAAGGTAGACTTCATGCCGAGCCGCGAGAATCTTCCGGTCATCGCCGACGTGCCGCTGCGATGGGCTGACATAGCGGATGCCGCTATGACGGTGGTCAACGTTGTACCAACGCACGAAGTGGGTCGCCCAGGCCCGGGCTGCGTCCAGATCGACGAAGCCATTGACAGGGAACTCTGGCCGATACTTGGCGGTTCGGAACAGCGACTCGGCATAGGCGTTGTCGTCGCTCACGCGCGGCCGGGAGTATGAGGGCTTCACACCCAGCCAGTACAGCATGGCCAGCACGGTCGTGGCCTTGAGCGTGGCACCGTTATCGCCGTGCAGCACTGGCTTGACGGGCATGGTGGCGATGCCCTCGGCCAGCGCCGTGCGGCGCACCAGGTGCGGGGCGTGCAGCGAGTCGTCGCTGTCGTGCACCTCCCAGCCTACGATCTTGCTGTAGAGGTCCAGAATCAGATACAGGTGGAACCATTGCCCGATCACGGTGGCCGGCAGGTAGGTCAGATCCCAGCACCAGACCTGGCGCGGCGCCGTGGCGATGTGCGTGGTCGGCGGCCGGACGACCTTGGGGGCCTTGGCTCGACCGCGGTGCTCGGTCTGGCCGTGTTCACGCAGCACGCGAGCAAAGCTCGACTCGCTGGCAATGTACACACCTTCGTCGGCCAGCATGGGCACGATGCGCGCTGGCGGCATATCAGCAAAGCGCGCCTCGTTGGCTACGCTCAACAGTGCTGCGCGCTCGGCTGGGCTCAAGGCATGCGCAGGTGCCGGACGCGCTGCGTCTGGCCTGCGATCGCCCGAGGTGAGACCTTCGCCAGCCTTCCATCGCTGCAGCGTGCGCAGGTCGATGCCGGCGGTCTCGCACGCCAGACGCAACCGCGCGCCATCGGTGTGCGCCACGCGGATGTTCTGGGCCACGAATTGGCGATCTTCGAGGCCGATCATTCGTCCTCGCCTTTGTGCAAAATCGCCTCGAGTTTTTTTGAGAGCACCAGCAAGGCCGCCGTCGCACTCCACTGGTCGGATCCTCGCGTGCGACGCAGCGCACGGCGCGCTCGCCGACGCACTCGGGAGATATGTGCTGGAGCCGTAGGGAGACCGTTGCSATGCGAGCCCGCGCGCACCGCAMCCRCGGCGTGYGGCAGTGTTCAAGGCGTGATGGCTACCTTCAGCACGCCATCGCGCTGATTGGCGAACAACTCGTACGCCGATTCGATCTGATCAAGCTTGAACCGATGCGTGACGAGCGGCCCGAGATTCAACCTGTCGCTCTGAATGACCTGCATCAGGCGGCGCATCCGTTCCTTGCCACCGGGACACAGC
>NZ_JBFTNF010000146.1:0-2857 GCF_056397345.1 Cupriavidus sp. 05N38
TGCGGCTGGCAGAATCCGACCGCCCCGCCATCACCCTGCGCATCGATGGCCGCAGTGCCACCGCCCTGGCGGGTGACACCCTTCTGGTCGCACTGCTGCTGAATGGCCGGCGCGTGCGCGACAGCGAATTCGGCGACGGCCCGCGTGCGGGGTTCTGCCTGATGGGCGCMTGCCAGGACTGCTGGGTGTGGACACCCGCGGGCGAGCGCCTGCGCGCCTGTTCCACGCCGGCCGAGGCCGGCATGGAGGTACTGACCCGTCCGCCCGCGCACCACTGGCCCGCGACGCCGGACCTGCAGGAATCGCTCGCGCGCCACGCGCCGGGAGCCACCGCATGAGCACGCCGTCAGCATYGCCCCGCATCGTCGTGGTCGGCACCGGCCCCGCCGGCGTACGCGCGGCCCAGGCACTGGCGCAGGCCGGACTGCGCCCTACCGTGATCGACGAAGGCCGGCGCGACGGCGGCCAGATCTACCGCCGCCAGCCCGAAGGCTTCMAACGCTCCTACGCCAAGCTCTATGGCAGCGAGGCCGACAAGGCCCAGGCGCTGCACCGCGACTTCGACGCGCTGCRCGCGCGGATCGACTACCGTCCCAACACGCTGGCGTGGAACCTGACCGAGGGTGAGTTGCACGTCGTGTGCGGGGACGAGCCGCAGACGCTGCCCTTCGACGCMCTGCTGGTGTGCTCCGGTGCCACCGACCGGCTCATGCCGGTGCCCGGCTGGCACCGCGCCGGCTGCTACAGCCTGGGCGCTTCCCAGATCGCGCTCAAGGCACAGGCCTGCGCCATCGGCGCGCAGGTCGTCTTCCTCGGCAGCGGGCCGCTGCTCTACCTGGTGGCCTCGCAGTACGTGCAGGCCGGCGCGCGCGTGGCGGCAGTACTCGACACGTCCTCCGCCAATAAGTCCTGGGGTGCCATCACCGGCCTGCTGGCGCGCCCCCGGCTGGCGCTGCGCGGCCTCGGACTGATCCGCGGCCTCAAGCATGCCGGCGTACCGGTGCTGCAGGGCGTGACGCCGCTGGGCATCGACGGCGATGACCGCCTTGGCGTGCRGGSCGTGACCGTGCGCGATGCGCGCGGACGCGAGCAGCGCTTCGCSTGCGACGCCGTCGGCCTGGGCTGGCACCTGCGCGCCGAGACGCAACTGGCCGACCTCGCGCGCTGCGAGTTCGCCTTCGACCCCGTGAGCCGCCAGTGGCTGCCGCGCATCGACGCGGACGGCCGCAGCAGCACGCGCGGCGTCTACCTGGCCGGCGACGGCGCGCGCATCCTCGGTGCCGATGGGGCCGAAGCCGCGGGCCGGCTCGCGGCGCTGGCGGCGCTGGCCGACCTGGGGCATGAGCGGGGCCGCGCACAATACGCCGCGGAATCGGCTGCGCTGCGCCGCAYCCTCGACCAGATGGACCGCTTCCGCCAGGGGCTGGCGCGCGCCTTCCCGTGGCCGCACACGCAGGCCGCCGCCCTGCCCGATGCCGCCGTGGTATGCCGCTGCGAGGCCGTGACSGTGGGCGAGCTGCGCCGCTGCGTGAGCGAACTGGACAGCCAGGAAGTCAATCGGGCCAAGGCCTTCAGCCGCGTCGGCATGGGCCGCTGCCAGGGCCGCTTCTGCGGCCATGCCGCGGCCGAGATCGTGGCGCAGGCCTGCGGCATCCCGATCGAACAAGTCGGTCGCCTGCGCTCGCAGGCACCGGTCAAGCCACTGATGATGAATACACACGAGGTGAAGGCATGAGCAGCACGGCATCCAAGACGCACGACGCCGATGTGCTGGTGCTCGGTGGCGGCCTGATGGGCACCACCACCGCCTTCTTCCTGCGCCAGCAGGGCCTCTCGGTGGTGCTGCTGGAGCGCGAGCTGGTCGGGCGCCAGGCCAGCGGCACCAACTTCGGCAATGTGCGCCGCCAGGGACGYGCCCTGCACCAGATGCCGCTGGCCAATCGCGCGCGTGCCGTCTGGGGCCGCGTGAAGGAACTGCTGGGCGARGACCTCGAGTTCGTCCCGTACGGCCACCTGCGCGTGTGCTACACCGAACAGCAGGCCRCCGTGCTCGAGCAACAYGYSCGCGACGTGAAGCCGCTCGGRCTGGAYCTGSAGCTCTTCAGCGCCGAGCAGTTGCGCCGGCGCTGGGGCATCTTTGCGCCCGGCGTGGTGGCAGGYTCGTACTCGCCGCAGGACGGCCAYGCCAACCCGCGCCTGGCCGGCCCGGCCTTCGCGCGCGCCGCGCGTCGCGCCGGCGCGCAGATCGTCGAGCATGCCGAGGTGATGCAGGTCGAGCGCGACGCCAATGGCTTTGTCGCTCACACCGCCGATGGCCGGCGCTTTCGCGCACCGCAAATGCTGGTGGCGTGCGGCGCCTGGTCCAACCGCATGGCCGAGCAGTTCRGCGAGGGCGTGCCGATGGACGCGCGCGGCCCGCAGATGGGCGTGACCGAGCCGCTGCCCTATGCCATCGGCCCTTCCATCGGCGTTTCTACGCCGATCGAGCATGAGAGCCTGTACTTCCGCCAGATCTCACGCGGCAACATCGTCTTCGGCGGYGGCCTCAAGGGGCCGGCGTACACCGASCGCATCCGCGCCTACGTGAAGCCCGACAACGTGCTGCGCCARCTGCGCGAACTGCGCCGCTTCGTGCCGGCCTTCGAGCATGTGCAGCTGATTCGCGTGTGGAGCGGCATCGAAGGCTATACCCCCGACTGGCAGCCGGTGATGGGCCCCAGCGCCACGGTGCCCGGCCTGTACTACGCCTTCGGCTTCAATGGCGAGGGCTTTGCGATCAGCCCCGGCGTGGGCGAAACCATGGCGGAGCTGATCGCCACGGGCCGTACCTCGATTCCGCTGGAGCCTTATGCCATCG
>NZ_JBFTNF010000147.1:0-2840 GCF_056397345.1 Cupriavidus sp. 05N38
TGCCTGCACTACGGCGTGAGCGGCGCGCGCGGCCAGGCACAGGCGGGCTTTCCGCATGTGCTGCGCGCCGGCCTGCCCGAGCTGCGCCGCAGCCGCGCGCGCGGCGACGCGGAGCCGAGCGCGCGCGTCAATGCGCTGCTGGCGATCATGAGCCGGCTCGACGACACCTGCGTGCTGGCCCGCGCCGGGCGCGAAGGCCTCGCGCTGATGCAGGCCGGCGCGGCGCAGGTACTGCGCGCGGGCGGCATCGCCACGCTGGCCGGACGCCGCCTGCTGCGCGGGCTCGAGGCCGGCATGCTGGCCTGCAACGCCTCGCCCGGCGGCGCGGCGGACCTGCTCGCCGCCACCTTCTTCCTGGACCGGCTGCCGCTGGCTGCGGCACCGCTTGGATTCACACCCGCTTGCCCCGCGCAAGGAGACAAGTAATGGAACAGCTCAAGTTCGAATATCCCGCCGGCGCACCGGCCAGCCGGAACGTGCTGGTCGGGGTAGTCGGCTCCGGCGACCTCGAGGTCATGGTCGAGCCCGGCACCACGGGCACCACCGTGATCGACGTCACCACCTCGGTGGACGGCTATGGCAAGGTGTGGGGCGCACAGCTCGCGCGCGTGTTCAGCGCCGAGCCGCGCGCGGCCATGCGTGTGCGCATCCACGACTTCGGCGCCACGCCTGGCGTGGTGGGCATGCGCCTGGCCGAAGCGTTCGAAGCGCTCGACACATCCGCCGGCGCCGGCGGCAAGGAGCAGCCATGAATCACGCATCGCTGCTCACACGCGAGAGCTTTGTCGAACTGGGCGCACGGGCACGCGTGCACGCGCTGCTCGATGCCGGCACCGTGCGCGAACTGGCCGGCCCCTTCGACAAGCTGGTGTCGCCATGGCTAGAACGCCAGGGCGTGGTGCCGCAGGCCGATGACGGCGTGGTGGTGGCCAAGGGCCGCATCGACGGCCAGCCCGCCGTGGTGCTCGCCATCGAAGGCGCGTTCCAGGGCGGCAGCCTGGGCGAGGTCGGCGGGGCCAAGATCGCCGGCGCGCTGGAACTGGCCGCGCAGGACAACCGCCGCGGCATCCCCACGCGCGCGGTGATCCTGTTCGAGACCGGCGGCGTGCGGCTGCAGGAAGCCAACCTCGGCCTSGCGGCCATCGCCGAGATCCACGCGGCCATCGTCGACCTGCGCCGCTACCAGGCGGTGGTCGGCGTGATCGCCGGGCAGGTGGGCTGCTTCGGCGGCATGTCGATCGCGGCCGGGCTGTGCAGCTACCTGGTGGTCACGCGCGAGGCCCGCCTCGGCCTCAACGGCCCCGCGGTGATCGAGCAGGAAGCCGGCGTGGCCGAATACGATTCGCGCGACCGGCCCTTTATCTGGAGCTTCACCGGCGGCGAGCAGCGCATCGCCACCGGCCTGGCGGACCGCTACGTGGACGACGACAGCGATGCCATCCGCGCCGCCCTGCGCGAATTGCTGGCCGCGGGCCCGCCCGCCACGCACCGCAGCGAACGCTACGCGCACTACCTGCAACGGCTGCGCGACTACGATCCTTCGCGCCAGCCGGAGCCGGGCACCGTGCGCGCCATCTATGCCGAGGGAGACCGCGCATGAACACCGACAAGAACGCAGCACCAGCCACGAGCCGCGGCGAGACCTGGCTGGCCGCGCTCACCGGCAACGCCGCGCGCGCGCCCGGCTATCCCGCCAGCGTGCAGGTGGCCGACGCCGGACTGGCCGGCCAGGCGGCGCGCTTCATCGCCGTGGTGCCCGATGCCGGCAGTGCCTACCCGCGTGCGCGCGACGGCGAGGTGGGCCTGATCGAAGGCTGGTCGCTGGCGCGCGCCGTGGACGAAGTGCTGCAGGCCGACCGCGACGCCACCGTCAAGCGGCCCATCATTGCCATCGTCGATACGCCCAGCCAGGCCTATGGCCGGCGCGAGGAAGCCTTCGGCATCCACCAGTCGCTGGCCGGGGCCGCCGATGCCTATGCCAGCGCCAGGCTGCAAGGACATCCGGTGATCGCGCTGCTGGTCGGGCGCGCCATGTCGGGCGCCTTCCTCGCGCACGGCTACCAGGCCAACCGCCTGATCGCGCTGGACGATGCCGGCGTGGAAGTCCATGCCATGGGCAAGCAGGCTGCCGCCCGTATCACCATGCGCAGCGTGGAGGACCTGGAGACATTCGCCGCCAGCGTGCCGCCAATGGCCTACGACATCGCCAGCTACGCCACGCTGGGCCTGCTGTGGCGGCGCATCCGCGTGAACCACGCGGCGCAGCCCGACGCGGCCGACCTCGACACCACGCATGGCGCGCTGCAGGCTGCGCTCGCCGATATCCTGGCCGACCCGCAGCGCGACCTGCGCAGCCGCCTCGGCGGTGCCAACCGCCAGGCCTCCAGCCGCGTGCGCGAATTGCTCGCGCAGCAGTGGGGGGACTGACGTGCCGGACCGGTGCGCCGCACAGGTGCCAGCCATGAACCGGCCCGACCCGCTGCCGCACGACCTGGTCTGGCTTGCCGACCCGGCGGCCTTCGCCGCGGTCAATGCGCTGCCGCCCTGGGCCGGCACCGCTTGGCTGGCGCGGGCGCCGCTGGTGGTGCGGCGGGCCTGCGCCGATGCGCAGGCCCGCATCCCGGTGGGCCTGCGCGGCGTCACGCGCGCGCAGCGCCACGCGGCATGGCTGCCCGCGGCGCAGGTGGCGCGCACCGTGACGCCGCGCATGATCGCGCAGCAGGGACGCTGGAAAACCCATCCCCGGCGTGCGGCCGTGCCCGCGCTGGCGGCGCTCGCGCTGGCCGCGCCGCTGCTGGACGAGGCGCAGGTGGACTGGGGCGTGACTGGCGGCGTCGGCT
>NZ_JBFTNF010000148.1:0-2801 GCF_056397345.1 Cupriavidus sp. 05N38
GCGACGTGCTTGCGATCTGGGCGCCGACCAGGACGCACGGCCCAGCGGTGCGCGTTGGCCAATAGCTGCTCGCGGATGTCTGGCGGGTAGTTGTSGGCAGTGGACAAGGCGGGTATGGGCTTGCCCGGCAGGCCGGCCTCGCGGATGACCTTGGGCCAGCGCGGTCGCCAGCACAGCAGCAGCGATGCCCAGTGGGACAAGCCGAGGATGATGAAAGCCGGCGAAATCATCAGGCAGCCGACCCAGATGAGGGGACCGCCTTCGCGCAGGAAGGGCCCCAAGGCCTCGAACTGCGCGATGAAGGCTTGCCACGGCAGCGGCAGTTGCGAGCTGATGCGTGGTTCTGGGATAGCCGACAGGCCGCCCTCGTCCATGTAGCGGCGGATGAATTCCCATTCCGCCTGCAAATCCGCCTCACCGCTGCTTTGCTTGCCGACAAAGGCTATGACGGGAAAGGGCAGCGGCGTGTCGTCGGCGAACCAGCCGAGAAGCAAGCGCTGGCCGGCGACTTCCATCGAACTGACGCCCTCCCAGGGCACAACGACAATCCCTCCACAGCTAGGAGGGCGATGCAGATAGACCTGCTGCGTGACACGGTTGAAGCGGATCAGCAGATGGCGGGAGGTCAGCACTTCCAGTCGCGTGAAGCGAAAGGCGTATTTGAAATAGAACCAGAGGGGGACTCCGGAAAGGAGCGTTCCGAATATTGCCATGATGATGTCGCTGGCAGTTAGTGCCCTGCCAAACACGGTTTCGTTGCCCATGATAACGGCCCAGAAGATGGGCAAGTCCATATCAATCCAAATGCCAAACAGCAGATAAATGACGGCACCTGAAACAAGAGTTACCAGACCGCGCTTATCCTCCATGCCGCCAGAACGCATTTCCAGATAGATGTCGTTGCAGGCATAGACCGGACCTCGCGTCTTGGCCTGTGCGAACCGTTTTGCCGCCTGATTCGCTTTGTCTTCGGCCACGGACTCTTCATAGACGGGCTCCACGACCGGTCGGCTTGGACCAGGGTCCTCCACATTTTTCTTGTACCACTCATCGGACTTGATATTGCCCAGCCACATGATCCACTCGGCGAAATACATCAAAGCACCTCTTGCAGTCCGCCGTAGAGCCCGGCAAGTTCTTGTGCCGTATCCTTGTACAGCTTTTCCCCATTGAACTTGGGTCCACGATATATCGTCCGCTTGCACCATTTCTGCAGGGCATCGTCATCGAAAATCGCGATAAGCACAGTGACGACAATTGTCACCCAGGTGCCACGGAGCAATATTCTTCGCATCATTAGAGCGACAGCTTCCTTACCCAGGTAGGCCGCTATGTTGGCGAGGAAGTTAATCCCAGAGAACCAGCGAGTATTTATCGCACGTTCGGCTAGCAACTTGAACATCGGTCCGGCCGCTGCAAATGCGATGCCGGCTTGACTCGCTATCATGGCGATTGATACCGCGAAGCGGATTCGATAAGCCATCCACAGCAGTGTATTTCCCTGTTTTTCAGCTTCGACGCCATCGGACCAGTCGTACCTAACGAGATAGATGCCCGCTGTCGTAGCCAGCGCGCCACCCCACAACTTGAGTCCACCAAGAAAGACGGTAGCGCCCACGCCCGTCGTACTGGCGGCGGCATATTGGCGCAACACGATCTCCGTGCCGCAGGCCAACACCTCCAGACCGGCCGCGAAGGTTGTTATTGCGGCTGCGGCCAACTCCGCTTTTTCCTTTTCGTCCTTGGTCCCTTTGAGCCACTTATGGCCGAGCAGGGCGGCCTCGAACACAAGCAGCCAGCCACTGGCGCGCACTTTGTAGAATTCACTGGAGCGGGCGTCCACCAGTTCGGTGGCGAAGGCGAAGTTGACATTGCGCTTCACGTGCGCGCGCAAGACCTTGGGGTCGGCGCTGCGCCCGATCGCCTGTAGTTCCTTGAGCCGCAGTTTGACGGCTTGCTTGCCGATGCCGGCGGCCAGCAACGAGCGGCTGAAACCGTGGACGAACCACTCCATGCCCTTGGGCGCGTGGCGCAATGTCTGACGCCCCAGGCTGGTGTACCAGGCGAGTGCGCCGCCGGCGAGCCTGGCATGGCCGGCCTTTTCCATTTCCTCGTACAGCCCGTTGGCCTTGTCGAACATGTCCCCCAGGGTCTTGGCGCGCTCCAGGCCTTTGCCGGTGTAGTCGTAGATATCGTGCTCGGTGACGGGCAGCGGCGCGGCTTTGGCCGCTTCCCTGGTGCGCTCCATCTCCGCGAGGATGTCGCTCTGGTTCAGCGCGAAGCCTCGCAGGGCAAGATTGGCGCGGTCGGTGGTGTTGCCCTCCCACCATGTCTGGATGATGTCGGCGGTGGCCTTGCAACCCTCCGCGCCCAGGACGCACAAGCCTGTCTGGCCGGAAAAGTGCCAGCCGTTCGACGGGTCCCGGTTGTCGTAGACATCCAGGGCCGCGAGCAACTGCTCGCTCTGCAGCCATTTGTGGTGGTCGTTGGAGCGGCCTTCGGCCATGGCTTCCAGCGTCTTGCACTGCTGCTCGAAGGCGGCCAGGTTGGCTTTCATGGCCTGAACCTGCAGGGCGGCCTGCGGGTCCGGGGGATTGACGTACCTGGTCTCGAATCGATTGCGGTATTCACCGCTGTCGAGCTTCGCCTGCACCCGTGCACGGATGGCCGCCTCGTAGTTCTTCATGTGTTGCTCGGCGGCCTGTTCCCAGCGGGCCTCCTGCTCCGCGTCGAGCACCCAGCCGCGGGTCATGGCGGCGCCGGGGTCTTCGATCTTGGCGCGCTCGATGTCGATGTAGTGT
>NZ_JBFTNF010000149.1:0-2185 GCF_056397345.1 Cupriavidus sp. 05N38
GCCGCGGTGCGCGGCGGCGCCAACACCTGGATGCAGGGACTGGGCCCGGTGGCCAACGTCAATGTCAACGTCAACCAGAACATCGCCCAGCTGCAGAGCATCAACGTCAACACGCTCAACAACGTCGGCGTGATCGGCTCCGGCCTCGGGCTGGCGATCGATGTCAATCCTTCGCAGTGGGCCGCCACTCACACCAAGGTTTGAGCGATATGCGCTCCGCCCCGTGGAAACCCCAAGGTTTCCACGGCCAGCGTAGATGCGAAGGCACGATCCAGGGTGTAAAACCGCAAGGAACGCGTCGTGCGACAGACCACCGCTTTGGAAGGTACCTATCCGGCGCTTGAGGTCACGACGGTAGATGCCAACGTCGTTGCCGCAAGCAAGGCCCCAACTGGCAGGCCGGCGAGCCTGGTTCTCCGTGCTCGACGATCGGCAACATCACATGAGCATCCAGTCGCGCCCGTTTCACTCCCAGCAGTTCGGCGATCTGTTCATCGGGCAATCAGCTCAGCAGCGCTGCGACTGCCTGCGCCCCAGCCCAATGGCCGTCGCTGCCCGACGGCGAGCACCAAAACTTGATCGGCCTTCAGAGCCACCAAGCATAGATCCTGCGCTGCTTATGCTGTGGCCGACCCGCGCCTGCCCGCAGTGAACAACAAGCTGATCGCGATCGCCGAGGCAATGGGCACCACCCTGCTGCTGGCCGAGTCCGGCGAGACGTTCATGCAGTCGGCCACTCCGGTGTGCGTGCGGTCGATGGCCGGAGCGCTATCGGTGAAACGATAGCTATACCGAGAGCCCATTTCGAAATGCGAAGCGCTTGTCGCGCAGTATCGGCTTGGTTCTGCGCCGCCCCCGCTGCCTGCTCAGTCGCAGGAAGCGCTCGTTCCTCGCGTATCTCCGCTCGCTGACTGTCGATCCTATCGAGATAGGCGCGAGCGTTCTCTAAACGCCTGTCGCCGAACGTGTGGTGCGCTACATGCTGCCGGAATTCGTCCTCGCTGTGTTTAGCAATCCACTCGCGTCTTTCGGCATCGGTTTCGAAGTTCGCCATGGCTTGCCCCCTGTCGTGCCGAAGGATCGTAGCACGCGAAGAAAGCGAGACTGATGGGGATAGCGGGGTGAGATCAACCAAGCGCAAGAAGCACGTCGATCGCTCCCTCGCCATAGTGTAATGCGGCCTGCTCGGCAGCTACCTCGGTGAAGTAATCGCAATGGTCCGACGCGGGGCCGTAGATGGCGTCGTCATCGGGGTCGGCTTTGTATCGGATTTCGACTGCATACCCCCATTTCTGACCAGGCGGCGGCCTGGCGCCTGGGATGCCTACAATCCAGAAGGTCATGACATGGATGTACATCCCGCGATACTCCTCGGATACCCATGCTGCGCGGTCTCCCAAGGCCGTCTCCCTAGTTGGTTTCGCAGAATTCTAGCGAATGATGGGGACCGGGTGAGTAGAAAACCGGACGTGGATCGCGGTATGTGCCTATTCCTACACGCCCAGAATAACGTCCACCGCAGCCCTGCCTGCTACTTCGGCGACGAGATGTGCCCAGCGGCGCGAGAACGGACCGCCGTGGACTTTGATTCGCTTGCCGATTGCGGCAACGCCTGGAGGCTTTATCGGGCCTTCGATCTGGAACCAGACATCGAACATGTCTTCCGAAGTGGTCACCAAGTAAACATGAAGGTCGAATCCACGGTATTCGGTAGTGCGTTTCATGACTATTCCCCGAGGTTGATAAGGATCCTAGCATGACGCTTGACCACTGCTCCCAAGGCGACTGCCGCACCGTGATGCGCACCTGATCGCCGCCAGCGTGCGCTTGCAGTGCATCGTCACCAGCCCGCCGTACCTGGTGCTAGCAGGCTGTTGAAAAGCACTTTGGCACAAAGGGCGTAGCGCAGCTACACACGACTCGACATGCAAATGACCGCTGAATTCCTACCCTGCCATGCAATTGGGCGCCCCAATTCCGGGGCGCGCCAGCATGGCGCCGTGCGGCAGCCCAGCTTTGGCGGCTCATTGCACTGTTCCTCGCGGCACCGCACCCAGTATTCGTGCGATTCGGGTCAGATTGCTGGCGATCATCGTCAGCTTGAAGTGTTGGTCCACGCGTTCGAGGCCACGATATACGGTTTGGCGAAGCCGTCCGACCGTCTTGCCCCAGCCAAAGTGCTCTT
>NZ_JBFTNF010000150.1:0-2057 GCF_056397345.1 Cupriavidus sp. 05N38
ATCCTGGCGCGGCCGCTGCAGTTCTTCCACGGCCTGCGCGGCGAAGCGAAACGGGCACGGATCCGCCAGAACGGGCACGGATCCGCCAGTTGCTCGATCTGGTGCGGCTGCCGGCCGGCGTGGCGCAGCGCACGCCCGGTGGCCTGTCCGGCGGGCAGAAACAGCGCGTGAACCTGGCCCGCGCGCTGGCGGCCGAGCCAGAGCTGATCCTGTGCGACGAGATCACCTCGGCGCTGGACACGGTAGTCGGCGCGGCCATCCTCGACCTGATGGCCGAGCTGCGCAAGGAACTGGGTGTCTCATATCTCTTCATCAGCCACGACCTGCACACCGTGCGCTCGATCTGTGACGAGATCGTGGTGATGCAGCATGGCCGCAAGCTGACCCAGGTCGCGCACGCGGACTACGACCGCGGTCCGCACCACCCCTACTATGCGCTGCTGGCGCGCTCGGTGCCCGAGCTGCGCCGCGGCTGGATCGATGAAGTCGATCTGCATAGCGACGATGCAGTGGCCGCCGGCGTCACCGCCTGACCCCGTTCTCACGGCGTGGCGTGATCGCAGCGATGACGCCAACCGGTCGGCGCAGCGCCAGCACGCGCCGGCCGGGAACAGTCGCGGTGGTCACGCCGTCATCGGCGCGCGGGGCTTCTCCAGCAAACCATTCGAATAGTCGCAACCTCGCCCCTTGCCTTCAGCTAGTGGCTCGCCCTGCTCGCGCAAGAGCAGCGGCGCCGAGGCTTCAAATGCAAAGCGACCGGCTTGCGCCGGTCGCTTGAGAGGGCCGCGCCTTGGCGGCACGGCGGCGGAACGCTAGCTCGTCGCAGGCGTCCTCAATACGGGGTGTGGTGGGATGGCGGGCGCATTTGGCTACCCATGCCAGAAGGCCGCGCCGTCGCCCCGGATTTGCGAGAGCACACTGCACCCAGGCTACCGCACTCCCGCCACCTTCCAGATCAGGCATCCAGCCAGACGTTCTCAGCAAACGAATAGCCCATCAGCCCCCCCAGCGGGATCGGCGACAGGCCCTTGAGCTTCGACGAATGTGCGTCGATGCTGGCCAGGAACAGCGGGATACCAATGCCGGCGTCCTCGTGGATCATGGTCTGCATGTCGCCATACAACTGCTTGCGTTTGGCGGTATCGGTTTCGCCCCGCGCCGCCAGCAGCAGCTGGTCGAACCTGGGGTTCTTCCAGCGCGATTCGTTCCACGGCGCATCGGACTTGAAGAACTGCGTGAGAATGGTGTCGGCGCTGGGGCGCGGGTTGACATTGCCGAAGCCTACGGGGCTGTTGAGCCAGTGATTCGACCAGTAGCCATCGGCAGGCATGCGCTTGATGTCGATGTCCAGGCCGACACGCTGCGCGGTCTGCTGCAGCACCGTCGCGATCTCCACCGAATACAGCGCGGCGGGCGAGGTCACCACCGGCACCTTGCCCGTCACGCCGGCTTTGCGGAAATGGAACTTCGCCTTCTCCGGATCGAAGGCGCGCTGCGGCAAATCCTTGAAGAAGAAGCGGTTGGTGGGGTCGATCGGCTGATCGTTGCCGAGCACCGCATAGTCGAGCGCGATGGCTTTCTTCATCTGCTCGCGGTCTTGCAGGTACTTCATTCCCATCAAGAAGTCCGGGCTCATGCCTGGACCCGCGTCCTTGCGCATGATCAGGTCTGAGTACTGCCCCGATTGCGTGACGAGGATGGCGTAGCCCGGCGTACCCTTGACTCGGGCCACGGCGCGGGGGTTGACCATGGCCACCAGGTCCATCCCGCCCGACAGCAGCGCGTTGACGCGCGCACTGTCATCCGCAATGCCGACGAACTCGATTTCGTCGAGATAGGGCTTGCCGGGCTTCCAGTAGGCGCCGTTTCGCACCACGAGTGTGCGCACGCCCGGCCTGAACTCCTTGATCTTGTAGGGTCCGGTACCAATGCCGGCACTGAAGTCGGTGGTGCCGTCCTTGACGATGAGGAAGTGGAAGGTGCCCAGGATCACCGGCAGGTCGGCATTGGGGCTGGTGAGCACCACCGTGACCTCGTTCGGGCCGGTGGCTTTCACG
>NZ_JBFTNF010000151.1:0-1874 GCF_056397345.1 Cupriavidus sp. 05N38
CTTCATAGTGCTCCTTTTCTGTTCTGTCGTGTCCGCGGCCGGATCGCGGCGGCGGACGAGTTTACGTTTCGTGTAAACGCCGCGAAAATTTAACAAAACAGAAAAGATTAAGACACTAATCAACGTTGCAGAACGCCCACAGACTTGCAAATGGTGCATAAAGCGTTGTGGCGCCGCGACAATTTCTCAATTTAGTGCGTCGCCGCATGACGTTGGCGCTACCTGTCAACCCTACCGCCAAAGGGGCGCGCGCAAGCCCCGGAGCGGCGCTTCGCCTAGCCCTGCGGGATCTCGATCTTGACTTCGAGGACCTCCAGGTTGTCCTGGCGCTCCAGGCTCACGCGCAGGTCCTGGTCACTGATTTTCACGTATTTCGAAATCACCGCGACCAGTTCGCGTTGCAGGGCGGGCAGATAGTCGGCCGGCGCCGAATGGCCGGTGCGTTCATGGGCGAGGATGATCTGGAGCCGCTCCTTGGCAACGGAGGCGGATTTCTTTTTCTCGCCGAGCAGGAAGGACAGAATCGACATGATGGCAGGCCCTCCTTACTTGTTGCCGAAGATGCGGGAGAGCAGCCCCGGCTTCTGGTAGTCGGTGAAACGCATCGGCTTGTCCTTGCCGAGGAAGCGGTCGACCACGTCGCCATAGGCGTCGGCCACGTCGCTGCCTTCCAGGTGGATGGCCGGCGTGCCCTGGTTGGACGCATGCAGCACCGCTTCCGATTCCGGCACCACGCCGATCAGCTTGATGCGCAGGATCTCCTGGATATCGGTCAGCGACAGCATTTCGCCGCCATGCACGCGCTTCGGGTTGTAGCGCGTGATCAGCAGGTGTTCCTTGATCGGCTCGCCGCCTTCGCTGGCGCGCTTGGTCTTCGAGGCCAGGATGCCGAGGATGCGGTCAGAGTCTCGCACCGAGGAGACTTCCGGATTGGTCACGACCAGCGCTTCGTCGGCGAAATACATGGCCAGCAGGGCGCCCGACTCGATGCCGGCGGGCGAGTCGCACACGATGAACTCGAAGCCCATGTCGATCAGGCCGTTGATGACCTTCTCCACGCCTTCCTTGGTCAGGGCGTCCTTGTCACGCGTCTGCGAGGCCGGCAGGATGAACAGGTTCTCGCACTTCTTGTCCTTGATCAGGGCCTGGTTCAGGTTGGCTTCGCCCTGTACCACGTTGACCAGGTCGTAGACCACGCGGCGCTCGCAACCCATGATCAGGTCTAGGTTGCGCAGGCCGACGTCGAAGTCGATCACGGCAGTCTTGTGGCCACGCAGGGCCAGGCCGGCAGAGAAGCTGGCGCTGGTGGTGGTCTTGCCTACGCCCCCCTTGCCGGAGGTCACAACGATGATTTTTGCCATGGCTCTTGGATCCAGTAATGGTTGAAGCTTGCGCTGCTGTGGTCGGTGCTCTGCGGCGGTGTTACTTCATCCGGAGCGGTTCGAGGATCAGTTTTTCCCCGGCCAGCCTTACCTGGGCGGGCTTGCCCAGCACATCGGCGGGCAAGGACAGTTCGCCGGTGCGGTAGATGCCGGCGATGGAAAGCAGTTCGGGCTCCAGGCAGGTGCAGAAGATGCGCGCCTGCGCGTCGCCCTTGACGCCCGCCAGCGCGCGGCCGCGCAGCGGGGCATAGATATGGATGTTGCCTTCGGCGATGACCTCGGCGCCGTAGCTGACCAGGTCGAGGATCACCACGTCGCCGGCGGCGTAGATCTGCTGGCCCGACCGCAGCGGCTTGTCGATCAGCAGGGTGGGCACGCTGCGCGCGGCGGCTTGCGCCACGGTGGCGGCCACCGCCTCGGCCGTAGCCGCCGCCGGGGCCGCCCCGGGAGCCGGCTCGGCCGGGGCTTGCGCCTGCCCGCCGGCCGGTGCCC
>NZ_JBFTNF010000152.1:0-1866 GCF_056397345.1 Cupriavidus sp. 05N38
AAGCCCGGAGACCCACCACCATGAGCGAACACCTCCCCGAATCCCTGCGCCAGGCCACCACCGACGCCCCCGCCACCACCGGCCCGCAGGCCATGACCCCCTCGGAAGCCTTTGTCGAAACCCTCGCCGCCAACGGCGTCACCGACATGTTCGGCATCATGGGCTCCGCCTTCATGGACGCCATGGACATCTTCGCCCCCGCCGGCATCCGCCTCATCCCCGTGGTGCACGAGCAGGGCGCCGGCCACATGGCCGACGGCTATTCCCGCGTCTCCGGCCGCCACGGCGTCGTCATCGGCCAGAACGGCCCCGGCATCAGCAACTGCGTCACCGCCATCGCCGCCGCCTACTGGGCCCACAGCCCCGTGGTCATCGTCACCCCCGAGGCCGGCACCATGGGCATCGGCCTCGGCGGCTTCCAGGAAGCCAAGCAGCTGCCGATGTTCCAGGAGTTCACCAAGTACCAGGGCCATGTCACCCACCCGGCACGCATGGCCGAGTTCACCGGCCGCTGCTTCGACCGCGCCATGGCCGAGATGGGACCCACCCAGCTCAATATCCCGCGCGACTACTTCTACGGCCAGATCCAGGCCGAGATCCCCCGCCCGCAGCGCCTGGACCGCGGCCCCGGCGGCGAACAACGCCTCAACGAAGCCGCCGAGCTGCTCGCCCAGGCCAGGTTCCCCGTCATCATCTCCGGCGGCGGCGTGGTCATGGCCGATGCCATCGCCGAATGCCAGGCACTCGCCGAGCGCCTCGGCGCGCCGGTGGTCAACAGCTACCTGCATAACGATTCCTTCCCCGCCAGCCATCCGCTGTGGTGCGGCCCGCTCGGCTACCAGGGCTCCAAGGCCGCCATGAAGCTGCTCGCCCGCGCCGACGTGGTGGTCGCCCTCGGCTCGCGCCTCGGACCCTTCGGCACCCTGCCCCAGCACGGCATGGACTACTGGCCCAAGCAGGCCAAGATCATCCAGATCGATGCCGACCACAAGATGCTCGGCCTGGTCAAGAAGATCTCCGTGGGCATCTGCGGCGACGCCAAGGCCGCCGCCGTGGCGCTGACCGGGCGCCTGGCCGGGCGCACCCTGGTGTGCGACGCCTCGCGCGAAGAGCGCGCCGGCCAGATCGCCGCCGAGAAGGCCGCCTGGGAGAAAGAGCTCGACGAATGGACCCACGAGCGCGACCCCTACAGCCTGGACATGATCGAGGAGCAGAAGCAGGAGCGCACGCCCAATGGCGGCCACTACCTGCATCCGCGCCAGGTGCTGCGCGAGCTGGAGAAAGCCATGCCCGAGGACGTGATGGTCTCCACCGACATCGGCAATATCAACTCGGTGGCCAACAGCTACCTGCGCTTCAACAAGCCGCGCAGCTTCTTCGCCGCCATGAGCTGGGGCAACTGCGGCTACGCCTTCCCCACCATCATCGGCGCCAAGGTGGCCGCGCCCCACCGCCCGGCCGTGTCCTATGCCGGCGACGGCGCCTGGGGCATGAGCCTGATGGAGACCATGACCTGCGTGCGCCACAATATCCCGGTCACCGCCGTGGTGTTCCACAACCGCCAGTGGGGCGCCGAGAAGAAGAACCAGGTCGACTTCTACAACCGCCGCTTCGTCGCGGGGGAGCTGGACAACCAAAGCTTCGCCGAGATCGCCCGCGCCATGGGCGCCGAGGGCATCGTGGTGGACAAGCTCGAAGACGTGGGCCCGGCGCTCAAGCGCGCCATCGATCTGCAGATGAATCACGGCAAGACCACCATCATCGAGATCATGTGCACCCGCGAGCTCGGCGACCCGTTCCGCCGCGATGCGCTCGCCAAGCCCGTGCGCACCCTCGACAAGTACAAGGACTTCGTCTGAGTCCCTG
>NZ_JBFTNF010000153.1:0-1831 GCF_056397345.1 Cupriavidus sp. 05N38
GGTTTGCCGGCGCCACGCCGGAACACCCGCGCTGGAGCCGCATCCCCGGCGGCGCGCGCCTGCCGCAGCCGTCGCCGCCGGCGCTGACATTGACCGATGCCCTGTGGGAAGCCCTGGTTTCCGATCCGTTGCCGCATCAGTTGCTGCACACCCTGGAACAGGAAGCTCCGGCCGTCTTTGCCAGCGACTGCCGTGGCGTGCGCCTGACGCAGATAGAAGCCCAGCTCGACGCCGCCCGCCAGCATGGACTGAGCCGCCACGAAGACCTGACCACCTACGTCCTGGTGGGGTTGTCAATACCTGCTGCACGCCTGGCCGCCGATCGCGACTGGCAGGATGCCGTGAAGCGCGCCGTCGCCGATCAGGTTCCGCTGAGCCAGTCGCTGGCCGCTCTGAAGCACCAGGCAGACCCAAGGAGGCCGCAATCATGACCACGAACTCCCCTGCCACACTCCTGTCCCAGGCACTTCGCGTTGCCCGGCAAACGCGCAGGGACGAAGCGCCCAGTCCTTGTGTCGAGTGCAAGACGGAGGTAGCCATCCTGCCGCTGCGCTATGCCGTCCTCGCCCATGGCGACTTGAAGGCCTTGGACAAACTGGCGCCACAGCTACCATCCAATCTCGGCAAGAACTTCCCCGCATTCGACAAACTCAATGCCCGGTACGCTGTGCGCAGCCTGCGCGAGGGCTATCTCTATGCCTTCGTCAAGCGCCTGGGCAAGGACTGGTCCTGCGAGAGCGCCTGGCATGCCGTGTCCGCCGGCATATTCCATCCGATCTGGCCGTATGCACCTCACCAGCCGATCGCCGACACGCAAGGTATTCAACTGCGGAGCGGTTGGACCATTTGCTTCAAAGCGCCGGAGGATATCGAAGAATTGCGCCTGCTGTTCACGCCTGACCCCCTCACCAAGCGCATGGTGGACGAGGTGCGCGACAAGACCTACCTGCGCAACAAGTTGCAGTCATTCGACATCAAGAGGATTGCGGACACGTGCTCGTTTGCTGACGACGTACTCGACCCGATGATCATCGACGGCACCTTGTCGGACGCCATTGCCCGCACCGACAAGGCGCTCGCGCCGGTGCTCGCCGGCCAGCTTTACTCCAGCCCGGATTACGAATACCACACGCCCTGGGTCGCCTCGGACCTCAAGGAAACCGCTCGCCGCGCGCGCGGTTGTGCGGTGGTACTGCACGATCCCATCGGCATCACCCAGCAGCTCAACGCATGGCGCAACGAGGCGGTGGAACAGCTCAAAGGCTACCTTAGCCTCAAGAACCCCAAAGGCCTCGACAATGAACGCCTGGTCCTGGTGGCCCAGGCGTTCGACGACGTCAGGCAGCTGTTCGAGGACAAGTCGGCCGCCATCGAGGCGCGACACTACATCGACATCGAGCGCGCCAAGATCGAAGACCCCGGCGCCGCCATGACCCGCGGCTGGGTGCTCGACGCGGAGCAGGAGGCCCGCTGGGAACAGGCCGCCCGGCAACACATGAAGGACTATGAGACGACCATCCGCACGCGGGTGCAGGCGAAGCTCGACAGCGGCGAATACCGCAATCGATTCGAGACCAGGTACGTCAATCCCCCGGACCCGCAGGCCGCCCTGCAGGTTCAGGCCATGAAAGCCAACCTGGCCGACTTCGAGCAGCAATGCAAGGCGCTGGAAGCACTGGCCGAAGGCCGCKCCAACGACCACCACAAATGGCTGCAGAGCGAGCAGTTGCTCGCGGCCCTGGATGTCTACGACAACCGGGACCCGTCGAACGGCTGGCACTTTTCCGGCCAGACAGGCTTGTGCGTCCTGGGCGCGGAGGGTTGCAAGGCT
>NZ_JBFTNF010000154.1:0-1786 GCF_056397345.1 Cupriavidus sp. 05N38
GCGGCCAGCACGTTGATGCGCGCGCGGCCAGCACGTTGATGCGCGCCGAGGCGGCTCAGGAATTGGCGAATCTCAATCTGTCCTATACGGAAATCCATGCACCGGTGGACGGCAAGGTTGGCAGGCGCTCGGCGCGGGTCGGCGCATTTGTGACGCCCGGCGCGCCGGTTCTTGCGATTGTCCCGATCGCCGACGCCTATGTCGTCGCCAACTTCCAGGAGAACCAGATCACCAACATGCGACCTGGCCACAGCGTGCGCATCAAGGTGGACAGCCTTCCTGGCGTCGTGATCCAAGGCCATATCGATAGCCTTGCCCCGGCGACCGGAGTGAGCTTCGCGCCGATTGCGCCTGACAACGCAACGGGCAACTTCACGAAGGTCGTCCAGCGCGTGCCTGTCAAGATCACCATCGACCGCGGGCAGCAAGCCGCGTCTGAATTGAGCGTGGGGCTTTCTGTCGAAGCGGAAGTGGCCGTTGGCCGCCGTGGCGATACGCTGGCCAAGGGAGCGGACAGAAAATGAATGCGAGTGAGTTCCCTATCCGCGCGTCGGTGCTGGCGATACTGGCGTGCCTCGCGATGGTGGGCTGTGCCGTAGGGCCGGATTTCGAACGTCCGAAGACATCCGCACCCGACGTCTTTGACCGCGCCCAGTCTGCGCAGGCATCGAGCAAGACCGTCGAATCCCAGTTCAGTTCAGAGTGGTGGACACTGTTCAACGATCCCCTGCTGAACTCGCTCGAGGAGAAACTGGTCGAAGCCAACCTGGACGTCGCAGCCGCGTCGGCGCGGCTGCGGCAAAGCCGGGCAGTACAACGGGTGGCCGGCGCCGCCGAATATCCGACACTGGACGGCGCCGCCTCCTATCATCGCGAACGCGGAAGTCCAAACGGCATCCTCTCGCTGCTTGGGGTCAGCCCGACAGGTAGTCCGCCACCATCGGCGTCGGGCGACTCGCCGCTCGGCGTCGCGCCATTGCCGGGTTCGAGTGGTTCGCCCGCGTTCGACCTGTACCAGTTCGGCTTCGATGCGTCATGGGAGGTCGACATCTGGGGCCGCGTGCGACGCGGTGTCGAAGCGGYGACCGCTTTGACGGCGGCCTCGTACGAGGACCGGAACGCGGTCCTCTTGTCTGCCCGCGCCGAACTCGCGCGAGACTATATCGAGTTGCGCGACACGCAATCCCTGCTACAGATCGCGGTACAGAACCTTGAAATCGCCCGTGACACCACGAAGCTCACGCAGGTACGCGCACGTGAAGGCGTCACGACGGATCTGGACGTGGCCAACGCTTCCGCGCAGGCAGCATCGATCGAAAGCCTGATTCCGACGCTCGAGTCGCGTCGCGAGGCCACCATCAATGCGATCGGACTGTTGCTGGCCGAGGAGCCGGGCGCGCTGCGGCAATCGCTCGGCGAGGTGCGTGACATTCCGGAGCTCCCCAAGGAGGTGCCCATCGGCTTCCCCTCGGAACTGGTGCAGCGCAGACCGGACATCAGGAGGGCGGAGGCGCAACTGCACGCGGCCACGGCGTCGATCGGCATGGCAAAGGCCGACTTCTATCCGCGCATCACGCTAAATGGCAGCGCCGGGTTCCAGAGTCTCCAGCTCTCGAACCTCGCAAACTGGGCATCGGGCCAGTTTGTCGTCGGACCGTCGATCTCGCTTCCCATCTTCGAGGGCGGCAAGCTCAAGGGGATGCTGCATCTGCGCGAGGCGCAGCAACAGGAAGCCGCGATCGTCTACAAACGCACCCTGCTCGAAGCCTGGCGCGAGGTTGACGAC
>NZ_JBFTNF010000155.1:0-1744 GCF_056397345.1 Cupriavidus sp. 05N38
GCTTCGAGGCTTCGAGCAGGGTGCGTTTGTAGACGATCGCGGCTTCCTGTTGCTGCGCCTCGCGCAGATGCAGCATCCCCTTGAGCTTGCCGCCCTCGAAGATGGGAAGCGAGATCGACGGTCCGACGACAAACTGGCCCGACGCCCAGTTTGCGAGGTTCGAGAGTTGGAGACTCTGGAACCCGGCACTGCCATTTAGCGTGATGCGCGGATAGAAGTCAGCCTTTGCCATGCCGATCGACGCCGTGGCCGCGTGCAGTTGCGCTTCCGCCCTCCTGATGTCCGGTCTGCGCTGCACGAGTTCCGACGGGAAACCGATGGGCACCTCCTTGGGGAGTTCCGGAATGTCACGCACTTCGCCGAGCGCTTGCCGCAGTGCGCCCGGCTCTTCGGCCAGCAACAGTCCGATCGCATTGATGGTGGCCTCGCGACGCGACTCGAGCGTCGGGATCAGGCTTTCGATCGATGCCACCTGTGCGGAAGCATTGGCCACGTCCAGATCCGTCGTGACGCCTTCACGTGCGCGTACCTGCGTGAGCTTGGTGGTGTCACGGGCGATTTCAAGGTTCTGTCCTGCGATCTGTAGCAGGGACTGCGTGTCGCGCAACTCGATATAGTCTCGCGCGAGTTCGGCGCGGGCAGACAGGAGAACCGCGTTCCGGTCCTCGTACGAGGCCGCCGTCAAAGCGGTCGCCGCTTCGACACCGCGTCGCACGCGGCCCCAGATATCGATCTCCCACGACGCATCGAAGCCGAACTGGTACAGGTCGAATGCGGGCGAACCGCTCGAACCCGGCAATGGCGCTACGCCGAGCGGCGCGTCGCCCGATGCCGATTGTGGCTGACTACCTGTCGGGCTGACCCCAAGCAAGGAGAGGATGCCGTTTGGACTTCCGCGCTCGCGGTGATAGGAGGCGGCGCCGTCCAGTGTCGGATATTCAGCGGCGCCGGCCACCCGTTGCGCGGCCCGGCTTTGCCGCAGCCGCGCCGACGCGGCGGCCACGTCCAGGTTCGCATCGGCCAGTTGCTTTTCGAGCGAGTTCAACAGGGGATCGTCGAGCAGTGTCCACCATTCCGAACTGAACTGGGATTCAACCGCCTTGCTCGATGCTTGCGCAGACTGGGCGCGGTCGAAGACGTCGGGGGTGGCCGCGCCCGGACGTTCGAAGTCCGGCCCGACCGCGCAGCCGGCCATCGCGAGGCACGCCAGTATCGCCAGCACCGAGGCGCGGAAAGAGTATTCATTCGCGTTCATTTTCTGTCTGCTCCCTTGGCCAGCATATCGCCACGGCGGCCAACGGCCACTTCCGTTACGACGGAAAGGCCTACGCTCAATTCCGACGCGGCTTGCTGCCCGCGGTCGATGGTGATCTTGACGGGCACGCGCTGGACGATCTTCGTGAAGTTGCCGGTTGCGTTGTCAGGAGCAATAGGCGCGAAGCTCACTCCGGTCGCCGGGGCAAGGCTATCGATATGACCTTGGATCACGACGCCAGGAAGGCTATCCACCTTGATGCGCACGCTGTGGCCAGGTCGCATATTGGTGATCTGGTTTTCCTGGAAGTTGGCGACGACATAGGCGTCGGAGACCGGGACAATCGCGAGAACCGGCGCGCCGGGCGTCACAAATGCGCCGACCCGCGCCGAGCGCCTGCCAACCTTGCCGTCCACCGGTGCATGGATTTCCGTATAGGACAGATTGAGATTCGCCAATTCCTGAGCCGCCTCGGCGCGCATCAACGTG
>NZ_JBFTNF010000156.1:0-1694 GCF_056397345.1 Cupriavidus sp. 05N38
GTGAAGATGTTGGTGAAGATGTTGCCGTAGCCTTCGCCCGTTGGCTTGGACTCGATCAGCTTGAAGTCCACCCACTCATGCGGTGAATGCAGGGTGATGCCGGTATGGCCCACTTCCCCAGCCCAGCCGATAGCGGTGGTGGTGTCGTCGCTGATCTGCACCTGCCACCAGCGCTTGCCGGTTTCGTCCAGGGCGAAGGTGGTGGGTAGCTTAGTGGGATCCGGCGCGGCCGGCCTTGACTGCGTCAGTGTTGCAATGTCGAAGCGCTGGGGATACGGGCCGTTGATGGGACCGTTGGCGACAAACGTCAGGGGAAAAACCGGCCAGCCCTGTTCCAGATCGGCCACCAGTAGCTTGCCTCGATCGCCTTTGCCCAAGGTCGGTATTGCGTCATAGGCCGCTCTGGTGATCCACACGGGGGCACCGGCAGCCGCAGCCACCAGGATGCCCCGATAGAGCGTGGCGCCCGGCTTGCCAACGGTGCCCTGTTTGGGCGGTCGGACAATATCCCTCGCCGCATACGGCACGCCGTTGCYGTACCGGAACAGGCTCGCCTCCTTGGCGCCCTTGGGCAACGCTGCCTTGCGCTCGATCCACTGCAGGGTCTGCACCGKCCTGACCTTCACGTAGAGGGCATCCTCATGCGGAGTGCCGTCCAGCTCCACGAGGGTGTTSGCGGCAAGCAAGCCGGCCTTGGCCTCGGCCAGCACCGGGTTGCACAGTGGCGCCTTCGGCGCCACGCGCAGCAGTGTCTTCTCCKGCAACTTGGCCGATGCCGCGGCCGCCCGGCTCTTGGCGAGGAAGCCACTCAATTCAGGACCGGCAATGATCTCCTGRTGCAGGATCACCCTGTCCTGGCCAGGATCCTTGATTCGCCGGTAYTCCCCCAGGTGGCCGAGCAAGGCGCCRGCCTTGAYGSCGATGGCGGAYTTGGGCGTGACCACGCTGTCGAAGATTTCGGGGGCCTTGCCTTGCGGCTCCAGATGGCTGAGCGGCACCCAGCCACGCTCTGCGCCGCCCAGCGGCTCGATTTGGCCAGTAGTTGGAGGGGCAATAGTGCCCTCGATCAAGCTGCGGATCCTGACCCAATTCTTGTCCGCGCTGCGTTCGACGGCGGTGAAGCGGGCTCCGCGGGGCAGGATGCCGAGGATGGTGCCCTTGGGATTGGGTAGCGAACAGATGCGCAGGCCCAAGACCGCTTGTGCGGTTGCGCCCGACGCGGCTGCCTGCTTGGGGCTGGCTTGTTTGTGATCCGCTTTCTGCGCCACGCGGTAGACGGTTGCCGGCCAGTAGTCCGGGCGCTTGACCTTGGCACCCAGGCGCTCGTAGTCGCTAAACGAGCGCAGGTGCATGGCCAGACAGAAGTAGGTCAGCTTGTTGCCCGCCGGGTATTCGAGTGTGTGGCGAGTGAGGACGAAGCCGCTGCTAAACGGTGCCTGCACCGAGCCGTTGGACATGGGCACTGTCGCGATGCCGGGGACGGTGGGGTAGTCGCGGTTGACCTGATAAGCGACGACCTCGCCTTTGGCGATGGCACCCATGCCTTCGTCCAGCGACAGCGTGTTGGCCATCGCCTGGACGTAGTGAATGCCGCAATGCACGCCGGAGGGGCCCAGCGGATAGAAGCCGTTGTCGGCCAGGCTGAGCGCCGTGTAGTAGAGCGCGGCGTCGCGCACCTCCTTGCCGGCCTTGTC
>NZ_JBFTNF010000157.1:0-1482 GCF_056397345.1 Cupriavidus sp. 05N38
GTGCAGCAACTGATGCGGCAACGGATCGGAAACCAGGGCTTCCCACAGGGCATCGGTCAATGTCAGCGCCGGCGGCGACGGCTGCGGCAGGCGCGCGCCGCCGGGGATGCGGCTCCAGCGCGGGTGTTCCGGCGTGGCGCCGGCAAACCACCAGGACAGGAAGGGAGCGAAGAACCAGCCCACCCAGGCCGGGCTGGCCGCGCGGTGCAGGACCGGCAGGACCAGGGGATCGTAATAGCGCAGCAGGTAGCGTTCGCCTTCGCCGCCTTGCGCGAAAGTGGCGTGGCTGAGGTGGCCGGCCAGCATATCGGGAGGCCACAGGCTGGTCACCCAGGCCTGGATCACGTCGGTGCCGTAGCCGCTGGCCTTGGCGATGAGGGTGTCGAAGCCGGCCGGGCTGCTTTCGCCCGTGCCAGCCAGCATCGCGCCCAAGGGTTGCAGCGTGGCATAGTCCGGGTCGAGCAGCAGAGGGTGCAGCAATCCCTCGAAACGCGCGGTCACTTGTTCGCGTTGCGCTGGGGTCAACATCGCCATGTCGATCAAGGCCATCAAGTAACACGGCCGTGCGGCGGCGTTATAGTGCAGGTCTTCGCTGAATGCCTGCAAGAGCTGGTGGGCGATCATGCGTCCACCTTCATCAGGGCTTTGCGCTGGACGGCAGCTTTGAGCCAGCAACTGATACAAATGGGCTCGCCGGCGGCGGGCGTGCCGTCAACGGCGGTGGTGTTGCCCCCGCCTCCGGCCTGTTGGTTCAACGGTCCCTTGAGATGGATCGCTATGCCGTCCACGGTGATGCCGCTGTCGTCCAGCGTGATGGTGCCGCCGGGGCCGCGCAGGCGGGCCACCTGGCCGGCCTGTAGTTCGTAGCGCGCGGTCTTGCGCTCGATGCTTTGCCCGGCTTGCAGTTTGTCGTGGCCCTGCACGGTGGTTTCGCGGTGCCCACCGATCTCCACCCAGTGGTTGGCCGTGGTCTTGTCGCGGCGGTTATTACCCACCTCCTCAGTGCGATCCTTGCCGATGCGGATCGTGTGATTGCGCCCGACAGTCTGGAAGTCGTCCTGGCCGACGTCGTGGCGCCGATCCTGGCCGATGGTCACCTGCTCGTCGTTGCCCACCGTTTCCCTGCGGTCATGTCCGATGGCGATGATCTCGTCGTGCTGCACCTGCTCGCTGCGGTCATGCCCGACGAAGGTGGTTTCGTCGTGGTTGACGTGGAGGTTCTGGTCCTTCTGCGCGTGGACGAAGATTTCCTCCTGGTCCTTCTCATCCTCGAAGCGCAGTTCGTTGTAGCCCTCGCCCTTGTGGGTCTGGCTTTTGATGGTCATGCGGGTCTTGTGGTGCGGAAGTTCGTAGGGCGGCAGCTGGTTCGATCTGTACGTGCGGCCGGTGATGACCGGCTGGTCCGGGTCGCCGTCCCAGAAGTCGACGATCACCTCCTGGCCGATGCGCGGGATGGCGATGTGGCCCCAGGTGGCGCCGGCC
>NZ_JBFTNF010000158.1:0-1478 GCF_056397345.1 Cupriavidus sp. 05N38
CTAGTACAACATCCCGTAAATAGATTTAATAATTATCAGGCTGTAGGTACGGCTCCAGGAGCGTGACGACCACCTGGGCCATCTCGTCGAGCGAGCCTGCGCCTGGCAACGGCTCCCAACGCCCACTATGGTTGCGAAAGGCGGCGCCATAACGATTGCGGCCGAGTTCGGTCAGCCGAGCCACCACGGTCGGCTCCTCGTCGTCCAGACGTTTGATCAACAGGTGACGCCCGTAGGCTTGTGTGATGATCTGCTCGTGGCCGAGCAGGCTGCGCAGTTGCTGCTGCAATTTGGCAGCGTAATGTTTGGTGGGTAAGGCTGGCATGTTGATTCTCGATTACGATGCGCCGGTTTGCAGCGGATAGCCCCGGAAGCTCCATTTGAACGGGCGTGCCGCCTGATTGTGCGCGCGGATAAACTGCTCGGTGCGCTCGCGCAGGTGCGCGATGCTAGTGTGACTCGCATGGCGCAGTACCCGGCGCGTGTAGCGGGCAAACCAGAGTTCGATCTGATTGACCCAACTCGCGTGCAACGGCGTGAAGTGGAAGTGAAACCGCTCATCGTGCCGCGCGTTAAACGCCTGCCAGACGGCCTGGGCGCAATGTGTGTTCAGGTTGTCCCAGACGACGTGCACCTGTTTGCCCGGGTACGCGCTTGCCACGCGCTCCATGAAAGCGACCAAATCGTCCTGGGTGCGCCGGTCGCGGCATTCTGCCAGCACCTGTCCGGTATGCACGTCTAGCGCGGCAATCAACGCCTGGGTGCCGTGACGAATATATTCAAACTCACGCCGACGCAGCCGCCCCGGTGCGGGTGCGCGTCCTGGGTGCTTACGCTCGATGGCCTGAATGCCGGTCTTCTCGTCGATACTGAGCACCACCGCGTTTCGCGGCGCCTTCCGGTACAGCTTGCAAATGCCGTTGACCTTCTCGCGAAAGGCGGGGTCTGGGCTATGTAGCCATTGCTGGACCCGGTGCGGACGCACGTCGCCGGCCTGCAAAATGCGCTGCACCTGGCTGCGGCTGATCTGCTCGACAACGCCACGCTCCACCGCGCGCGCCACAATCTCATCGAGCGTGGGCGTGACCCGCCCCTCAGGCTCTTGCGTCTCACACGCCAGCGCGATCAACTGTAGTCGCGCCTCGTGCGTGATGCGCGGCGGACGGCCGCTGCGCTCGCCCTCGCGAATGCCTTGGGCACCTTGCTGGGCAATACGCTTGCGCCACAGGCAGACCGTTTGCACCGAGACATCCAGTTCCCGCGCAATGGCTGTATTGGCGTGGCCCTCGTGGGCCCACAACGCGATTCGCGCGCGCATCACATCTCGCTGCGGCGCCGTCTTGCGCTCGATCAGCGATAACAGTTCCTGTCTTTCTTTCTTCGCCAACTTCACTGGCGTTGCATGGCGGCCTCGACTCATCCCGCCATGATATCCGAGGCGATTATTTATTCAAGCTATTTACGGGATGTTGTACTAG
>NZ_JBFTNF010000159.1:0-1196 GCF_056397345.1 Cupriavidus sp. 05N38
AAATGGCAAAGGAAAAGTTCGAGCGGACCAAGCCGCACGTGAACGTTGGTACGATCGGTCACGTTGACCATGGCAAGACCACGCTGACGGCAGCGATCGCCACGGTGCTGGCAGCAAAGTTTGGCGGCTCGGCCAAGAAGTACGACGAAATCGACGCAGCGCCGGAAGAGAAGGCACGCGGTATTACCATCAATACCGCCCACGTCGAGTACGAAACGGCTAACCGCCACTACGCCCACGTTGACTGCCCGGGCCACGCTGACTATGTGAAGAACATGATCACGGGCGCAGCGCAGATGGACGGCGCGATCCTGGTGTGCTCGGCCGCCGACGGCCCCATGCCCCAGACCCGCGAGCACATCCTGCTGGCCCGCCAGGTTGGCGTGCCTTACATCATCGTGTTCCTGAACAAGTGCGACATGGTCGACGACGCCGAGCTGCTCGAGCTGGTCGAAATGGAAGTGCGCGAACTGCTCTCGAAGTACGAGTTCCCCGGCGACGACACCCCGATCATCAAGGGTTCRGCCAAGCTGGCACTCGAAGGCGACAAGGGCGAGCTGGGCGAAGTGGCGATTCTGAGCCTGGCCGACGCGCTGGACACCTACATCCCGACGCCGGAACGTGCCATCGACGGTACCTTCCTGATGCCGGTGGAAGACGTGTTCTCGATCTCGGGCCGTGGCACGGTTGTGACCGGTCGTATCGAGCGCGGCATCATCAAGGTCGGTGAAGAAATCGAAATCGTCGGTATCAAGCCGACGGTCAAGACCATCTGCACCGGCGTGGAAATGTTCCGCAAGCTGCTGGACCAAGGTCAAGCCGGCGACAACGTGGGTCTGCTGCTGCGCGGCACGAAGCGCGAAGACGTCGAGCGCGGCCAAGTGCTGTGCAAGCCGGGTTCGATCAAGCCGCACACGCACTTCACCGGCGAGGTCTACATCTTGTCGAAGGACGAAGGCGGCCGTCACACCCCGTTCTTCAACAACTACCGTCCGCAATTCTATTTCCGTACGACCGACGTGACTGGCTCGATCGAGCTGCCGAAGGACAAGGAAATGGTCATGCCCGGCGACAACGTGTCGATCACCGTCAAGCTGATCGCCCCGATCGCCATGGAAGAAGGCCTGCGTTTCGCCATCCGTGAAGGCGGTCGTACCGTCGGCGCCGGCGTCGTGGCAAAGATCCTCGACTGATAA
>NZ_JBFTNF010000160.1:0-1188 GCF_056397345.1 Cupriavidus sp. 05N38
CGTGGCGCCAGCGGCCCCGGCGGACGCGGGGGTCCCGGCGGCGCCGGCGCCCAGCGCTCGCCGGTCGTGGTCAGCACCGTGGCCAGGCGTAATATGGACGTCATCCTCAACGGCCTGGGCAACGTGACGCCGGTGGCCAACGTGACCGTGCGGGCCCAGGTCTCGGGCCCGATGCTCAAGGTCCTGTTCAAGGAGGGCCAGATGGTCAAGGCCGGCGACGTGCTCGCCGAGATCGACCCGCGCCCGTTCCAGGCCACGCTGGACCAGGCCGTGGGCACGCTTGCGCGCGACCGCGCCCTGCTGGAAAACGCCCGGCTCGACCAGAAGCGCTACCGTACCCTGCTCGGCCAGGATTCCATCTCCA
This sequence comes from Cupriavidus sp. 05N38, assembly GCF_056397345.1. Taxonomy (NCBI): domain Bacteria; kingdom Pseudomonadati; phylum Pseudomonadota; class Betaproteobacteria; order Burkholderiales; family Burkholderiaceae; genus Cupriavidus; species Cupriavidus sp. 05N38. The sequence continues at coordinate 365 of NZ_JBFTNF010000160.1, forward strand.
GCCAGCAGGTCGACACCCAGGATGCGCTGGTGCGCCAGTACGAAGGGCTGGTCAAGACCGACCAGGCCAATGTGGACAGCGCGCGCCTGCAGCTCGGCTACACCCGCGTCCTGGCCCCCGCATCCGGGCGCATCGGCCTGCGCCAGGTCGATCCGGGCAATATCGTCAGCACCAACGATACCAACGGCATCGCGCTGATCACGCAGATCCAGCCGATCGCCGTGCTCTACACGATCCCCGAAGACAACCTGCCGTCCGTACTCAAGCGCCTGCACGCCGGCGAGGACGTCGCCGTGCAGGCCTGGGACCGCCAGGCGCGCAACCTCCTGGCCGAGGGCAAGCTGCTGACCACCGACAACCAGATCGACACCACCACCGGCACGGTCAAGCTCAAGGCGATCTTCCAGAACACCGACGGCATGCTGTTCCCCAACCAGTTCGTCAACGTGCGCACGCGCGTGGACACGATGGAAGACGCCACCGTGGTGCCGGTGGCGTCCATCCAGCGCGGCCAGCAAGGCACCTTCGTCTACGTGGTGGACGACACCAGCAAGGTCAAGGTCCAGGTGGTCACCCTGGGACCCTCCGATGGCATCCGCACGGTGGTGACCAAGGGCGTGGAGCCAGGCCAGCGCGTGGTGGTGGACGGCGCCGACCGTCTCAAGGAAGGCATGACGGTGGAAGCGGTGGACCCGGCGGCGCGCGCCGCCTCGCTGGTTCCGGCCAGCCAGCCGCGCGGGCGCGGACGCCGCCGCGAAGGCGGCTGGGGCGGTGCCAGCGGKGCCAGCGGTGCCAGCGGCGCCGGCGCCTCGGGTGCACAGGGC
>NZ_JBFTNF010000161.1:0-1180 GCF_056397345.1 Cupriavidus sp. 05N38
CCCTGCAACTCTTCAACATAGCCGCGGGTGCTTTCCATCTTGCGCCTGCCGAGAACTCAGCCCACAGCGGTCTCTAGCGCAGCTTCGTATTGCCCCAGGCAAGCCATGCCATTCATCCGTGAGCGCTGCAGTAGCGTCCGTTGCGCTCGTGCCGCGTTAGCGGCCTCGCCGTGCCAGKCCAGCAGGGGCGGCTCCTGCAAGGCGCGCCCGTAGGAGAAGGCCAGCCGCCAGGGCAGCGGGGCAAGCCGGTTCATGGCATCGAGATTGGCGGTGGCCTCAGTGGGCGTTTGGCCGCCGGACAGGAAGAAGAYGCCCGGCACCGCCGCCGGCACTGTGCGCTTGAGCACCYGCACAGTCTCCACGGCAACCTCAGCCGGCGCGGCGTGCCTGGTCTCCTTGCCGGGGAGYACCATGCTGGGCTTCAGCAGCATGTGTTCGAGCACCACCGCATGCCGGTGCAAGGCGTGAAAGACTTCGTGCAGCACGGCCTCGGTGACYTCGGCGCAACGCGCCATGGAGTGCGCGCCATCCATCARCACCTCGGGTTCGACGATGGGCACCACGCCCGTCTCCTGGCAGATCGCKGCATAGCAYGCCAGCGCCTCCGCATTGGCCTGGATGGCGCGCCAGCCAGGCAGYTTGTCGGAYACGTTGTACACCGCGCGCCACTTGGCAAAGCGCGCGCCCTGCTGGCGATAACCGGCAAGGCGCTTGGCCAGTCCGTCGAGGCCCTCGGTGATCTCGTCGCCGGGAGCGTGGGCGAGCGCGAGCTTGCCCTTATCCACCTTGATGCCGGGCACGATGCCATGGCGCGCGGCCAGTTCTGGCAGCGGCGTGCCATCGTCGGCGCGCTGGCCCAGCGTTTCCTCGTGCAGGATCACGCCGCTGATGAATTCACCAAGACCTGGTGTCGACAGGAGCAGGTTGCGCCACGACCGGCGATTTTCCTCGCTTGATTCCACACCGATGCGCTCGAACCGYTTGGCGATCGTCGGCCCGCTTTCGTCGGCGGCCAGCAGGCCTTTGCCCGCTTGAACCAGAGCGTCCACAGTGGCTTGCAGTTCGCTTCGTGTGTCCATGATGTTGCTCCGCGCAGGTGACATGAGAACAAGCATTAGCTCGCAAATGCAATTGTGCAAGCGAGCCCGGGGCCCGTGGCCGGTGCTTTGGTGGCCGCCCG
>NZ_JBFTNF010000162.1:0-1045 GCF_056397345.1 Cupriavidus sp. 05N38
GAGCGTGCGCAACTGGGCGCAGGCCGAACTGGCCCCGCGCGCCGCCGAGATCGACCGCACCGACCAGTTCCCGATGGACGCCTGGAAGAAGATGGGCGACCTGGGCGTGCTGGGCATCACGGTGGCCGAGGAATACGGCGGCGCCAACATGGGCTACCTGGCCCATATGGTGGCCATGGAGGAAATCAGCCGCGCCTCGGCCTCGGTCGGCCTGTCCTACGGCGCGCACTCCAACCTGTGCGTGAACCAGATCCACCGCAACGGCTCGGCCGCGCAGAAGGCGAAGTACCTGCCCAAGCTGGTCTCCGGCGACTGGATCGGCGCGCTGGCCATGAGCGAGCCCAACGCCGGCTCSGACGTGGTCAGCATGAAGCTGCGCGCCGACTTCAAGGGCGACCGCTACGTGCTCAACGGCACCAAGATGTGGATCACCAACGGCCCGGACTGCGACGTGCTGGTGGTCTACGCCAAGACCGAGCCGGACCTGGGCGCGCGCGGCATGACCGCCTTTATCGTCGAGAAGGGCATGAAGGGCTTCTCGGTGGCGCAGAAGCTGGACAAGCTCGGCATGCGCGGCTCGCACACGGGCGAGCTGGTGTTCGAGGACGTGGAAGTGCCGGTGGAGAACATCCTCGGCGCCGAGAACGGCGGCGCCCGCGTGCTGATGAGCGGSCTGGACTAYGAGCGCGCGGTGCTGTCCGGCGGCCCGGTGGGCATCATGCAGGCGTGCATGGACGTGGTCACGCCCTACATCCACGACCGCAAGCAGTTCGGCCAGAGCATCGGCGAATTCCAGCTGATCCAGGGCAAGGTGGCCGACATGTACACCACGCTGCAGGCGGCGCGCAGCTACCTGTACACGGTGGGCAAGAACCTGGACGCRGTGGGCACGGAGCACGTGCGCCAGGTGCGCAAGGACTGCGCCGCGGTGATCCTGTACACGGCCGAGAAAGCCACCTGGATGGCCGGCGAATCGGTGCAGATCCTGGGCGGCAACGGTTATATCAACGAATACCCGGTGGGCCGCCTGTGGCGCGACGCCAAG
>NZ_JBFTNF010000163.1:0-1032 GCF_056397345.1 Cupriavidus sp. 05N38
ATCATCGACGGCGTACTGAAGTTCCAGCGCGACGCCTTCCCCCAGCGCTCGGACCTCTTCAAGCGCCTGGCCACCAGCCAGAGCCCCAGCACCCTGTTCATCGCCTGCTCGGATAGCCGGGTGGTGCCGGAGCTGCTCACGCAGCGCGAGCCCGGCGAGCTGTTCGTCATCCGCAACGCSGGCAATATCGTGCCCGCCTACGGCACGCAGGCCGGCGGGGTGTCGGCCAGTGTCGAGTACGCCGTGGCCGGGCTCAACGTCACCGACATCGTGGTCTGCGGCCACTCCGACTGCGGCGCCATGACCGCGGTGGCCACCTGCAAGTGCCTCGATCACATGCCCGCCGTGAAAGGCTGGCTGCATCACGCGGACGCCGCCAAGGCCGTCAACGAGGCCCGYGAGCACGCCTCGGAGCACGCCCGCGTGGACTCCATGGTGCGCGAGAACGTCATCGCCCAGCTSGCCAACATCAAGACSCACCCGTCCGTGGCGCTMGCGCTGGAGCAAGGCCGCCTGAACCTGCACGGCTGGGTCTACGACATCGAAACCGGCGCGATCGACACGCTGGACGGCAACACCAACCGCTTCGTTTCCCTCGCGGCGCGTCCCGGCGCATCCGCAACCCCTGCCAGGCGCGAACTGATCGCCGCCTGAWCGCYGCCTGAACGCYGCCTGATCGCCGCCTGAWCGCTTCAYCCCCTGTTCYCAGTCTTTATCCATTCCAAGGAGTAATGCCATGACCCAATCCCAATACAGCCAAGCCCCCCGCCAGGCCCTGAGCGACCTCATCATCGACGCCAAGATCCGCAAGGGCCTGACGTTCGAGCAGATCAACGAAGGCACCGGCCTGAGCGTGGCCTTYGTCACCGCCGCGCTGCTGGGCCAGCACCCGCTGCCCGCGRAYGCCGCCAAGGTGGTGGCCGCCAAGCTGGACCTGGACGACGMCGCCGTGCGCCAGCTGCAGACCGTCCCCGTGCGCGGCAGCATCCCCGGCGGCGTGCCGACCGACCCGACCATCTACCGCTTCTACGA
>NZ_JBFTNF010000164.1:0-1014 GCF_056397345.1 Cupriavidus sp. 05N38
GACCACCACAAATGGCTGCAGAGCGAGCAGTTGCTCGCGGCCCTGGATGTCTACGACAACCGGGACCCGTCGAACGGCTGGCACTTTTCCGGCCAGACAGGCTTGTGCGTCCTGGGCGCGGAGGGTTGCAAGGCTACCGCCGACATCATCCAGACATGGTGGGAGGGCAACACCACCGACCGCGCCAATCTTGCCCTGCGAGGCTTCGCGCTGAACCAGAGCGACATCCTCGCGGAGATGGAGCGCACCAAGGAAGCGGCCAAAGCCGCCCCGCTGCCCGTCACCGAGGCCGATATCTACGACTACACCGGCAAAGGCCTGGAGCGGGCCAAGACTCTGGGAGACATGTTCGACAAGGCCAACGGGCTGTACGAGGAAATGGAAAAGGCCGGCCATGCCCGGCTCGCCGGCGGCGCACTCGCCTGGTACACCAGCCTGGGGCGTCAGACATTGCGCCACGCGCCCAAGGGCATGGAGTGGTTCGTCCACGGTTTCAGCCGCTCGTTACTGGCCGCCGGCATCGGCAGGCAAGCCGTCAAACTGCGGCTCAAGGAGCTGCAGGCGATCGGGCGCAGTGCCGACCCCAAGTTCTTGCGCGCTCAGGTCAAGCGCAATGTGAACTTCGCCTTCGCCACCGAACTGGTCGATGCCCGCTCCAGTGAATTCTACAAAGTGCGCGCCAGTGGGTGGCTATTGCTGTTCGAGGCCGCCCTGCTCAGCCATAAATGGCTCAAAGGCACCAAGGACGAAAAGGAAAAAGCGGAGTTGAGCGCAGCCGCCATGACAACCTTCGCGGCAGGTCTGGAAGTGTTGGCCTGCGGCACCGAGGTGGTCCTACGCCAGTATGCCCCTGGCAGTACGACGAGCGTGGGCGCTACGGTCTTTCTTGGTGGACTCAAGATATGGGGTGGGGCGTTGGCTACGGCAGTTGGCATCTATCTCGCTAGGTACGACTGGTCCGATGCAGACGAAGCCCGAAGGCACGGAAATCGTGGGTTGACTGCGGCTTATCTG
>NZ_JBFTNF010000165.1:0-1010 GCF_056397345.1 Cupriavidus sp. 05N38
GGACCGCCTTCGCGCAGGAAGGGCCCCAAGGCCTCGAACTGCGCGATGAAGGCTTGCCACGGCAGCGGCAGTTGCGAGCTGATGCGCGGCTTCGGGACGGCCGACAGGCCGCCCTCGTTCATGTAGCGGCGGATGAACTCCCACTCCGCTTTGAGGTCGTCCGCACTGCTGCTTTGCTTGCCGACGAAGGCCATGACGGGAAAGGGCAGCGGTGTGTCGCCAGGAAACCAGCCAGCAAGGAGACGCTGCCCGGCGATTTCCTCCGTGCTGACGCCCTCCCAGGGCACGGCAGCAATCCCACCACAACTGGGAGGACGATGCAGATAGACCTGTCGCGTGACACGGTTGAAGCGGATCAGCAGATAGCGGGAGGTCAGCGCTTCCAGGCGCGTGAAGCGGAAGGCGTATTTGAAATAAAGGAAAATCGGAATTCCAAAAAGGGCACCATCGAAAAATAGATCAAAATACTCGCTGCCGCCGATCGGCCTGCCAAATGCCTGGTTTGTTCCTGATACAAGCCCCCACACGATTGGGCCTGAACTGGAAACCCATCCGCGAGTCACCATGCCAACAATGACAAGAGAGATTAGAGTTAGCAGCCCACGCTTCTCCTCCATGCCGCCACAACGCATTTCCAGATAGGTGTTGTTGCAGGCATAGACCGGACCGCGCGTTTCGGCGTGAGCAAACCGTTTCGCTGCCTGACGCGCTTTGTCTTCGGCCACGGACTCTGCGTACACGGGTTCCACCAGTGGCTTCTTTGAGCCGTCGGCGTCTCCCATGTTCTCCTCAAACCATTGGTCAGACTTGATGTTGAGCAGCCATGCCATCCACTCCGCGTAGTACATCAGAGCACCTCTTGCAGTCCGCCATAGAGAGCGGCAAGTTCTTCTTGCGTATCCTCGTATGGTTTTTCCCCATTGAACTTGGGTCCGCGATACATGGTGTGTTTGCACCATTTTTGCAGGGCGTCGTCATCGAAAATGGCAATGAATGCGCTAACGGCCAGT
>NZ_JBFTNF010000166.1:0-1010 GCF_056397345.1 Cupriavidus sp. 05N38
GGACCGCCTTCGCGCAGGAAGGGCCCCAAGGCCTCGAACTGCGCGATGAAGGCTTGCCACGGCAGCGGCAGTTGCGAGCTGATGCGCGGCTTCGGGACGGCCGACAGGCCGCCCTCGTTCATGTAGCGGCGGATGAACTCCCACTCCGCCTGCAAATCCGCCTCACTGCTGCTTTGCTTGCCGACAAAGGCTATGACGGGAAAGGGCAGCGGCGTGTCGTCGGCGAACCAGCCGAGAAGCAAGCGCTGGCCGGCGACTTCCATCGAACTGACGCCCTCCCAGGGCACAACGACAATCCCTCCACAGCTAGGAGGACGATGCAGATAGACCTGCCGCGTGACACGGTTGAAGCGGATCAGCAGGTGACGGGAGGTCAAGGCTTCCAGGCGGGTGACGCGAAAAGCGTATTTGAAATAAAACCAGAGCGGTGCGCCAGCAAGAAATGTTACGAACACCGCAAAAACAATGTCGCCAATATCCCAAGGTCTGCCGAACACGGTTTCGTTGCCCACGATGAAGGCCCAGAAGATGGGCAAGGCAAAGTCAATCCACATGCCAAACAGGAGGAGAACAACCGCACCTGAGACAAAAGTTACCAGCCCGCGCTTCTCCTCCATGCCACCACAACGCATTTCCAGGTAAGTGTCATTGCAGGCATAGACCGGACCTCGTGTTTCGGCATGTGCGAACCGTTTCGCTGCCTGATTCGCTTTGTCTTCGGCCACGGTCTCTGCATACACGGGTTCCACCAGCGGCTTCTTTGAACCGTCGGCGTCTCCCATGTTCGCTTCAAACCATTGATCAGACTTGATGTTGAGCAGCCATGCCATCCACTCTACGTAGTACATCAGAGCACCTCGCGCAGTCCGCCATAGAGAGCGGCAAGTTCTTCTTGCGTATCCTCGTATGGTTTTTCCCCATTGAACTTGGGTCCGCGATACATGGTGTGTTTGCACCATTTTTGCAGGGCGTCGTCATCGAAAATGGCAATGAATGCGCTAACGGCCAGT
>NZ_JBFTNF010000167.1:0-976 GCF_056397345.1 Cupriavidus sp. 05N38
CCCCGAAGCCGAAGAAATCCGTCGCCCTGTCGGGCGTTGCCGCCGGCAATACTGCGCTCTGCACGGTCGGCCGCACCGGCAACGACCTGCACTACCGCGGCTACGACATCCTCGACATCGCCGAGACCTGCGAATTCGAGGAGATCGCCCACCTGCTGGTGCACGGCAAGCTCCCCACCCGCGCCGAACTCAAGGCCTACAAGGCCAAGCTCAAGGCCCTGCGCGGCCTGCCCGCCAACGTCAAGGCCGCGCTCGAATGGGTGCCCGCCAGCGCCCACCCGATGGACGTGATGCGCACCGGCGTGTCCGTGCTCGGCACCGTGCTGCCCGAGAAGGAAGACCACAACACCCCGGGCGCGCGCGACATCGCCGACCGCCTGATGGCCAGCTTCGGCTCGATGCTGCTGTACTGGTACCACTACAGCCATAACGGCCGCCGCATCGAGGTCGAGACCGACGACGACTCCATCGGCGCGCACTTCCTGCACCTGCTGCACGGCGAGAAGCCCTCGGCGCTGTGGGAACGCGCCATGCAGACCTCGCTGAACCTGTACGCCGAGCACGAGTTCAACGCCTCCACCTTCACCGCCCGCGTGATCGCCGGCACCGGCTCGGACATGTACTCGTCGATCGCCGGCGCCATCGGCGCGCTGCGCGGCCCCAAGCACGGCGGCGCCAACGAAGTGGCGTTCGAGATCCAGAAGCGCTACGACAGCCCCGCCGAAGCCGAGGCCGACATCAAGCGCCGCGTGGAAAACAAGGAAGTGGTGATCGGTTTCGGCCACCCGGTGTACACGGTTTCCGACCCGCGCAACCAGGTGATCAAGGAAGTGGCGCGCAAGCTATCCAGCGACGCCGGCTCGATGAAGATGTTCGACATTGCCGATCGCATTGAAGCCACCATGCAGGATGGCAAGAAGATGTTCGCCAACCTGGACTGGTTCAGCGCGGTGAGCTACCACATGATGGGCGTGCC
>NZ_JBFTNF010000168.1:0-957 GCF_056397345.1 Cupriavidus sp. 05N38
CCCCTTGGCACACTCCATGCGTTTGTACCTCCCGAGCGCAGAAACACTGCTCAAACCAACCGAACCCAAAGTTCAATCGCTCCCAAGGAGAACTGCCATGACTACCACCCTCGCCATCAAGGACCTGTCCGTCACCGAAGAACTCGACGCCCGCGCCATGCGCGCCGTGCGCGGCGGCTTCGTGCCCTTCCTGCCTGTCTTCAGCGCGGTCAAGGTCGACTCGACCTTCAACGCCTCGCAGCTGATCGGCCAGACGCAGAACGTCGTCAACATGAATGGCAACAACGCAGCCTTCGTCGACGACATCAAGTCGCATGTCAACTCGACCCAGAACGCCCAGAACAACATCTACCGCTAAGCCGCCGGCCCCGCCGAGCACGCCAACCGAATTCGCACATCACTGAGTACCGGAGAACTGTCATGACTACCATCGCCATCAAAGACCTGTCCGTCACCGAAGAACTCGACGCCGGCGCCATGCGCGCCGTACGCGGCGGCTTCGTGCCCTTCCTGCCCGTGTTCAGCGCGGTCAAGGTCGACTCGACCTTCAACGCCTCGCAACTGATCGGCCAGACCCAGAGCGTGGTCAACATGAACGGCAACAACGCTGCCTTCGTGGACGACATCAAGTCGCATGTCAACTCGACGCAGAACGCCCAGAACAACATCTATCGTTGAACGGCCCGGCTTGCGCGGAGGCGGCCCTGCCACCTCCGCTGGCAACCAGTCAATCAAGAGCATTTCAAGTTATCCAGTGAAGCCAAAGAGAACCGACATGTCATCCCTCATCGTGCGCGACCTCCCCCTGAACCAAGAACTCGACAGCAAGTCCCTGGCCGCGGTGCGCGGCGGCGCCAACACCTGGATGCAGGGACTGGGCCCGGTGGCCAACGTCAATGTCAACGTCAACCAGAACATCGCCCAGCTGCAGAGCATCAACGTCAACACGCTCAACAA
>NZ_JBFTNF010000169.1:0-956 GCF_056397345.1 Cupriavidus sp. 05N38
TTGAGCGTGTTTGAGCGTGTTCACGTTGACGCTCTGCAGCTGGAGGATGTTCTGGTTGACGTTGACATTGACGTTGGCCGCCGGGCCCAGTCCCTGCATCCAGGTATTGGCGCCGCCGCGCACCGCGGCCAGGGACTTGCTGTCGAGTTCTTGGGTCAGCGCGAGGTCGCGCACGGTGATGGATGACATGGGGCTCTCCTTGACTTCACTGGATACGGTCAGATGCGGTTGAATGGCTTGGCTGGCTGCGGAGGTGGCAAGGCCGCCTCCGCGAGCCGGGCCGTTCAACGATAGATGTTGTTCTGGGCGTTCTGGGTCGAGTTGACATGCGACTTGATGTCGTCCACGAAGGCAGCGTTGTTGCCGTTCATGTTGACCACATTCTGGGTCTGGCCGATCAGCTGCGAGGCGTTGAAGGTCGAGTCGACCTTGACCGCGCTGAACACGGGCATGAAGGGCACGAAGCCGCCGCGCACGGCGCGCATGGCGCCGGCGTCGAGTTCTTCGGTGACGGACAGGTCTTTGATGGCGATGGTAGTCATGGCAGTTCTCCGGTACTCAGTGATGTGCRAATTCGGTTGGCGCGCTCGGCGGGGCCGGCGGCTTAGCGGTAGATGTTGTTCTGGGCGTTCTGGGTCGAGTTGACATGCGACTTGATGTCGTCGACGAAGGCTGCGTTGTTGCCATTCATGTTGACGACGTTCTGGGTCTGGCCGATCAGTTGCGAGGCGTTGAAGGTCGAGTCGAGCTTGACCGAGCTGAACACCGGCACGAAGGGCACGAAGCCGGTGCCGCCGCGCACGGTGCTCATGGCGCCGGCGTCGAGTTCTTCGGTGACGGACAGGTCCTTGATGGCGAGGGTGGTAGTCATGGCAGTTCTCCTTGGGAGCGATTGAACTTTGGGTTCGGTTGGTTTGAGCAGTGTTTCTGCGCTCGGGAGGTACAAACGCATGGAG
>NZ_JBFTNF010000170.1:0-949 GCF_056397345.1 Cupriavidus sp. 05N38
TTCGTCGTACTTCTTGGCCGAGCCGCCAAACTTTGCTGCCAGCACCGTGGCGATCGCTGCCGTCAGCGTGGTCTTGCCATGGTCAACGTGACCGATCGTACCAACGTTCACGTGCGGCTTGGTCCGCTCGAACTTTTCCTTTGCCATTTCGCGACTCCTGTGTCGGCTGCGATATTGCCAGTGCGGTATTTGGTGCCCATGGGCAGGATCGAACTGCCGACCTCTCCCTTACCAAGGGAGTGCTCTACCACTGAGCCACATGGGCGAAACTTGACTACTGCTTTGACTGCAACCCGGGCAATCTGGAGCGGGTGAAGGGAATCGAACCCTCGTCGTAAGCTTGGAAGGCTTCTGCTCTACCATTGAGCTACACCCGCCGGGTTACCACGCTTTCTGCTTCACCGACTACCGCCGGGTTACTGCCTTGCTTTGATTCTGGTGGAGAGGGCTGGATTCGAACCAGCGTAGGCGTAAGCCAACAGATTTACAGTCTGCCCCCTTTAGCCACTCGGGCACCTCTCCGTGGAGAACTTGTGATTATGGTGTAACTCAGCAGGCCTGTCAAGCTTTTTCCACGCTATGCAAAGCAGTGGAGACAGTCCTGTGTCCTGGCCTGGCGCCCTCGGGGCTGCCTGACCGCACCACAACCACCTGTGTTCAAAAAGAACACTCTCACCCTATAGGGCGTTTGCCAGGCTCCCGGAGCGGGCGCCTGGCGGGCGTTTCCGGCCGTTTTGCCTCATGTGGCGCAGCTCGGGCGCGCAGGCCCGAGCATGCCTGGACACGCCGCGCGTCCCGCGCGCCGCAAAAGCAAAACCCCCCAGTACTTGCGTACTGAGGGGTTTCAAGGGAGAGCCTGGCGATTACCTACTTTCACACGGGTAATCCGCACTATCATCGGCGTGGAGTCGTTTCACGGTCCTGTTCGGGATGGGAAGGGGTGGTTCCA
>NZ_JBFTNF010000171.1:0-847 GCF_056397345.1 Cupriavidus sp. 05N38
GGCCGAGCGATCGCCGTCGAACAGACCCAGGTTGCCGCAGGCCGCGCAGATTTCGGTCGACGGGTCCATCGTGTAATCGACCCCGATCAGGTACAGCGGATGCCGGCTGGCATAGCCACTGGCAGACACGATGGGGATGTAGCCGGCCAGGGCTTCGAGTTGGTTCCAGTCGAGCACGTGCAGGCGCTCTTTGCCGGGGAAAATGAAATAGAGTTTGCGCGTGCCGCGATGAATGCGGATGAAGGCGCCACGGGTGCGATGCGCGCCGCTGGCAAAGTAGAAGCAAAATCCAAACGCTAACACAGGCAAGCTACACAAAGCGGTGTAGACGATGTCCTTCGCCGTTAGGGCCTCCATACCAATTGCCCAGAAACTGAATAGTGAGCCTATGATCGCTACAACGACTGACATGCCAATAAAGCTCGCTGTACTGGTCCGCGTGAAATTCGCATAGGTCTCCAGTTCGACGCACTGATCATTGACGCGACGCACGCCATCGGGTTTGGGCGGCTCGCTGGTGGCGTGGTTCCGATAGAGCGGTGTGCCGCCCAGACGCAGGCTGGGCGGAAGTCGCCTGATGGTTTCCTCTTTCACTGTCGCGTCCCCACTGGCTCCGGCTTGGCAGGATCGATGGAGGCGCTGAAGAAGCAGCAGCCTAAAGGTGCGGATGGTGTGGTCCCCATGATGCTAGGCATCGACGTTCACCTGCGGCGATGCCATGCCGCACAACTCGTCGATGTCCGTGGGAAAGGGCGTGTAGGGCACGTTGTACTGGATGCATGCTTCCACGCTGTCGGGAAACGCGTTGATCAGCAGCCAGCCCAGCCACAGCGGAAGGGTGATGGGC
>NZ_JBFTNF010000172.1:0-763 GCF_056397345.1 Cupriavidus sp. 05N38
CAGATAAGCCGCAGTCAACCCACGATTTCCCAGATAAGCCGCAGTCAACCCACGATTTCCGTGCCTTCGGGCTTCGTCTGCATCGGACCAGTCGTACCTAGCGAGATAGATGCCAACTGCCGTAGCCAACGCCCCACCCCATATCTTGAGTCCACCAAGAAAGACCGTAGCGCCCACRCCCGTCGTACTGGCGGCGGCATATTGGCGCAGCACGATCTCCGTGCCGCAGGCCAACACTTCCAGACCGGCCGCGAAGGTTGTCAAGGCGGCGGCCAACTCCGCTTTTTCCTTTTCGTCCTTGGTCCCTTTGAGCCACTTGTGGCCGAACAGGGCGGCCTCGAACACAAGCAGCCAGCCAAGGCCGGGCTCGACCACGGCGCGGTAGCGTGTGCGGCGAAAGCCGGTGTCGCCTTGCTCGAAGCGGCTGACCAGCCCATGGACATGGCGCACCGGTTCGTCGCCACGCCAGAGGGTGAGCAGGGCGGCAGGTCGAGGATGGTGGCGAAGTCGAGGTCGGGGTCGGCGTGGGTCAGCTGCACGTCGAGGCGGAAGGTCTCGGAGAGGGCTTCGTCGAGATCGAACTCGATGACCTCAAAGTCTACCCCGCCGATGACGGCGAAGGTGAAGCGCAGGTCGGATTGGGTTGCCATGCTATCTCCATTACGTCTTTGCGACGTGCTTGCGATCTGGGCGCCGACCAGGACGCACGGCCCAGCGGTGCGCGTTGGCCAATAGCTGCTCGCGGATGTCTGGCGGGTAGTTG
>NZ_JBFTNF010000173.1:0-728 GCF_056397345.1 Cupriavidus sp. 05N38
GGTTTGTCGACACTCCGGTTTGTCGACACTCCCCTTGGCGCTTGCAGTCATTCCCTGCACAGACAAGTCCTCGATGCCCAACGTTTGGTTTTCACGTGYGAGCGAGGTCGTCATCTTGTGCGTGAAGTCATTGCGAATGCACCTGATCTTTCGATGCTGATCAGCGAGCTTTCGCGATGCCTTCTCACGGTTCTTGGACGGGAGAAGACGCACCCCCKTGGGAATCCGGCCCTTTTYACCTAGGCCCATACGTTGYTTCTGCGCTTCCATCTTGCGCGACACYGACCGCTGCAACCKCGTCAACCGCTTCTGCGCCTTCTTYAGCGCACGCGGCGTCTCATAACGTTTGCCGTCAGAGCAGACGATTTCCTTGACGTTGAGGTCGACGCCGGTGACCGGGCGGCGAGYCGCCGGCYCAATCCAGCATATGTCCACCTCCTGCTGCAGCGACAGATACCAGCGYGTGCCATCGCGTGACACCGTGGCGCCCATTATCTTGCCGCCGAACCGCGGTGCCTCTTTCATCCTCACYTTGCCCAGCACGGGCAGACGTACYTGCCTTTCATCYACGGTCAGCTTGTCGTTGGCGACGTAGAAAGAATCGCGCGCCTKTCCCTTCCGCTTGAAGACAGGGCGATAAGCATTCTTTCCCCTTTTTACGTCGTCGAAGAACTTGCTCCAGGCCTTGCTCAGATTGGCAAAGGGCTGCGCATGCGAGTCACGATGCA
>NZ_JBFTNF010000174.1:0-677 GCF_056397345.1 Cupriavidus sp. 05N38
TTTGAGTTCAATCGGGTGATTGCGGCTCCCGTGCAGGCGACCGCCCCGTTTTGCCACAGACTCCAAAGTAGTCCCCACCAAATTCTGATGGTGACTACTCTGGATACATTCACCTTACGCGTCTACACGGCCTTCAGCGGACGGTTACGATCCCCGTCGCGCCCCGCGATTAGCGAAAGATCGCCAGGGCGCATGACACTTAGGGGAAACCCAATTTGAACAGGAGAACGCGATGATCAACATGAAGGCAGCGGTATTTATCGAGCCCGGACAGATTGTCCTGCAAGACAAGCCAGTGCCGGATATCGGCGCGACTGACGCGCTGGTCCGTATCACTACCACCACCCTCTGCGGTACGGACATTCATATCCTGAAAGGTGAGTATCCGGTCAAGCCCGGCCTGACCAGCGGGCACGAGCCCGTGGGCGTGATCGAAAAACTCGGCAGGGAAGTCCAGGGATACCGGGAAGGGCAGCGCGTGATCGCCGGGGCGATCTGCCCCAGCTTCCATTCCTATGCTTGCCAGGACGGGCTACCTTCACAGGACGGCCAGTCRCACGGACATGGCTACAAGCCGGCCGGTGGCTGGCGCTTCGGCAATACCATCGATGGTACGCAGGCGGAGTACGTGCTTGTGCCCGATGCGCAGGCGAACCTTGCTCCCGTCCCCGACGGCC
>NZ_JBFTNF010000175.1:0-606 GCF_056397345.1 Cupriavidus sp. 05N38
CCCCCCAATGCCCGAACTCATGAACCGCGAAGACTTCCGTGCCGCTCTCGAAAACGCCATCAAGGGCAAGAGTGCCAACAAGGCCCCCTTCAGCGTCGCCTGGGCCAGCGGCAAGCTCTCCCGCGATCACCTCGCCCGCTGGGCCGAGAACCACTATCACTACGTCGGACCCTTCGCCGACTACCTCGCCTACATCTACGCCCGCACYCCCGACCGCTTCACCGAAGCCAAGGACTTCCTGCTGGCCAATATGTATGAAGAGGAAATCGGCGGCGACCGCCACACCGACCTGCTCGTGCGCTTCGCCGAAGCCTGCGGCACCACCCGCGAGCGCGTCGTCGATCCCGACAATATGTCCCCCACCACCCGCGGCCTGCAGAGCTGGTGCTACGCCGTGGCCATGCGCGAAGACCCCATCGTCGCCGTCGCCGGCCTCGTGGTCGGCCTGGAGTCCCAGGTCCCCTCGATCTACCGCAAGCAGACCCCCACCCTGCGCGACAAGTACAACTTCACCGACGAAGAAGTCGAGTTCTTCGACCTGCATATCGTCTCCGACGAAATCCACGGCGAGCGCGGCTACCAGATCGTGCTCGAACACGCCGACAC
>NZ_JBFTNF010000176.1:0-510 GCF_056397345.1 Cupriavidus sp. 05N38
GCGTGGGCGCTACGGTCTTTCTTGGTGGACTCAAGATATGGGGTGGGGCGTTGGCTACGGCAGTTGGCATCTATCTCGCTAGGTACGACTGGTCCGATGCAGACGAAGCCCGAAGGCACGGAAATCGTGGGTTGACTGCGGCTTATCTGACCCGTTTCACGGTGACGCTCACCATGATCGCGAGTCAGGCCAGCATCGCATTTGCAGCGGCGGGGCCGATGCTCAAATTGTTAGCCGAGCGCGCAGTTTATTCTCGTTGGTCTCCTTTGCTTAGCGCTCTAGCCAGATCTGCCGCATTCCTGGGCAAGGAAACCGTCGCCCTACTGATGCGGCGCATCCTGCTTCGTGGCACCTGGATCGTACTGGCCGTTAGCGCATTCATTGCCATTTTCGATGACGACGCCCTGCAAAAATGGTGCAAACACACCATGTATCGCGGACCCAAGTTCAATGGGGAAAAACCATACGAGGATACGCAAGAAGAACTTGCCGCTCTCTATGGCGGACTGC
>NZ_JBFTNF010000177.1:0-478 GCF_056397345.1 Cupriavidus sp. 05N38
CGTGGTCAATATGAACGGGCAACAACACGGCCTTCGCGGATGACATCAAGTCGCATGTCAACTCGACGCAGAACGCCCAGAACAACATCTATCGCTGATGTTGCCGCGGCCCCACCGAGCGCGCCAACCGAATCCGCACATCACTGAGTACCGGAGARCTACCATGACTACCATCGCCATCCAGGACCTGTCCGTCACCGAAGAACTCGACGCCCACGCCATGAGCACCGTGCGCGGCGGCACCGGCTTCGTGCCCTTCGTGCCGGTGTTCAGCACCGTCAAGGTCGACTCGACCTTCAATGCCTCGCAACTGATCGGCCAGACCCAGAACGTGGTCAATATGAACGGCAACAACACGGCCTTCGCGGATGACATCAAGTCGCATGTCAACTCGACGCAGAACGCCCAGAACAACATCTATCGCTGATGTTGCCGCGGCCCCACCGAGCGCGCCAACCGAATCCGCACATCACTGAGT
>NZ_JBFTNF010000178.1:0-471 GCF_056397345.1 Cupriavidus sp. 05N38
TGGCCGGCTACATCCCCATCGTGTCTGCCAGTGGCTATGCCAGCCGGCATCCGCTGTACCTGATCGGGGTCGATTACACGATGGACCCGTCGACCGAAATCTGCGCGGCCTGCGGCAACCTGGGTCTGTTCGACGGCGATCGCTCGGCCAAATCATTGTGGTCCTACCTGCAAGCCTTCATGGCCCATGGCCCTGCGGCSTTGCCCGAACCGCCGCCGCTACCGCGCCGACCCARCCRSAAACAGGCCACRCTGCARCCCTACCGCGACTGGTACGCCGGCCTGCGYCGCACGCTGGCCAAGCCGCACGGCATGTTGTGGGTGCCCATCACCCTTCCGCTGTGGCTGGGCTGGCTGCTGATCAACGCGTTTCCCGACAGCGTGGAAGCATGCATCCAGTACAACGTGCCCTACACGCCCTTTCCCACGGACATCGACGAGTTGTGCGGCATGGCATCGCCGCAGGTGAACG
>NZ_JBFTNF010000179.1:0-465 GCF_056397345.1 Cupriavidus sp. 05N38
TTGAGCGTGTTTTGAGCGTGTTCACGTTGACGCTCTGCAGCTGGAGGATGTTCTGGTTGACGTTGACATTGACGTTGGCCGCCGGGCCCAGTCCCTGCATCCAGGTATTGGCGCCGCCGCGCACCGCGGCCAGGGACTTGCTGTCGAGTTCTTGGGTCAGGGCGAGGTCGCGCACGATGAGGGACATGTTGGTTCTCCTTGGCTTCACGGGATAACTTGGGATGCTCTTGATTGGCTGGTTGCCGGCGGAGGTGGCGGGGCCGCCTCCGCGTCTGCCGGGCGGTTCAACGATAGATGTTGTTCTGGGCGTTCTGCGTCGAGTTGACATGCGACTTGATGTCGTCCACGAAGGCGGCGTTGTTGCCGTTCATGTTGACCACGCTCTGGGTCTGGCCGATCAGTTGCGAGGCATTGAAGGTCGAGTCGACCTTGACGGTGCTGAACACCGGCACGAAGGGCACGAAG
>NZ_JBFTNF010000180.1:0-450 GCF_056397345.1 Cupriavidus sp. 05N38
CACGTATTCGGCCTCGGCGATCTGCCAGCCGGCGCGGTTGGAGTGGCCGATGTAGCGGACCTTGCCGCTGGTGACGAGGTCATCGAGGGCCGAGAGCGTCTCCTCGACGGGCGTGAGCGGGTCCGGGGTGTGGAACTGGTAGAGGTCGATCCAGTCCGTGCCGAGCCGGCGCAGCGAGGCTTCCGCTGCCTTGATGATGTAGCGGCGGGATCCGCGCGCCCCAAAGTCCTCGCCATTGGCGCCGCGCATGTCCATGCCGAACTTGGTGCCGATGACCGCGTCGCCGCGGCGGGCGCCCAGGGCTTTGCCGAGCATGGTCTCGCTGAGGCCCGGCTCCCGGCCGTAGGTGTCCGCGACGTCAAAGAAGGTAATCCCGGCGTCGAGGGCCGCATGGACGACGGCGTCGGTGCCTTCCTGCGATTCGGTCACGGTCCCGGAACGGCCCAGGTT
>NZ_JBFTNF010000181.1:0-449 GCF_056397345.1 Cupriavidus sp. 05N38
GGCCGGTGGACCGGGGCGCGGGTGTCAGCGGGTACTCCCGCGCGGGAGCCACCGCGCCCACCACGAAACCAGCGCCGTTCCCATGCCCTGCCCACCCGCCCCGGTCGCGGTGGTTTCGGGGTCAGACCTATGATGGCGAGCACACTGCCTATCCGGCCATCTGCCGTTACCGGTTTAAGCGGCCACGGCATAGCACCCTCGTGGTTTCGTGGTAGGCCCGTGGACCGGGGCGCGGGTGTCAGCGGGTACTCCCGCGCAGGGGCCACCGCGCCCACCACGAAACCAGTGCCGTTCCCACGCCGTGCCCATCCGCCCCGGTCGCGGCAGCAGCTTGACCTACCTGGGCCCACACCATCATGCAGCGCCACCACGAATCCAGCGCCGCTCGCAGGATAGCGACCGCCAATACCGGTAACGGCAGGATGCGGGCAGAACCACAGGCCCCACCA
>NZ_JBFTNF010000182.1:0-447 GCF_056397345.1 Cupriavidus sp. 05N38
GTGTGGATGACGGGCGCGGCGACGGAGGCGTCGCGGTTCTGGGTCGGCATGGCGTGTCCCTGGACGAGGGCCGGAGCTTTGGGATGGGTGAAGGTCATCGGGATCCTACCACCGGCGTTCGAAGCGGCGGCGCAGGATGACGGCCGCGGCGTTCATGACGATCATGAAGATCAGGAGGACGAGAATGGCCGCGGCGGTGCGCTCGTGGAAGGCCCGCTCGGAAGCGTTCTCCCAGATGAACACCTGCACCGGCAGCACGGTCGAGGCGCCGGTGAAGCCTTCCGGCACGCCCGGCACGAACGAGACCATGCCGATCATCAGGAGCGGGGCGGTCTCGCCCAGGGCGTGGGCCAGCGACAGGATGGCGCCGGTCATCACGCCGGGCATGGCCAGCGGCAGCACGTGGTGGAACACGGTCTGGGCCTTGGAGGCGCCGACGCCGAGGGC
>NZ_JBFTNF010000183.1:0-447 GCF_056397345.1 Cupriavidus sp. 05N38
ACACCGCCCGTCACACCATGGGAGTGGGTTTTGCCAGAAGTAGTTAGCCTAACCGCAAGGAGGGCGATTACCACGGCAGGGTTCATGACTGGGGTGAAGTCGTAACAAGGTAGCCGTATCGGAAGGTGCGGCTGGATCACCTCCTTTCAAAAGCGCGCAGAAGCGTTCAAGCGTTCACACTTATCGGTTTGTTTGCTGTTACAGCCAAGGGTCTGTAGCTCAGGTGGTTAGAGCACCGTCTTGATAAGGCGGGGGTCGTAGGTTCAAGTCCTACCAGACCCACCAAGTTACGGACGATGGTTCGATGTTGAGCCTCGCAGCAGTATKGGGGGATTAGCTCAGCTGGGAGAGCACCTGCTTTGCAAGCAGGGGGTCGTCGGTTCGATCCCGTCATCCTCCACCATTTACTGTTGTACCTTGGGATTGGTCGTCAAAGGCAAGCGCTTA
>NZ_JBFTNF010000184.1:0-445 GCF_056397345.1 Cupriavidus sp. 05N38
CATCGTGACTCGCATGCGCAGCCCTTTGCCAATCTGAGCAAGGCCTGGAGCAAGTTCTTCGACGACGTAAAAAGGGGAAAGAATGCTTATCGCCCTGTCTTCAAGCGGAAGGGAGAGGCGCGCGATGCTTTCTACGTCGCCAACGACAAGCTGACCGTAGGTGAGAGGCAGGTACGTCTGCCCGTGCTGGGCAAGGTGAGGATGAAAGAGGCWCCGCGGTTCGGCGGCAAGATAATGGGCGCCACGGTGTCACGCGATGGCACRCGCTGGTATCTGTCGCTGCAGCAGGAGGTGGACATATGCTGGATTGAGCCGGCGRCTCGCCGCCCGGTCACCGGCGTCGACCTCAACGTCAAGGAAATCGTCTGCTCTGATGGCAAACGTTATGCGACGCCGCGTGCGCTGAAGAAGGCGCAGAAGCGGTTGACGAGGTTGCAGCGGTCGG
>NZ_JBFTNF010000185.1:0-434 GCF_056397345.1 Cupriavidus sp. 05N38
GGAGCAAAACGACGCGGACGGTCCTGGCCTTCGCCGGGGGTGAAACGGCGCTGGCGGTCATCGCCTTCACCGCCGAAGCGGCGGGGACGATCCTGGCCTTCGCCAGGAGCAAACCGACGCGGACGGTCCTGGCCTTCGCCGGGGGTGAAGCGGCGCTGGCGGTCATCGCCTTCGCCGCCGAAGCGGCGGGGACGATCCTGGCCTTCGCCAGGAGCAAACCGACGCGGACGGTCCTGGCCTTCGCCGGGGGTGAAGCGGCGCTGGCGATCATCGCCTTCGCCACCGAAGCGGCGGGGCCGGTCCTGGCCTTCGCCAGGAGCAAAACGACGCGGACGGTCCTGGCCTTCGCCGGGGGTGAAACGGCGCTGGCGGTCATCGCCTTCACCGCCGAAGCGGCGGGGACGATCCTGGCCTTCGCCAGGAGCAAACCGACG
>NZ_JBFTNF010000186.1:0-401 GCF_056397345.1 Cupriavidus sp. 05N38
GCGACGTGCTTGCGATCTGGGCGCCGACGACCAGGACGCACGGCCCAGCGGTGCGCGTTGGCCAATAGCTGCTCGCGGATGTCTGGCGGGTAGTTGTCGGCAGTGGACAAGGCGGGTATGGGCTTGCCCGGCAGGCCGGCCTCGCGGATGACTTTGGGCCAGCGCGGTCGCCAGCACAGCAGCAGCGATGCCCAGTGCGACAAGCCGAGGATGATGAAAGCCGGCGAAATCATCAGGCAGCCGACCCAGATGAGGGGACCGCCTTCGCGCAGGAAGGGCCCCAAGGCCTCGAACTGCGCGATGAAGGCTTGCCACGGCAGCGGCAGTTGCGAGCTGATGCGCGGCTTCGGGACGGCCGACAGGCCGCCCTCGTTCATGTAGCGGCGGATGAACTCCCACTC
>NZ_JBFTNF010000187.1:0-397 GCF_056397345.1 Cupriavidus sp. 05N38
GCATGGCGCTCAGTGCGAAGGTGGTGTTGCAGACTTCGGTGGCGCTCAGTGCGAAGGTGGTGTTGCAGACTTCGGTCCAAAGCCCGGCCACGACGATCTTCTTGCGGCCGTTGGCGGCCAGTGCGTCGCGCACCTTCTGGTCGTCCCACGAGTTCATCGAGGTGCGCTCCAGCGTTTCCTTGCCASGGAACACGTCAAGCAGCTCGGGGTAGGTGTAGCCGGAGAACGAATCGCTTTCGACGGTGGTGATCGTGGTCGGCACGTCGAAGATCTTCGCTGCCTTGGCCAGGCCCACGACGTTGTTCTTCATGGTCTGGCGGTCCATCGACTGCACGCCAAAGGCCATCTGGGGCTGGTGGTCGATGACGATCAGCTGGCTGTTGCGCGGGGTCAGGAC
>NZ_JBFTNF010000188.1:0-392 GCF_056397345.1 Cupriavidus sp. 05N38
GGATACCACTGGCTCCACCTCCAACAGCGATGGCCTGCTGACTCAGGCGCTGCTGACCGAGCTCTCTTCGCTGTGCCGCGTAGAGGTAGAAGAGAATCTGGCGCTGGTGGCGCTGATCGGCAATCAGCTTTCCAAAGCCTGCGGCGTCGGCAAAGAGGTCTTCGGCGTGCTGGAGCCGTTTAACCTGCGCCTGATCTGCTATGGCGCAAGCAGCTATAACCTCTGCTTCCTGGTGCCGGGCAACGACGCCGAACAGGTGGTGCAGGCGCTGCATAAAAATCTGTTTGAGTAAGCGTGGAAGCCGGGCGGAAGCCCGGCTTCCAGATTGCTGACAAGCCTGCGGCGCCCTGCCGTTTTCGCAGCAATACAGCCGACCTTCATCAGCCCAATGG
>NZ_JBFTNF010000189.1:0-387 GCF_056397345.1 Cupriavidus sp. 05N38
GGTCTACAGCGATCGCCTGATCGAAGGCAGTCCGCAGAATGCGGTGACCGCGATTCCGATCTTGCCGTGGGCGCACGCCCAATAATCTGACGCAGTACCCTGTGGGAGCGAGCCTGCTCGCGATGAGGCTGTAACATTCAACATCATTGTTGACTGCTGTGCCGCCATCGCGAGCAGGCTCGCTCCCGCATTTTTTTTGGGGGTGTGCTTGCCAAATCGCAGGCAATAAAAAACCGACCCTGAGGTCGGTTTTTCAACAAGCTTATCGCTTAGGCAGCAGCAAGGCTCAGAGCCTTGACGTGGCCATTCAAGCGGCTCTTATGGCGAGCTGCCTTGTTCTTGTGGATGATGCCTTTATCGGCCATGCGGTCGATAACTGGCACAGCC
>NZ_JBFTNF010000190.1:0-373 GCF_056397345.1 Cupriavidus sp. 05N38
CCTATGGGAAGATTGGTTTAACACTTGTAAAAAGGACGGAGGAAGCCGACTGCCTAAAACTTCTTCTCATGTCTTGTCGTGTAATGTCCCGTGGCGTTGGTACTATACTCCTCACATATCTAATGGAAAGAACAAAACAGGCAGGTAAACGCTTTTTGGCTGAGTTTAGACAGACTGACCGTAACCGTATGATGTTTGTTACGTACCGATTAGCTGGATTTAAGGAAACTAGCAACGAAAATGGAATATTAATTTTAGAACATAATCTTGAGAATATAAATCCTTATCCTCACTATATTAATATACAATTTCCGGAAACACCAACGGATGTGGATAGAGGGGAAGTGGAAATATGCAACAAACAATTGTAAAG
>NZ_JBFTNF010000191.1:0-367 GCF_056397345.1 Cupriavidus sp. 05N38
GCATACGCGGTCGACTTTGCTATCCAGCGAGCTGGTCATCATTACAGAAAAGGATTTTCCGACCATCACGGATATCTCCACGCTGGATGACGAAGTTTTTATGCTTAGCAGCAAAAAGTGTGCAACCTCGACCCGCAACTATACCACTTTGTTCAAAGAAGGCCGTATCACCCCAAGACGAATTGTCGAGTGCGGCTCTTATCCCGTGCTGTTTTCAAGCGTTGCTGCGGGTAAAGGCGTCTCTCTGGTATTGCGCTGTTCAATCAGCAGCGAGGTACAGAACAAAATTAAAATCCATGAGCTCTCCGGCCAGTTTAACGACTTCAGAATCGAGCTCGTTTACCGTGCCGATTGCGCTAACCTGGAC
>NZ_JBFTNF010000192.1:0-364 GCF_056397345.1 Cupriavidus sp. 05N38
CGATATACGGTTTGGCGAAGCCGTCCGACCGTCTTGCCCCAGCCAAAGTGCTCTTCGATGCGTTTGCGGATGACCTGGCTCACTCGGTATCCCGATATACGGTTTGGCGAAGCCGTCCGACCGTCTTGCCCCAGCCAAAGTGCTCTTCGATGCGTTTGCGGATGACCTGGCTCACTCGGTATCCCTCGTGCCGCGAGGTACGGCCATCGATTGCGCTGCCGCCAGCTCGCGCGTCGTTGCGCGCTACATGAGGTGTCACCCTGCGCGCTCGGCAGTCCTGAACAAAGTCGTGCGTGTCGTAAGCCTTGTCCGCACCGATCGTCTTGGCATGATTGCCAGGCATGCAGTCGAGCAAGCGCAATGC
>NZ_JBFTNF010000193.1:0-363 GCF_056397345.1 Cupriavidus sp. 05N38
GAAACCACCGCGACGCGACCGGGGCGGGTGGGCAGGGCATGGGAACGGCGCTGGTTTCGTGGTGGGCGCGGTGGCTCCCGCGCGGGAGTACCCGCTGACACCCGCGCCCCGGTCCACGGGCCTACCACGAAACCACGAGGGTGCTATGCCGTGGCCGCTTAAGCCGGTAACGGCAGATGGCCGGACAGGCAGTGTGTTCGCCATCATAGGTCTGACCCCGAAACCACCGCGACCGGGGCGGGTGGGCAGGGCATGGGAACGGCGCTGGTTTCGTGGTGGGCGCGGTGGCTCCCGCGCGGGAGTACCCGCTGACACCCGCGCCCCGGTCCACGGGCCTACCACGAAACCACGAGGGTGCTATGC
>NZ_JBFTNF010000194.1:0-350 GCF_056397345.1 Cupriavidus sp. 05N38
TGCCTGGCACCGGGGCCACGCCGGCGCTTTTCCAGTCGGTGCCGCCAAAAGGTTGAGCCAGTTCACCGACGCTGTCGTGCATCAGCGGGATGGTCACCAGGTCCTTCTCAACGCCCAGATGCCCTTCAGCCATGCTGGAAAAGGCCTTGGCGATGCCTTTGTAGATTTCCCAGTCGGAACGCGATTCCCACGCCGGGTCGATGGCGGCCGACAACGGGTGAATGAACGGGTGCATGTCCGAGGTGTTCATGTCGTCCTTTTCGTACCAGGTCGCGGTCGGCAAGACGATGTCGGAATAGACGCAGGTCGAGGACATGCGGAAATCCAGCGTGGTGACCAGATCGAGCTTG
>NZ_JBFTNF010000195.1:0-349 GCF_056397345.1 Cupriavidus sp. 05N38
CTGACGCCCGCCAGCAGCAACCGTTATTACCTGATGCTGTGGCTGCCCAACACCAGCATGCCCTATGTCCATCCTGGCGACGCCATCAACCTGCGTTATGAAGCGTTCCCCTTCGAGAAATATGGCCAGTTTCCGGGCCGCATCCTGTCCATTTCCAACGTGCCGGCTTCCTATCAGGAAATGGGCAAGTACAACACGCTTCCGCGCACCGACGGCGTCATCGAACCCTATTACAAGGTAATCGTGTCGCTTGAAGAGAGCCGCTTCAGCTATCAGGGCAAGCCCCTGGCGCTCTCCAGCGGCATGAAAGCGCAGGCCACGCTGTTTCTGGAAAAACGGCCTCTCTGGC
>NZ_JBFTNF010000196.1:0-306 GCF_056397345.1 Cupriavidus sp. 05N38
TGCGTACTGAGGGGTTTCAAGGGAGAGCCTGGCGATTACCTACTTTCACACGGGTAATCCGCACTATCATCGGCGTGGAGTCGTTTCACGGTCCTGTTCGGGATGGGAAGGGGTGGTTCCAACTCGCTATGGTCACCAGGCATAAACGGTGTGCCGCGCTGGGGTTGAGCCAGCACAGCAAATAGGGATGTAGTCAGGTTGCGAGGTATCGGCCGAGCTTTGCTAGCGGCACGCGATACGTCATACCAGGAGAAACACACTGGTTATAGGATCAAGCCTTACGGGCAATTAGTACTGGTTAGCTTA